>JAEZKE010000045.1 GCA_023436175.1 Methanobacteriota archaeon
AGTAAGAGCCCCTGGTGGAAACGGACCAAGAACTCCGGGACCTGGTGCACAAGCTACAATAAGAGCTCTTGCAAGAGCCGGTATCAGAATAGGAAAAATAGAAGATGTTACCCCAATTCCTCATGACGGTACAGGAAGACCTGGAGGTAAGCGGGGAAGAAGGGTCTAACATGGAGATAGATGTTCGAGAAAAAAATGATAATGAACTCACATTTATTGTCGATGGTGTAGATGTATCTTTTATAAATGCAATAAGAAGAATATGCACTGTCGAAGTTCCAACACTTGCCATAGAAACTGTTTCAATTATTAAAAATGATGCAGCTCTATTTGACGAAGTTTTAGCTCACAGATTAGGTTTAGTACCACTTGAAACAGATATAGAAGCATTTGAACTAGCATCTGAATGTGACTGTGAAAATGGCTGTCCAAGCTGCAGTGTATCTCTAGTTTTAAAAGAAAAAGGTCCTAAGGTAGTCTACTCTGGAGACCTTAGTTCGACTCATGAAGCTGTAAAACCAGTATATGATACTATTCCACTTTTAAAATTAAGAGAAGGGGAAGAAGTAGAACTTGAAGCCATAGCAAAACTCGGAATTGGAATGGAACATGCCAAATGGCAGCCTACAACAACATGTGCATACAAGTACTATCCTTTAATTACAATTGATGACAACTGTGAAGCATGCAGAAAATGTGTGGAACAATGTCCAAGAAATGTACTGGAATATGATGAGGCTGAAGATAAGATCATTATCACAGATATCGAGAACTGCTCAATGTGCAAAACCTGTGTGAGGGGATGTGAGCAGGAATCAGTTCATGTTGAATCACAGGAAGGCAAATATATATTCAAAATTGAAACAGACGGGTCATTATCTCCTGAAGAAGTTTTAGTAAATGCATGTGATATCCTGAAGGATAAATCAGAAAAAATTGTGGCATTTTCTAAAGGAGGAAGTTAAATGAAACTTACAAAGACAAATCCGAAAATCACAGAAATTATAGGGAATCTTAAAGATAAGTCATACCAGGAAGATGTCAGTATATGGAAAGATATCGCAAAAAGGCTTGAAAGATCAACCAGAAGGTATGCAGAAGTCAATATATCTAAAATAAACAGACATTCATCTCCAGATGAAACCATTATTGTTCCAGGAAAAATCCTTGGAAGTGGTGAACTGGATCATAAAGTCAACGTGGTAGCACTTAGTTTCTCGAAAAGAGCAGAAGAAAAAATAGATGCTGCTGGTGGAAAATGTTTAGGAATCTCAGAAATTCTCGATGAAAATCCAAAGGGAAATAAAATAAGGATAATCGAGTAATTATAAAAAAAGGTGTATTTTATGATTATAGATGGTGAAGGACTCATCATGGGAAGGCTTGCAAGTACAGTAAGCAAGATGCTTCTAAATGGTGAGAACGTAACAATTTTAAATGCCGAAAAAATTTTAATTTCAGGCACAAAAGAATGGGCATACGCAAGGTATAAACAAAGAGTTGACAGAGCAAGTATATCCAATCCAAGGAAAATGGGACCAAAATACCCAAGAAGGCCTGATGATATATTTAGAAGAACTGTAAGAGGAATGATACCTTACAGGAAAACCAGCGGAAGAGAAGCATTCAAAGGACTTAAAGTTTTTGTAGGAATACCAAAAGAATTTGAAAATGCTGAAATCTTTAAGTTAGAAGAAGCAATGCCTAAAAATATTAAAAAGAGTATCGAACTTGGAACAATCTCAAAGTTACTTGGAGCGAAGTTTGAAGTATAGGTGTTAATATGAAGAAAGTAATTCACACAAGCGGAAAAAGGAAAACTGCAATAGCAAGGGGCAGATTCAGAGAAGGAAAAGGAAGAATCAGAATTAACAAACGCCCAGTTGAACTTTACGATCCAGAACTTGCAAGACTCAAAATCAAAGAGCCATTAGTGCTTGCTGGAGACATCATCAACAATATCGATATAGATGTTAAAGTTGTTGGTGGAGGAGTAATGGGACAGGCTGAAGCTGCACGTATGGTCATAGCAAAAGGACTAGTACAGTGGACAAGCGACATGGATTTAAAAGAAAAATTCACTCAGTATGACCGAACTATGCTCGTTGGTGACCCTAGAAGATCCGAACCTAAAAAGTACGGTGGAAGAGGAGCCAGAGCTAGAAGGCAGAAAAGTTACAGGTAACCCCTTATTTAATCTTCTTGCCAAAAAAAAAACTTTTATATTTTAACATAATATGCAAGAAGATTCTTATTTATTTAAATATTTCCTATTTTTATACAAAAAGGATTTATTTAAAAACTAAAATATTAAAACATGATTTGTAATACAGAAAAGATGTTAATTAAACATAGTTTCTGTAATTTTTACAGATAAAGGAATTTATTTAAAAACTAAAAGATGGTAAAACATGATTCCTATAAGATGTATAAGCTGTGGTAAAGTTGTCTCTGCTTTTTTTGATGAATACAAAAAAAGGGTAGAAGACGGGGAAAATCCAAAAGAAGTTCTTGATGATCTTGGAATTACCAAATATTGCTGTAGAAGAATGTTGATAGCTCACGTTGAAGTATGGTGAGGGGCTGTAGGGTAGCTTGGTCCATCCTCCCAGCCATTGAACTAAATATCAACAATTCTTGAGATAATATTTTTTCAACTGGATCGGGGATGGTCACACCGGAATGCTGGCGACCCGAGTTCAAATCTCGGCAGCCCCATTAAACTTATGAATTAAAAGGTTCAGTTATGAATCAGGAGAAGATGTTATGTCATCTGAAGAACTAACGAGGTTTGAAAAAGCAAGGATTGTTGGTGCAAGAGCCCTTCAATTATCAATGGGGGCAAAACCATTAATAGAAGTGGAAGGGGCGCTCGACCCAATAGATATTGCAACTTTAGAACTTAAAAAAGGCGTAATTCCTCTTGGTATTAGAAAATAACCACTATTTTTTCAAGAGAGGTGTTTTTGTGGATAGTATTATTGAAGACGTCCGTGTACGAAAAATTTTAGATAGTAGGGGAAACCCAACAGTAGAAGTAGATGTTTTAACATGGAATGGTTTTGGAAGAGCTGCAGCACCAA
>JAEZKE010000056.1 GCA_023436175.1 Methanobacteriota archaeon
CTCTTACTAACAGGCCACTTGCTAATATATTATCTAAAATACTCATGTTATCAAGTAAGAACATCTGCTGAAAGACAAAACCACAGTTTTTCCTACGAAATACCGCCAACTTATCGTTATTTAGATCAGCAATTTCAGCGTCAAAAAAGTGAATTGCTCCGCTTGTCGGTCTATCCATCCCGGACAATGCGTAAAGTAAGGTGGACTTGCCCGCACCGGAGGAACCCATAATAACAGTGTAATCCCCTTCATAAAACTCAATATCAAGATTTTTTAATACCTGTTGTTCCTGCGTACCTGATTTAAAGCTCTTACAGAGTTTATTGGTCTTTAATATAATCTTTGCCATTCTTTCTCTCCCCTTAAAGTTGTTTTTATTAGATTCTGTGATACAAAAAACTATTCCTTCCTAATCTTATAGAGCTTGCAATATTATTGATTTGATAATACTATATGATATATAATATTATTTGTCAACAACAACATTATAATTTTTTTGCAGATATTGTTTCATTGTCACACTAACGCCATTATATTGGTAATTATAAAAATGTAAATAGCTACAACCTAAGTGGTAAGTTTTTGAAAGTAAGAGGTAAAATTTTCTTTGTGAAAATATATTAAGTTAATACAAATAGGCTTGATTACTGCTTTCTTTCATTAATCTATATAATTTATAAAGGCTTCCAAACAATGAAACCTTCCTCTTATCAGGAACGCTCCAATCCTTGGAAGCCCGCCCTTTATTCATGACAATTGAATTGGCTTGCCAATTCAATTGTATCAAGCCTTTCCAGCTCTCCTTATTTCTCCCCCCTTGTCATCAAAACTACTGTCTCCACATAGCTCAAGAGGACATGGATGTGGAAGAATAATGTAAAACAAGCAAACAAGGCACTCTTCAAATTGAAGTAGAGTGCCTTGCTTTATCCATATAGAGACTTATATTGTGAAAGGATCAACCAACCACATGTTATTCAATTAATTCCATATATTCCTTAAAGCCACTATGTACTTTAAAACTTTTTGCTTGTGGATTGAATGTTTGAAAGTCTGAATTATATTGGAATCTATATACAGATCCGCCATATCCACCTCCACCGGGTTTATAAAAACCTATGATACTAAATTCATATAAACGTTCTAGTATTGCATCATCACTTTCAGTAATACCCAATCGATTTTTTATATTTTCATAGCTCTTTTCAAATTCATCTCGTGTAAAGGTAACCCTATGATTATTTCTTAATATCTCAAGATAATTGTTGAAATCAGGGTATTTGCTGCTTATTTCATCCTTGAGTTCTTCAAACAAATATGTGGAATATTTTGCTCTAATACTATGCATATCTTCATTTGTAATTTTATCGATTGTATTAGGTTCTTTCCGTAATCGAGTTTTAGCTTGCTCTAATGATAAATTAAGAAATTTGATAATATCACGAGGGCGATGAAAAGTTCTTTCAATTATAAAATTCCATTTGAATTGATTTTTTCCTATATTATTATTTTCAAAAATTTCATTCCAGTTTCGCTCGAAATTATCAGATGATGAATTTATATTAGTTTTTATTCGATTTGAAATCAAATTCTTCAAGCTTAATTTTGATGAGGTTGATTCGCTATCCCAATCCAGAAATACTACCATGTTATCTTTAATTTTATTTTTATCCTGGAAATCCAAAATATTAAAAATGTCACTTCTTAAAAATACAAATATTTTTATGCCATCTCGGTAATTTTGAAAAAAGCTATATGCGGTTAATAATAAGCCAATTAATCTATCTTTATAGTTTATATCATCTGGATCATATGCTAAATCTAACTCGTCAAATCCTAATATAATTTAACAGGGCAAATCCTTTATCAGTTCTTTCAAGATCAAATCAAATTTTCTATTATACTCAGACAAAGTTCCAGAAATATTTTCGTTGATCTCTAGATCTCTTGATACTGAGCCTAATCCGTTACCTAAAATCTGAGGATTAAATGTAAAGTTAAATTTCTTTTTATGTGGTGACATAACTTCTTTATGATCAAATTTGGAACTTCCCCAATTTCTTTTAAGCCACCTTTCTAGCTTTTTAATGTTCTTTAAAGCAACTTTATTTATCATATGGCTTTTCAAAATTATTATTCTCTTGAAAATTTCAACGTAAAAGTAAAATGTCCAAGAGTTAACATAACTTTCCCTAGCCGATACAATAGTGTTTTTATATTTATCATGGAGTTTCCATGGATAATCTTTAAAAAGTAAAGGCGAAAAGCTATCCTTCTTTTGGTTTTGTATAAATTTATATATAGCTGTTTTACCAGATCCTTTACGTCCAATTACAATGGAGTTCTTATATTCAAATAGCTCGTCAAGAATTTGAGTGTGATAGAAATACTCAATTAGTCTCTTGTCGTTTTCAGCATCAATAGCTCCAAAATCATTGATTGAATTTAAAAGATTCATAGCACATATCCTTTCAAATTAACTTACTATATAATTACAAAAAAGCTTATCAACCAGCTCTTCTTATGACAACATCTAACCTGTCTTTCTCAAGAGTAACACAACTAATCCGTTAACTCAACTATAAATTACATATTCTTGGATAAATTCCCAAAGAACGACAAAATAGAGATTTTCAAGTTCTGGTTTTTACCCGTGAAACTCAAAAATCCCTTATTTCAAGCCTACTCCATTCTTGTATACCAGGCGCTAATAATACCGTTTGCTTCATCGATTAGTAATGGATAATTTGCTTTCATAATTTTTTCTCCTGTAAACATTTTTTCTTCCTGTGTTATAAACAGATTACATTTATTTCTCCATAAATTTTGCGCTGTTGCTCCGTTGTAAAAAATCGCTTTGGAATCTATTCAAAGATAGTGCTTTCGTAGCAGAAGTAAGAAGTTCCAATTCAGATATAATGCGACTGGCGAGCCAAACCAGTGATACTTTATTAATAGTTAAGCCTGATTTTGATTATACCATTCCGTATATGCCTTTTCGAGTTCCTTACTTGCTTCCTCCTTCTCCTCAAATAATTCCTTCAGGCTTACACAATCAGAGCTATTCGCTTCAATCAGTATCTCTAAGGACCTAATCTTTTCTTCTACCTCCTCAATGCTGTTTTCAAGAAGCTCCAGCTTTTTTGCATTTTTTGAATTAGCATTCTTCGGTTCCGAAAATGAGTTGTTAGCGCAAGTCTGATTTTTTTTATTCCTGTCTTGGAGCTTTACCGAATTATTTTGTAACACTGACTGTTTCTCTTGTATCTTTTTCACTTCTTCCTGATAATAAGCATAATCTCCGTTGTATTCCTTTGTGGTCAAATTCTCGATTTTAATTATTTTACTCGCAATTTTATCGATAAAATATCGATCATGAGAAACGAACAACAGTGTTCCGCTAAAATTTAGCAAGGTCTCCTCCAGCACCTCCCGTGATTCTATATCGAGATGATTGGTAGGCTCATCCAAAATCAAAAGATTAACCCCTTCAAACGTCAGTGAACAAAGCTTTAGGCGGCTCTTTTCACCACCAGATAAGAATTTTATACTCTTATTTACATCTTCATTGAAGAATAATACCTTTGCCAACTGGGATCTGGCTTCCCCATAAGTGAGGTTATGAAGTCTTGAAAAGTACTCTAAAACTGTCTGATCCTCATCTTTAAAATCAACCTGTTGTGGAAGGTAACCGATAATAACCTGTGAACCCAACTTAACTGTTCCACCTTCAGGTTCTATTTCTCCTAACAGTAACTTAAGAAGTGTCGTTTTACCACAGCCATTATCACCTATGATACAGACACTATCCTGGTAAAAGACATTGACCTTTGCATCTTTAAAAAGTAATCGTTCTCCAAAGCTTTTCTTAAGATTAACCGCTTCAATAACTATTTTCCCGGACCTTCCTGTCTCTGTTTGATTGAAGCGTATTTTTCTTTTATTCAATATTGGACGGTCTAGGGCATCAATTTTCTCAAGACGTTTTTCAATTTCTTTCGCGCGCTTATACATTGCTTCACTGTCTCTCATTGCACCCCAAATACGAAAACGTTCAATCTGTTGCTCCATCCTATCTATTTTTTTCTGTTGATTTTGATAAACCTTTTGCTCTATCAAAAATCTTCTTTCTTTTTCCGTGACATAATAGCTGTAATTTCCCAGATATTCTTCTGCCCGGTCATCATTTAGTTCTATTATTCTGCTAACAACATTGTCTAAAAAGAATCTGTCATGTGATATGATAAGTGCTGCTCCCTTATAATCCTTTAAAAAACTTTCAAGCCATATTATTGTGTTTAAATCCAAGTGATTAGTTGGCTCATCCAAAAGGAGAATATCCGGTTCCTCAAGCAGAAGTTTGGCCAGAATTACTCTTGTTTTTTCACCTCCACTTAGACTGCTAAACAGCATTCGCTTAAAATCTTCCGTTATCTTAAGTCCTTCTGTTATTTTATTAATCTTTGTGTCAAGCTCATAACCTCCGCCTAATTCATATTGTTCCTGCAATCTACTATACTTGAAAATGGCTTTCTCAAGCTCTTGATCCTTCAGATAAATCATCTGATGCTCTAATTCATCCATTTTTGAATGTAATTCATAAATTATTTCAAAAGCCATCTGTATTACATCCATAACAGAGGCTTCTTTGGCATATTCAGGGATTTGATTAAGATAACCCAGCTTACAATCCTTTCGGATGCTGATGTTCCCGGCTTGTTGTTCCTCCAGGCCCATCAATATTTTTAAAATTGATGTCTTTCCACAGCCATTTTTCCCAATTAGTCCGATGTGTTCACCGGTTTTGATATCAAAGGAAATGTTTTCGAATATCTTATTTGCTCCATAAAACTTCATTAAATTATCTATACTTAATTCTATCATTTTTCGTTTCCTTTCATTTTAACAACGCAAAAAACCCAAGGCATATAAGCCTTGGGTTATATTCATCAATATCTTTATATTACCATGAATTTTCCAATTTTCTTATATGGTTCTTATCAAAGCTATTCATTTTGGACGCACTTATCCCGTTATTCGGTAATATTGCGATCATAATAGCTTCAAATCTAATCCATCTAAGTGTTGTATTCATGAGTTAACATCCTTTATTTATTCTCTATTATTAATATTATGTTATAAAATGTATTTCGTCAAGAAGTTATTCATATCAAAGAAAAAAGTTGTCGTACCCAAGATATCATATCCAGCCACAGAAAATATACACAAGCTATTTCCTAGGATACAACAGGATTAACTTATTGTACAATCTCTTTCATTTGTATTAATCAAATACCATTTTAATTTTCTCCTTTATATTCTAGAATTATTTTGTAAGCTTGCTCTGCATTATTTCCAATCTTAATAAATATATTTGGAATTTCTGATAAACAATCTTCATTGTAGCAGTAGTATCGAATGATACGATCTGTAATATCTTTAATCAGTGTGCCGCATTGGCAAAATAATTTACCGGCTTGTGTCCAGTCATCACGCTGATACTCATCGCCTAGCTTCAATAATATGTTACCTAATCTATTATAATTACCATCAAAACAAATATCTTCTTTTTCATTGACTCCTAAAATCTCATTTGGAAGCTTAGGAACCATGCCAAAAAATTCTGTTATAGTTACCAGTGCATTTCTATATTCTTCTTCAGAAAATTTATCTTTCCAAGAAGGAAACTCCAATGCAATTTTATTGTAAGCATTAACTCCAACAAAGTCAGGTTTATTACATAACTGTCTCATAGCTTTATTA
>JAEZKE010000090.1 GCA_023436175.1 Methanobacteriota archaeon
TTTTCCTTTGTTGAATTTAAAAAGGTCTTTAAATGCCATTTTAATCCTCCATAACTATATTGATAAATCAGTAAAAAAACTAGATTTTATTATAGTTACATTATGTTCTTTTTATATTTAACCTCTCCCAAAATAATTTTTTTGTAACCTCAAAACTTGCAATTTTGAAAAGTTAATTAAGTGAGTAGCACTTTGAGAGGGGGCCATATTTCTTTTAATTTATAAGGCAAATAATAAATATTTTGCTTATCATACATAAGAAAATACGTAAAATTGATAAATATTTATGTAGTTTAAATGGAGGATAATATGGCAGGACAGGAAAAACCATTAACAATTCAATTTCTTATACCAGATTTTGAAGTGGGAGTAATTGATGAACCACTGCGTGGTGAAGAAGAAGAGTATGAAGGTGCAATGGAAGATATGAACCGGTATCTCATTGGACAGCCGCAAAAACTGGATTTTGATAAAGTCCAGAAAGAGTTTAATGATCGATTATTTGAAGTTTTAAGTCTTTTATCTGAATCAAAAACAGTGCCAGCTGATTTTCAAATAGACAAAGTAACTTTTTCGGTTGGTGTAAATTTAGATGGAAAAGTATCTATTTTTGGATCCAGCGGGATATCTGTGGGATCTGAAACTGGAATACAAGTTACTTTAGCGCGTAAATAACTTGTTCGTTCATTAAATTTTTAATGGCGTTATTCTGTTTTAAGAGATAGGACGAAACTTAAGCCTAAAAGAGTCCCTGAAGAACCTATTCGTCACAGAAGAATAAGCATTAAAAAGACCAGAAGATAGAATGATTATCCCAAAATAATTTAAGTCTTCATTTTACCCTAAAGACATATATCATTCTTTCTCTAATCTATAAACATAATTTTATCTACTAAAAGAACATCTTAATTGTACAGAATTTACAAAATGTTTTTATAGAAAAAATATTAGATAGATAACATCAAACTGTCTATAAAATTTATTTTTGAGAGTTTAACTAAATTAGATAAATTCAAATATGAAATTTATATTCTAAGCTGCAGGGGTTCCCGAGCGGTCAAAGGGGATAGGTTCAGGGCCTATTGGTGTAGGCCTTCGTGGGTTCGAATCCCACCCCCTGCATACTACTTTTAAACAATGTCAGTACCAAACTTGCAGGACAAAAAAACAAGGCTGCAGGCCCAAATAATCAAGTTTCACCTGATCTAAAGGCATCCCCTTTGGAACACCAATTATATAACCATCAAAACTATCTTTTGAATCTCCTTTTGTTAAAATATGAAACCATAAAACAGCTTTTGTATCATTACTCATAACTTCTGCTATTTTATCATTTACCAGTATTGGTCCACTACTAAATTTCTTATTGCAGTCCGTTTGAGCATCTGCCCTATCAATACCCCATCTTGCAGAATCAGTTACATGTACTGGATCAGTGACTACATAAAAGTCCGTTGAATTTAAATCTCTCCCTGTAACATTGAAATGATGACAAGCCCATTTTGAACCTTTTATTTTTGTATCATGCAGATTATGATTACTATGTGGGCAAACTTCCCCTTCCAATTCCAGTTCATTAGATTCAGGACTTCTACATCCTTTAATTTTAATTAGAGCAGATATATGCATAAAATCACACAAAACTGTCCTGTTTGCAACTGCAACTTCTGATGCACTTTCTGGAACTGTATTGTCCATCACCTTTATCGGATTTAATGAAGAATTTAGAGGGTAAATTACCATACTGGAATTCACACCATACGGAAAAACATTTCCATACATAAGCTGATTATAATTGTCCTTAAGTTTTAAAATTTTTACGAGTGAAAGCGTACTGGGAACAGTTCGGCATGCTTCTTTTTTTGCAAGTCCCGGAACAATATCATTACCATGATAATATTCCCAGTTATCAGGAGATCCAGAGGATTTTATGAGCATATCAGCTGCATTTGTAGCTGTTCTTTCAAGTGAAAGTCTTGATGAATAATCCTGAGCTTTATAACTTACTGCATCCATTGCATCTGCCGAAATACCAAGTATAACTGCAATTATAATGAGGGCCAGCATAACATCGAGCGAAAATATCTGTGCTTTGTTATCTTTTTTAAAACCTATTTTTTTCATTTAATCACTTAATACATTGGTAAACCGTATTTTTGCCTATGGCCATTATCTAAAAATAATTTCAGGTAATTAGAACTATTTGAATAATAAACAATCCCCTTTCCAGAATAAACATAATCATCGAATATTACATGCTCACTTGAGCATGGAGCAAACATTAATGTTGAGTTAGAAGAACTAGAAGGTGCTACAAACGTCTCAAAGCCGTAATGCGGACATGTAACTTTACCTTCTAACCTGCATAAAAAACAGGACCCATCACTGCTTTCATGGAAGTATCCATTATCAATACAATTTTTAAGAACAAAATATGGAGAATTTCCATGACCAACATAGGGATCATAAGGGCACTTTTTAATGAAAAGCGAAGAAGTAGCATTTTCATAAACACCCGCATTTGTTAAATTTTTAGCCTTTAAGAGATTTGCAAGACTCGGACCGTAAAGAATCTTTGTACTTGTATTCGTTATTTCATCGTAGTTTTTACATTTTATAAAAGGCAGAGGATCTTGAATCGGATAATTTGAATCTGTAATCGAAATATTTTGACTTATATGCTCGTCATGAGCCAAATTACCCTTCTGAACATGGGTAGTTGAATTAACTTCAATTTTAAAAGGATCTGATGAGGGATTTACAGACCATACTTTACATGTGACGTTTATATTTTCGCTACTTTGGTATTTTTCAGATAACTGATTCATTTCTTCCTGTAAACTATTTTTAATAGTGTTCCTGCTATCTGTTAATGGAGTTCCTGTTTTAACTACATCATTTGTAATTTTTTGCAGGATTTTCTCTGTCATGATAGGGATATTAGATTCAATGTCTTTTGCAGTGTAAAATGTAACATCGGACTGTATTGCTAAGCTTTGTATTTCGCTGCCAGTGTGAACTACATCCACAAAGACAGCTATTAAAAGAAAAACAGGAATTATAAGTAGAAGGGTTAATCCACTCATTATATATCCTTTTTGATTCATTTATGTCACTTTAAGCAGTTGAATTGAAATTATTAAAACATGCATATTCATTAAGTCAAATAGCATCCATACCAATTAATACTTGTTTTTATTACGATATATAAAACTATATAAAGTCCTTATTTTGTATAATAACACATTTAATTTTCAACACGTATGAGTGAACTATCCTATTCAAAATTAGCACTACTCAAACCTGAATGATGTTTGATTATCTAATATCTTACTTTTCGTGGATATGATAAATCTGAAATCAATAAAACAACCAATACTAACAGGAACAATCCCATTATAATATAATCAAGTTCATATTGTACATATATTAAAGTCAGGCCTGCCAAACTTAATGCCACTGACAATAAAATACTGATCTTATTTTTGTAATCAGGATATCTCTGTACACCAACTACCATCAATATTAAACCAATGAAGCATAAAAGATAACTGACATTTATTTTAAATAAAATAAACACTATGAACATAGATAAACCAGATATAATCCGTGAGAATGGCTTATCCATTTATACAACTCCATTAATACATATTCTTATTACAATATATAAATCTATATAAAGTACTTAATTTTGATAATACTACATTTTAGTTACAAATAGAACTATATCACAAAATTTAACCAGTTATTATATTATTAAACTTAAAATTAATATTATCTTAGAAAATAAAAACCAAAGAATTTTATTGTAGTTAGCCCTTATAATTGCTAACAAATATATATAAATAGATCAAAAAGACATCTAAACTTACAGTTTTAATTATAATAATTAATTATTATAATTAATTTAATCAGAGTTATATCAACTCACTTTGAAAACGTTGGAGGAATCAAATGAAAGATATAGTAAGAGGATGGCGTCACATACCACAGAGATACAGTCTAATTGGATCAAAATGTTCACAATGCGGAACAGTTTTTTTCCCAAAAAGAGTCATATGTCCTGAATGTAGAAGAAAAGGTGAATTAGAAGACATTAAATTCAAAGGAGAAGGAAAAATTCACACTTATTCCGTTATACATACTCCCACAGACGAATTCAAGACCATTGCCCCATATGTAGTAGCTATAATTGAACTTGAAGAAGGGGCAAAATTAACAAGCCAAATTGTTGATTGCAACCCAGAAGATGTAGAAATAGGTGATAAAGTCGAGATGGTCTTTAGAAAGATTAAAGAAGAAGGCGATGATGGAGTGATATCATATGGATACAAATTCCGACTCAAAAACTGCTAAAATAGGTATTTTACTTGTAGGACATGGAAGCAGGCTGCCCTATGGAAAAGATGTAGTTAGCCAGATTGCTGAAATGTACAAAGAGAATTCCGATTATCTTGTTGAAGTAGGATTTATGAATATATCCAAACCTTCAATACCCTCTGCAATAAACAAGCTTTCAAAAGAAGGTGTAGAAAAGATAATAGTAACACCCGTCTTTTTGGCACATGGAGTCCATACAAAACAGGATATTCCACATATTCTAGGTTTAGATGATGGACATGAACATTCACATGGCCATGACCACGGCCACAGCCACGAAGAAGAGAAAGAACAAGAAGAAATTGAATTTAAAGGTGAAATTATATACACCGAACCTCTTGGCGCTGATGTGAGACTTGTTGATATTATCAAGGACAGGGTAGCAAGTGCCCTTTAATATTTTTTTTAAACATTAATTACAATTAAACAAGGTTAAAAAATGCCCCGTAAAATTTCAGATATTGGGGAAAAAGGACTTATAAAACGGATTTTAAGTAAAACCAAAAAGTTCGACTTTAATTCTACTTTTCTAGATAACTTTTCCTTTAAAAGCTTAAGTGATGATGCAGCACTTATCAATTTAGGAGATCAATATCTAGTTGCAACATCAGACATGCTTTTTAAATCTACTCATTTTCCAGATGATATGAGCTACAATCAGATTGGTAAAAAGTCAGTGACGGTAAATGTGAGCGATTTAGCTGCGATGGGTGCTAAACCAATAGGAATCATTATTTCCATGGGACTGCCACGAGACATGTTACTTGATGAATTTGAAGAGCTAATTGAAGGCATTCTGGATATGTGTTCAAAATATGGTATGAAGCTCATTGGAGGAGACACAAATGAATCTCAGGAGCTTACTCTTTGCGGAACATGTTTAGGAATTGTTCAAAAAGAAAACGTTTTAATGAAATATGGAGCAAAACCCGGAGATATAATTGCTGTCACTGGCCCTGTTGGACTTGCAGCTGCCGGATTAGAGATTTTATTTAATAAAAACCAATTTCAAGATTTGAATCCAAATTACAAAGATCACCTGTTGAAACATGCCTTAAATCCAAAAGCAAGAATAAATGAAGGAATTTTACTTGCAAAAAGTGGCCTTATAACTTCTGCAACAGATATAACCGACGGCCTGGCAAGTGAAATTGATGAGCTCGTAAATGCAAATAATTACAGAATCGGCATGACATTAAATGAAGAAATGCTCCCCATCCCTGAAGAAATTTTGGAAGTAGCAGACAAAACAGGTAAAGATCCGCTAGAATTTGCTCTTTACTATGGTGAAGATTTTGAACTTCTTTTAACTGTTAAAAAAGAAGGTTTTGACCAAATTAAAGAAAAAATACCTCTTTACGAAATAGGAACCGTAACATCTTCTGAAAAGATAGAAATTTTGCATAAAGATGGAACAAAAAGTATAGTTAAACCACGTGGTTACGAACATCTATCCCCCAAATAGATGTTTAAAGAAATTCAATTTGCAATATTAAATTACATCATTCAATTCTATTTTTAAGGTTAATATGCTTTAATACATCACACTAAGTTACTCAATATATTCATTGTTTAATACTCATCTAATTATTTTTATATCAAATTAAATATAATTATAGTATTATATGGATATCCTGATTCTTGGTAAATAATAAATAAAAAGGTTTTGGGTGGTAATCATGAAAAAAGAAGTCCTTATTTACGATAAATTGGATAATGCTTTAAACTGTAAAATATGTGAAAGGAGATGTGTTATTTCTGAAGGAAATACAGGGTTCTGCAGTATGAGAGCAAACATAGATGGTAAGTTATGTGCATTAAATTATGCTGCTGCATCATCTGTAGCCGTGGACCCCATCGAAAAAAAGCCCCTTTTTCATTTTTACCCAGGTTCAACTGTTTTTTCCATTGGATCAGTTGGCTGCAACTTTAGATGTAAGCACTGCCAGAACTGGAATATTTCTCAGGCAGATATAGAAGAAATTCCAACACAGGAGCTTCCTCCTGAAGAAGCAATAAGACTCACTAAACAATATGGATGTAAATCCATCGCATGGACCTATAATGAACCAACAATGTGGTTTGAATATACCTATGACTCAGCAAAACTTGCAAAAAAAGAAGGAATAGCTACGATTTATGTAACAAATGGATACATGAGTGAAGAATCATTTGAAATGATAAATCCTTACCTTGATGCTGCAAACATTGATTTGAAAGGAATGTCTAATAAATTTTATAAAGATCTGTGCCAGGCCCAGCTTCAACCTGTTTTAGATAATATAAGAAGATTTTATGAAAATAAAATTCATATTGAAATAACAAATTTAATTATACCCGGATACAATGATTCTGAAGAGGATATCAAAGCTTTAGTAAATTTTATGGTAGATGAAACAGGGTTAGAAGTCCCTTTACATTTTACAAGATTCTTCCCATACTATGAATTAGGTCAATTACCCCCAACACCTGTAGAATCACTTCAAAGAGCTTACAAAATTGCAAAAGAATCTGGAATGAAATATGTATACGTTGGGAACGTTTCTACCGGTGGTGAAGAAAGTACATTTTGTCCAGAATGTGGAAAAATGGTTATACAACGAAATGGGTTTGAAGTTGTAAGTAAAGAAGTTGAAGAAAAGGGAATATGCCCCACCTGTAAAGCAAAGCTCAATATTATAACTTAATCTTTCTAAAAGCTTGAAAATTATAGGGAATACATTCAATATTCTTATAACCCTAAAATCCAAAATTAATTTTTAATCAAATTAAGTTTTAGTACTTATTTTAAATAAAAAATAAAAAAATAAAAAAATAAATTCTTTATTTTCTTCTAGGTCGTATTCCTACAAAAACCATTAATGCAGCCAGTAACATTCCAGCAATAGGAATCCCAGTCTTTTGCATTGGAATAGTTTTTGCCTGTGTATTTGTACCAGTAGATGGTGGAGTTACAGAATTATCTGCACCTACATCCAATGTTGTATCTGCATTGTCATTGTCACTGTTTGGATCAAAGAAGTCACTGAGATCTTCTGGAGGGTCAGTTATGTATGCTTTAGCGGTTAATACTATGTTTGAAACCATAGCCTGGGCGACTATATGTAATGTCTTTGTAGTGTTAATAGCCATAGGGCCTATAGACCATAACCCAGTTGTGGAATTGTATGTAGCGTTGTATGTTCCATCAGCAGATACAAATCTAAGTCCTGCAGGCAGTGTAACATATACTTTAACATTTGGTGCGGGATTAGGTCCTGCATTACTTGCTGTTAAAGTGAAAGTCACATAATCCAAATATTTTGGACGTGGATTGTTAACTGACATGGTAATACCAAGATCAGAAGCTGGACCTGTAGTTACAGTTGCATTACCCTTATTGTTTGCAGTATTCTGATCATAGTTTGTTCCACTTACAATCGCGACATTGGTTAATTGAGCGTTTGCAGCAATACCTTTCGCTATTATACTTAAGGTAGCAGTGATTCCATTTGCTAAATTACCAATAGTCCATACACCAGTTGTAGCGTTGTAAGTACCACTACCACTTGATGATACAAATGCAAGTCCATTTGGCAATTTATCAGTTACAACAACACCAGTAGCATTATCCGGACCGTTGTTGCGTGCTGTTAATGTGAAAGTCACTTGACCTAAATAGTTAATTTTACTACTGCTTGCGGTTTTAGTAATGCTAAGATCAGAAGCAGGACCTACAACTATAGTTACGTTACCCTGGTTGTTACCGCCATTTGGTTCGTAATTGGTTCCATTTATAACAGCAATGTTGCCAACTTGACCATTGGAAACAATAACCTGTGCTACTATACTCACGGTAGCAGTGGTTCCATTTGCTAAGTTTCCGATAGTCCATGTTCCAGTTGTAGAGTTGTATGTACCACCAGTAGCTGACAGGAACTTAAGTCCCACAGGTAACTTATCAGTTACAACAACACCAGTAGCATTATCCGGACCGTAGTTGTGTGCTGTTAATGTGAAAGTCACATTGTCTAAATATTTTGGGTTTGCATTGCTTACTGTTTTGATTATACCTAAATCAGAAGCAGGACCTACAGCTACAGTTACATTAGCCTGGTTATTGGTAGTGTTTAGATCATTTTCATTTGCAGCTGTGTTTGGGTTTATAACAGCAGTGTTTGTCAGTTGTACGTTTGAGGTAATGGCCTGTGCTATTATTTTTAAGGTAGCAGTTGCACCGCTTGCTAAGTTTCCGATAGTCCATGTTCCAGTTGTAGAGTTGTATGTACCACCAGTAGCTGACAGGAACTTAAGTCCCACAGGTAACTTATCAGTTACAACAACACCAGTAGCATCATTCGGACCGTTGTTACGAGCTGTTAATGTAAATGTGACATTTTGTAAGTAGTTAACTGTACTTTTGTCAGCTGTTTTGGTTATACTTAAGTCAGTGACCGGATCCAGAATGGTAGTTACATTAACCTGGTTATTTGTGTCATTTGTATCGAGTTCATATCCAAATATAGATGCAGCTGTAGTTACCGTAGTTCTTGAACCTGTAGCCTGTGCTACTATTTTTAAGGTAGCAGTTGCACCGCTTGCTAAGTTTCCGATAGTCCATGTTCCAGTTGTAGAGTTGTATGTACCACCAGTAGCTGACAGGAACTTAAGTCCCGCAGGCAATGTGGTCATTACAGTTACTCCTGTCGCATTATTTGGACCGTTGTTGCGTGCAGTCATGGTAAATTCGACATTATCCAGACAATTACAACGTGGGGCCGATGCTGTTATAGCTATAGCAGGGTCTGTAGCAGGTCCTACATTCACGTCTATGCTTGCATTATCGTTATTTGGATTTGGATCATAGAATTCTGTAGTATTAGCTGGATCTGGATCAGTTATATTAGCACTATCAGTAACTGTCGCATTTGAGATCATTGCTTGTGCTACTATATGCAATATAGCTGAGGCACCGTTAGCTAAAGGACCAACTGCCCATAATCCAGAGGTAGAGTTAAATTTACCGTTAGAGTCATCTGATACATATTTAAATCCATTAGGTAATGTATTGTACACTTTAACGTTTGCTGCATCGTTAGGTCCATAATTATGCGCTGTTAAAGTGAAAGTTACATAATCTAAATATTTTGGATTTCCATTGTTCACGGCTACTTTGATACCAAGATCAGAGGCAGGCCCTACATTTATAGTTACATTAGCCTGATTGTTACCAGAATTTGTATCAGTCTGATTTCCACCTATAACTGCGATATTAGTTAATTGAGTGTTAGCAGCAATAGCCTGTGCCACTATATGTAATATAGCAGTTGCACCGCTTGCTAAATTCCCAACAGTCCATATGCCAGTTGTAGCGCTGTAATTACCGTCAGTTGAAACAAATTTGAGTCCAGATGGTAATTTATCAGTAATTGTAACGTTTGTTGCGTTGGCAGGTCCGTTATTGTGTGCAGTTAATGTAAATGTCACATTTTGATGGTATTGTGGTGTGGCATCATCCACTGTTTTGGTCAGGCTTAAGTCAGCTTTTTGATCAGCGACAAATTGTGCTGCAGCGTCAGCGTGGCCAATTGTCAGTTTTACACCGCCTAAAAGCAGTCCAAGAAGTTCTACATTTATAGCATCGCCAGATACACTGGCAGATGTTCCATCTGCAGCTATGGTTGTTACAGGATTACCTATAGATATGTTCAGTACTCCTGGAAGTTCAACAGAAAGTTTTGCTGTTAACTCGCTTAGGATGCTTTTACCATTAAGCAGTATATCAGCTACTGACCATTTGAAGTTGGCGCTAGCCCCTCCAGGTTGTCCATTTGCAGTTGCTGTTGCATTTACCTGTAGTGCTTTAATTTGCAATATCCCTCCTAAAAGGGTTATATCTGCTACTCCATTTCCTGACGAGCTTGTTACCGCAGTAACATTTGAATTTGGTGCTACACTAGTACTTGAATTTATGAGACCTAAATTCAAAACTGGAAGCAAGTTAAGCAGGTTCAGGTCAACTGATGCTACACTACTTCCCCCATTTGCTGCTGGCGGGTGAGTGCTTGAATTAGCAGTAGCATTTAAAAGACCTACTTTAAGTCCTAAAACTTGCAGTAGAGTTGGTAAATTTGATGGAAGTATACCTCCATTTACAGTACCATGATCTCCTGTTGAGTTCACATCTAAAAGACCAGATAACAAACTACCATTAAGAAGTTTGATTTCTAAAGGTGTGTCCGCACTACTTGCGTAAGGCGAAGCTGTACTATTCACCCAAGAACTTGATTTTCCGGCGTAAAGATCCAATAAAACTTGTGGAAGCACGCCTACATTTAATACATAACTTG
>JAEZKE010000112.1 GCA_023436175.1 Methanobacteriota archaeon
AATTATTGTCCATGATATGGATGATAAAATTACTTTTTGGAATCATGGAGCTGAAGAAAGATATGGCTGGCATGAAGAAGAGGTTTTAGGTAAAGTTACTCATGATTTACTGAAGACTGAATTTCCAGATTCACTAAAAGAAACCTGTGAACAATTTCTTTGTAAAGGATATTGGGAAGGTGAATTAATTCATACAAAAAGGGATGGTGAAAAGATAACAGTTTCTAGTAGGTGGGCACTACAGAAAGATGAAAATAATATCCCAATTGGCTTTATGGAAATTAATAGTGATATTACCGAGCGTAAAAAAGCTGAAGAATCACTGAAAGAAGCACACAGTAAATTGGAACAAAAAGTTCAGGAGAGAACAGCTAAATTAAATATTCTTGTGGAGGAACTAAAACGTTCCAATGAGGAGCTTAAACAGTTTGCTTATGTTACCTCACATGACCTTCAGGAGCCACTCAGGACTATAGCAAGTTTTACACAGCTTTTAAAACGGCGTTATGGAAATAAGTTAGATAAAGATGCTGATGAATTTATAAATTATATTGTAGATGGCGCAAATCGAATGCAGATAATGATTAGGGCACTGTTAGATTATTCACGTGTTAATACAAGAAGTAGTGAATTTAAACCCTCTGATTTTGAAGGAATTTTAGATCAAACTTTAAGTAGTTTGAAAATAGCTATTGATGAAAGTAAGGCCATAATAACAATAGATCCGCTTCCTACATTAAGAGTAGACGATAAACAAATGATTCAGCTTTTTCAGAATCTTATAAGTAATGCAATCAAGTTTCGTAAGACAAATGAAAGCATAAAAATTCATATTTCATGTGAAAAAGTAAGTACTAATTATATCTTTTCAGTATCTGATAATGGAATAGGGATAGAAACACAATTTAAGGATCGTATATTTGAAGTATTTCAGAGGTTACATACCAGGGATGAATATTCTGGAACTGGAATTGGACTTGCTGTTTGTAAAAAAATTGTTGAACGCCATGGCGGCCAAATTTGGGTTGAATCAAGGTTAGGGGAAGGATCAATTTTTTATTTTACAATTAGATGTAATATAAATGGTTAATTTACATAATTTAACCTAATCTTAAATAAGATAATCCTGCATAACCCCATACAATAACTGAACCAAAATAGAACGTATTTATAATAATTACAGCATAACCTGCTAAAATTGTGTATCCGTCACCTCAAGGGCACCTACGGCCAGGAAAAGACACAAAGAGCAGGTAATGCATCGGTTAATGGAATGGGCAACGGTGTCATAAACAATATTGCACTGAAAATCATAAGGTGTTAATTTTGCGCATAACTGATTTTTTAGTTATTATTAAAATACGCGGCTTTATATATTTCTCTAAATGAGTTAACAGACTAAAAGTAGCACCTAATACTTTGATTAAATTCTTTTTTGACATTTTATAATTCATTAGACGATTTGAAACTGAATACTGTTTATCTGATACTGGTACTTATTATAAATTTATACCCCTGCCTGGAATTGATATGGGTATAAAAATGGCACTGATATCATATGCCAGTTATTAAACTGCCATTTTTACCCATAAGTTCTATAAAATCTTTAAGGGTTACTTCCTGTTAATTTTTTAGGAATATCATATATTATATTGAGTAGCACCCACAATAATTTAGTTTTTCAGGATCTTTTAAAACCATGTAATTATCATTTTTCATATCTATTTATAATAAACATTGCATTGAATATGTAATTTATTGATTGGATGCCGCATGTTTTTTAGAACTTTATTTTTATAAGTTATTTTTAAGCCCGGAACATTAAAACGTTTTTAATAATTAATTTTTGATTTAAACTGTATTTTGCTTAAGTTAGCAGTAACACGATATACATTCAATTAGATACTTTTAATACAAATAATTATAAAATTATTACTTGTAACAAACAAGAGGTGATAATGTGAAAGAGGAAATGATGATGGGAAAAATGAAAGAAATGATGATGATAGAAAAAATGATGAAAAAAAAGATGATGACTAAAGAAATAATGGAACAACTTTCTGAACAGGATAAAAGGAAGCTTTTAGCCATGAAATTAGACCTTAAAGTATCTATGATAGAGCAGAAACTTGAGATGATGGAACGTAAAAAGAGACTAATGGCTTCTAAATTTGATATGAAAAATTCTATGATAGAAAAGAAACTTGAAATAATGAAAGCAGTTAAAGATATGCTTAAATAAAAATGAATTTGAACTTATATTGGGCTAGTAAAAGTTTTAAAGCTTTTACTAGCTTTCAATTACCTATTTTTAGAAAATTGGATTATCGGAATATGTTTTCAACTTTTTATTTCACTATCCAATTAGTTACCTAAGAAGTACATACAATTTCTGTAAATAACAATTATTTAACTTCTATTTAATGTTTTGATATAAGTAGTAGGTTGTATCAATATTTTTCAATGCATACATTAATAATATCTTTATTTGTCTCCTTATAGGGCTCTTTACTATTTTAATAATTTTTAATTCAAAATAAGTTAAAAATGAGGGATTAAAATTGATTCATATTTATGCTGTTTTGGATGTTATAGATATACCATGGAGCTGTTAAAAATTGTAATTTTTGTAGTGCAGGACTTAAATGAATACGAATATATCGATCTATCCCTACTATCTTTTCTTTTGCTTCAGTTATTCTCTGCAGGATTTCCACTATTTCTGCAGGTTCTAAATAATCCCATGTAGATTTATCGTGGCTGATTTTAGTTATAATATTCCACCAATTAACAGAGTTTTTTTTCATACTATCAACCTCAATTTTGATAAAAACAATAAGAATAAGATCCTCATTAAAGACAACTATAACATATTTATAATAACTAAACATATCCCGGTTGCAATAAATTATGGGATGTAATTATTACTATTGGACATGATGTTTTATATTTTTTCCGATTGATACTGTACCTGTGAAGTTACTCAAATTTAAAAAGCATTAAATTTTTGTTAAAATAATTTCTTTAAATCACAGATAACATCGCTAAATTTTTGGAATAATTTAGTTTAAATTTAAATATAATTGCTAAAAATTAATATTAAACTTTTAAAATAGTACTTTATTTTGCATTACTCATTTCTATTATGAATATAATGAAATAGAATGTAGTAGCGTAATCAATGAAGATTTTATGAGAATAAGAAATATATTATCAAACTAATTTACACTGTATAACTTATAGTATTTTGTAAAAATTAGATAGGTGCTATTAAATCATCATTAATTAAGCTGTTAAAATTGTTTATTTTATAATAATATTCACTGAAATCCATTATGTACCTGTTGATAAATTCTTCTAATTCCTTTTTATTTTCAGGAACTTTCCTGCTTGGAAATATTATAATCATTTCAATAATAGTTTCCTTTTTATGTTCAATGTTAAATTCACCTTTACAGTCGTACT
Organism: Methanobacteriota archaeon; assembly: GCA_023436175.1. Classification (GTDB taxonomy): domain Archaea; phylum Methanobacteriota; class Methanobacteria; order Methanobacteriales; family Methanobacteriaceae; genus Methanobacterium_D. The sequence goes on from JAEZKE010000112.1 coordinate 3,466, forward strand.
CTAAGTACATTTCATATTCATTTAGTTTTTCGTATATATATTCAAAGTACTCTTCATCTAATTCGTTATCTATAAAACTGAATTTAATTGGAGTAATTAAGTTACTACCACTGTCCAATATTTTAAATTCTTCAAACTCCAGCATATTATTTCTCCATAAAATATAAACTTATAATATTAACTCAATTATTTTAAAAATTAAGAACCAAAATTATTGATCCTAAAAATCGTGAGCATGACTTACAAAAATTTTTTAAAATTCATTTTACTCTTTATAAATTTTTTATATATATTAATTTGTATCTACTTTTCAGGTATCCAATTTAATGACTTTTAGATAAGAGTATAACAACTTTATTTATTGTTAGAACATTGTAAATATTTTTTTAAGGCTAATAATTAACTGATGAGATATTTAAAGTGTAATGGTGGTTTTGAATTTATATAGGGTGTTATTATTGAAAATTCAACATATTTTATTTTTTTTAACTAAAATCATATTAATAAAATTAAGTAAAATCTAAAAAAGAGAAAATTTGAAATCCTCGATACATCTGTAATGAATTATGAATGTGGCTCATGGAATTAACTGTAAAAAAATACAATTTAGGATCCATTATTTTAATAAAAGTTTACAAAAGCAGGAGTTGCATGTAGCTTCAATCTATTTAAATTATAGAATTAATTTTTCAACTTCTTAAAATTAAAATAAACATTACAGCGAAAAAATATTGTAGACCCTACTGATTTTCACCCATCTATTAAATTGTAAAACCAGAACCAGTTAAATGTTGAGATTACTTACCGCAGTAGAAAGTATATTATTATTTTCCCAAAGTTGAAAATTTACCGTTTTTCTCATTTTAAGAAGGGTATTTGACTAATCCAGATAAATCTTTACTTATATTCTTTAATTAAACGATAAATTGTTTGATTATGGAAAATCGATATTTATATGAGTATACTGATTATTATTAACCGGTTTAACCAATTAAACAATTAAAAAAAACACAAGCTTATTAATTTAGAGAGATATATCATAATCATGAATCATGAAGATAGTGAAGTAAAGGAAAATATTAAGCTGCTACGCGAAAAATTCAAAAGTATTGCGGATATAACGGTTAGTTACGATAGATATGATATTGTAATATATAATTATGATGAAATCGAAGAGTTATCAAAATTTATTGAAGAAAAAACCACTATTAAATCATGGACAGTTTTAAAAACTAAAGTAAATCCAAACACTGAGTTTGATTGGCTCTGATTTGATAAGAATTTTGATAGGAATCACTTTGAGATATTTTTATAAATTAAGGAAACCACTTGCGTATATACGATTATTTTTGTAACTTTCCATTATTTACAGCTTATTTACATTTAGTTAAACTAAGTTACAGTTCTTATCATAGCTTTGAGGATAATATTATAATTAAAAAAAGATTTGATTTTAAGCCTGTGAAGGGACTCGAACCCCTATCTGTTACTTACGAGGCAACTGCTCTGGCCTTTGAGCTACACAGGCTAATATAAATTTTATTAGAAAAAGTGCTATGAACTAATTAAGGTGATTGCAATCAGTTCAGAGCAGTACTTTGAAAAGCTGTAAACTTCTCAATTTTGAAGACACATTTTAAAATATCTTCAGTGTAACGTTGTTATAACATGTATATAACTTTTATTGTTGATAAAACCTTAAAAACGTTTAGAAATGATAATATGTCTTCAATTAATTAGAATAACGAATAATTAAAATAGTATGTTTTTTCTTTATTTTCGAACTTCTCCTTTAAGCATTTTTATAATTTTTAGCTGGCGTTTCCCATTTATTCCTATATCTTTCAATTCTTTTATGATATTTTTTATTGTATTGTCAGAATTTAATTCTAATTTAAGATTTTCTAGAGAAGTATCTGCCTTTGAATCTTCTACAAATTTCTTAAATTCTTTCAGCTCTTTTTTATCAAATTCTTTCAGCTGTTCCTTTTGAAAATCTTCTAATTTTATATCATTAAAGTATTGATGTTCCAATTCCTTAAATGAATATAATTTAAGTTTATCAAGCTCTTTTAATGGATCTTCTTCTTTATTTTCAGAATATTTATTTTTCATACTACCACTAGTTCTTTGAGTTAATTTTATAGCTTTTAAATGGTAATATACACAAATCAGTTAATGAATTGGATATATATTCTGTTAATTTAATTTTTATAGTTTATTTAGTTTATCCTTTTAAAGCATACTGAAATTGCCAAAAATAACCTAATAAGTAACTTTACTTTTATAAAATTCTAAAAAATCATCAGCAAAGTCATTCATTACTTTAATATCTCTCTGCTCTTCAAATGGCCATTTTTTAAGGGGATAATGCACAATTATGTTAATTATTTTGTCATTTGTATCTATTTTGTATTCATAAGCGCCCCCATCTTTAAAGTGCGTTATATGAGATTCATATTCTAATAGTTTTTTTCCCAGATCCTCCATGTTTCCTTCAGATAACTTATCATCTATAAATTTTAATTTAAAACTAACAAACCCTTTTCGAGGTTGGCCTATTCTTTCCTGGCTTATTATTTTTATCATAATATCACCAATCCTGCGATGTAATAAATATTAACTAAGAGAATCAGTACGCTAATTCTGATAATGAATCTGAATATATTAAATCTAAATGTTTATTTTCGTGGTTTAATGCTGTTATACGTAGTGTATAGATAATTGTTTAATTTTTTTACTTTTTCATACGCTAAAATAGAACATTTGAGTGCCCGAAAATTTTATTTTTTCATCTTCCCTTTTAATTCGGCTGCTTTACCTTTACTTTTTCCTTTTTCTTCTGCAGTTTTACCCTTCATTTTTCCTTTTAACTCTTTAGCTTTACCTTTAATATCACCAGTATCAACCATAATATCACCAGTATTGTTTTTGATTATAATAATACATATATTTTATTTTTTATTAAATAATTACTCGATTGCAGTATTTCATGAATTAATATTTAAACAATTAAAAATAGTTTAATAGAAACGATAGCTGTTATTTAACTAAAATGGATGAGAAAAATTAAAAAAAATTTAACTTTTTCTACATTATCTTAATGATACTGTTATTATTTACAGAATTAATTTAAAACAATAAATTGGGGTGATTTAGTTGGACTTTACCTTTATTTAAATATTTTCTGCCTCTAATGTGTCCTCACTTGAGAAATTTACATGTGGCACGGCTTTTTCGGCATCATTAATTTCAAAGTATCTTTCTTCTTCAAATCCAAAGAAGTTAGCGATTATATTGCTTGGAAACATCTCACATTTATTATTGTATCTCCATACCACGTCATTGTATAACTGGCGGTAGTAGGCAATCTGATTTTCGGTTTCAGACAGCTGTTTCATTAAATCTTCAAAACTTTCATCAGCCCTTAATTCAGGATAAGCTTCTGCAACTGCAAATAGGCTCTTTAAGGTATTGGTTAAGTGGCTATTTGCTTTTTCATTCTCTTTAACAGTCTCTGCATTTGATAACCCTGTTCGTGCTTCAGTAACTCCTTTAAGCGTAGTTTTTTCATGTTTAGCATAACCTTTCACGGTTTCGACCAGGTTAGATACTAAATCTGCTCTTCTTTCTAATTGAACATTGATTTGTGACCATGCATTATCTGCACCGTTTCTAAGTTTAACTAAGCTGTTATACATAATTACAACAGCTCCAGCTAATCCTCCAATAATTAAAATGATAATCAGGAAGCCTACTTGATTCCACATCTCAAATCACCGTTTAACATAATAATAGTTTATTAATTACAAACTATTTTCTTGTGATTAGATATATAAGCTTTTTCAAATTATCAATTGGACTGCATCTGAATTTTTAAGGTATAATAAGCTCGTGACAAATTTTAAAAAGTGAAAATGGTAAAAATAGCGTTTATTGAACATTAAAAATATTAATTATCCTGAAAACTGGCATGATTGGGGGTAACATTGTTTTTTGAAAATGTTTTTGTGAAATAATTAATGTTATCTGGAATATTTTGATTTAAAAATATTATTCCCAAAATAATAAATGTCATGCATGTGTTGAAATAATTAAAAATTGTTCTGATTTCATTTAGTCCCCTTAAATGAGTTAGGTTAATTGTCAGTCTATAAACCTGAATTATATATTTTATTAAAAATTATTCAGTAAGGTAGCAACATATAAATACAAAAATTGAGTTATTAACATATAAAGTTAATCGAAAAGGTGTTACAATGGCTTTTCATGTAATGATAATTCCTACCCTTGGCTGTCCTTCTGAATGTAACTATTGCTGGAGTTCTGAGGAAGGATCTCCTGTAATGGGCATTGAAACTGTTGAAGAAATTGTTAAATGGCTTAAAACTTTTCGCGATGAACCAGTTACTTTTACATTTCATGGGGGAGAACCTCTATTAGCTGGTTTAGATTTTTATAAAAAAGCACTGCCAATGCTGCAAAATGGCTTAAAACATTTGAAACCAGCGTTTGCCCTTCAAACTAATCTCTGGAATATGACAGATGAACTTGCTGAACTTTTCAGTGAGTATAATATTCCAATAGGTTCTAGTTTAGATGGGCCCCGGGAACTTAATGACTTTCAAAGGGGAGAAGGTTATTATGAACGAACTATGAGGGGCTATGAAATTGCGAAGGCACATGGTTTAAAAGTTAGTTTCATCTCTACATTTACTTCTTATTCTATAGATTATAAAGAAGATATCTTCAATTTTTTCCTTGAAAAAGGTTTAACACTTAAATTACACCCAGCTTTACCTTCACTGCGCAGCGAAGACCCTACTAAATGGGCCATTGAGCCACAAAAGTATGGAGAACTTTTGATCTATCTTTTAGACAAGTACTTAGAAAACATGGGCGAAATCGAAATTATGAATATCGATCACCTCTGTAAATGCGTACTTACTCGTAGAGGTACTGTCTGCACTTATGTGGATTGTATGGGCGATACATTTGCTGTGGGGCCTGAAGGAAGCATATATCCCTGCTATAGATTTGTAGGAATGCCGGAATATGTAATGGGCAATGTCCATGACCACCCCACAGTTGAAGATCTTTCTAAATCTGCACCTGCAAAACTTCTTGAGGAGTTTAAGGAATATGTGAATAAAGAGTGTAAAAGATGCTCCTATATGAAATTTTGTCGAGGTGGATGTCCATACAACGCTTTAAAAATTAATGAAGAAACTAATAAAGCAGAAATTGACGGTGTAGACCCTCATTGTGAAGCATATAAAATAATATTTAAGGAAATAACAGATCGTGTAAATAAAGAGTTCCTATCTTCACCTGGAATAATGGCATTTGGGGGGAAGTCAGAAGAAAAAACTCAAAAACCAGGGATAATGTCTATAATGCTTAAACGTATTTAATTAGCTATATTACAAAAATATCCTTCCTGATTAGAGATTATTATTGGAGCTTAATTAATTTTAAATTAAACTATATTTTATAATGGGAAGTCTTTTTAAATTTAAAATAAGAAATAATTTAGGGGTTTTAGGGCATTTAACATGTATGGCCAGTTAAGATTAACCCTAAACCTCTTTAATGTTATTATTCAAATACGTATCCGCACTCAGTACAACGGAATTTAGACCCTTTTGGAACTTTGGAGCCTGAATGTTTGTATTCAACACCTACTAGCACTCCTGCTGAGTCATTTTGTATGATATGTTTATCTTTACAACCGCATTTAGGGCATTTTTTGCTTAATTCTTCTGTTTTCAAGTCTTCGCCTCCTAAAATTATTTAAATTTTAGAATTTTAATATATATGTTAGTTCGGTATTTCCCGAATGTATTATAATATGCCAATCACAGTATATAAATATTGCTGTAAGTTGGAACTTTAATTTAAAATAAGTGCTAAAACTCTAAAAACTTTGTGATATGATTTAATTTGTAAGTTTCAGTTTATATTAGGATTTATTTATTCGGTCTCTTCTTTGCACGCAATTTTAAATTAATATCATTAATGGAATGGTTAATGATCATTATTATGTTGTTTTTAAATTTATCATAAAATTAATTAAATTAAAAAAACAGATAGTTGTTACATATTAAAAAGTTGAAATAATAATGTAATGTTTATAAGAGGTATGTTAAAATGAAAATTGGTGATTTAACTAAAAAATGCCCTAAATGTGGCGGTGTAGATAAAACAGTTAAACGAGATATAGAATCTGAACATCATGCTCATGCAACAACGGGGGCAGTGATTTGTACTAAATGCGGATATGTATTTAAATCAAAGAAAGATGAAGAAGAATGAATATTTTGTTTTGATAAGTTCTACTTTTAGTTTAAATTAAATAAAAAAGAATTAATTCCATTTTTATTAAATAAAAATATTTAATGGATAGTTCATCTGTAATTACTTAAGTTATTTTTTTTTGACTTGTAATTAAAAGTTAATTGGATTTAAATGGATATTTTAAGCAATGTTAGGTATATTAATGTCAAAAATCTATTTATTAGTATTTTTATTATTTTTTAGATGCTTTTTAGATACCTAATAATTCATTTAAAATATTTATAATTTGTGGACTGCGTATATGTGTGTTATGTGTACACATTAACATATGATCAAGTTGTCTAATCTTAATATCATTTATACATATTTAACATGCTTACATTTAGCTTGCAGGATTCTGATACATTTTATAAAAAATACATGAAATTTTACACTTGAAATGCATGTCTAAATTTGAACTATAAAAAAAATATTATAATTACATTTTTATACTTTATTTTCCAATTCATTCTATACTCATTTTAGAGATATAACTTTTATTATGTGAAGATTAATAAAGGAGTTATAATAAACTGAATAAAAGTTAAATCAGAGACATTAAAAAATTAAAGATTTTTTATGCATGCAAAAATTCAGGGAATTTTTGCGGTTGAAAATTGAAAATTTTCAAACACCGAACACATTGTGTTCGAGAGTTAAAAAAATTAGAGAAACAAGGGATAAAATGAAGATAGTTAGAGAATGGTGTATGTATTGTGGTGAATGTGCGGGTGTATGCCCGAGATGCCTGATTGAAGTAGGCGAGGCAACCATAACTTTTGATGAAAGTTCATGTAAAGAATGTGAAATATGCGTACAAGCATGTCCAGTGCGTGCTTTAATAAAAGAAGAATAAGGTGAATTAATGTTAATTGAAACTGATATTTTGGTAATTGGGGCAGGTCCCGCAGGTTCATCTGCCGCCAAACACGCTGCTTTAAACGGTGCAGATGTGTTAATGATCGAAAAAAAATCTGAAATAGGTGCTCCTAAAAGATGTGCTGAAGGTGTATCCAAGGATGGTTTACTTGAATTAGGAGTAGAACCAAGCAGCAGATGGATAACCTCAGAAATTAGTGGTGTACGCCTTGTATCTCCAAATGGGACTGATGTATGGCTTACTGAAGACACTGTAAAACTTCCAGAGATGGGTTATGTAGTTGAAAGAAAGGTATTTGATAAACACATGGCTATGGATGCAGCAAGAGCTGGCGCTGACATAATGATCAAGACTCTTGCTAAAGGTTTAGAAAGAAAAGACGACCATGTAATCGTTAAAGCAGAACGCATGGGTGAAGAGTTTGAAATTAAGGCAAAGATAGTTATAGGTGCAGACGGTCCAGAATCAAGAGTTGGAAGATGGGGCGGTCTTAAAACCGCAGTTAAACCTAAAGATATGGAATCTGGTGCCCAATTTGAGATGGTTGGTGTGGAACTAGAAAATGACTCTGCATTAGAATTTTACTTTGGAGATGTAGCTCCTGGTGGATATGCATGGGTATTTCCAAAGGGAAAAGACATAGCAAACGTAGGTCTTGCAGTTATATCAACATTAACAGAAAAAAGTGCCTACGAACATCTTCTTGACTTTGTAAAAAACTGCCCTACAACTAAAAACGCTACAGCAGTGGAACTTAATATAGGTGGAGATCCAGTAGGTGGAATCCTGAAAAAAATAGCCACGGATAATGTTATGGTTGTAGGAGATGCCGGTGGAATGGTAAATCCTTTAACTGGTGGAGGTATAATAAGCGGTATGCAGGGTGGACGTATTGCTGGTCAGGTTGCTGCAGCTGCAATTAAAGATGGTGATTTCTCCGAAAAAAGGCTTGTTGAATATGGAAAACGCTGCAAGGAAGAAATTGGAGATTCATTTAATAAGTATATGAAGGCAAGAAGTTATCTTGAAAGCCTTTCTAATGAAGAATTAGACTCAATTGCAAAAGTGTTCAGGGAAACTGAATTTGAAAAGATAAGTACAACGGAACTCATTAAAGTGCTTGTTAAAGTCTCACCTAAAGCTCTGTTGAAACTTGGAAAACTATTTTAACCTGCAAAAATTTGATCTCTTTTTCTATTTCATTCGAAATCCTCATTTTTTTTAAATTTTTGCAGTTGAAGGAATGCAGTGCATTTCTAAACCACAAAATTGAAAATATTGAAATGCATTGCATGAAAATCTTCGATTTTCGCTATTTGCGGAACAGAACTGTAGATTTTGCAGGTTTAAAATATAATAATTAAAATTACTATTAAAAAGAATATCATTGCCACCTGATGGTATAAAATATCCGCAAGGCTTGTCATTTTATCTTTGTCAATATAAACAGAAAGATATAATGGTATTGCAGCTAAAAAGGCAGGTAAAATCGCAACTGCAAATTGAATAAGATTCATTTCTCCAGTGTACAATACATAAATTAAACTTATGCCTGCTATAACACCTACAATACTTGCAGAAATTTGTTTTGATTTATACATAACATACGTAGCCATCCCTGCCATGTACATGAAAAAATAAACACTTAAGGGAACTAAAAGCACGTCACCTAATAGTACACAACATGACGCGATTCTTAAAACGCTGTTTGTAGCAGTACTTGTAAAAGGTGCAAGTATGGTATCTTTAAGCCTTACCGGCGGTAGTGTATAAATCAATTGATTTAAAAGCATTAATCCTAAAATTATGGTGAATTCTGGATTTAAAGTAGTTAATGAAATTATAAATACTGCAACTATTAGAAAACTGGAGAAAATCAATATCCACTTTTCATCAACTTTATTTTGAATGAAAGGCCTATTTCTTTTAGTATGATCTTTTTCATCTATCTCAAGATCAGTTAAATCATTTAGACTGTATAAAGCTCCCCAAAGAACTGAAACTAATATGAGGCCTTCTAATATTTCAAAAGGGTTTGTAATCATCATCCCTGAAAAATAAACATAAGTAAGGGCAAGCAAATATGCATTGAAGTTTTTAGATGCCCAGGAGATTCTTGTAGATTTAATAAGAGTCTTTATCATCTTTTATCCTCAGTACATACTTAACATAATTCACTGTTAGATAGCGAAAAAAGTTTACTCTTATTTTTTGAGTGCATCACATATAAATCTTGGTTTGTGGCCATATTTTTGGATATATTGTCTAACAGTTTCGGTATCTGCATCTTTAACATGCATTTTGACAATATTTATGGTTTCTTTTTCGGAATATGATATTTGGATAACATCAAAAAATACTTTAAGTATACTAACAAAAATTTTTGAAAATATACCAAGATCCGAAAATAAATCGTATTTTTTGCCCATTATAGAAACTCGCCATGCTGTTTGCAGTATGATATTGATATTTTTAAAGTATTTTCTGTGCTTTATATATTCAGCTATGCACAGTAAATAGAAATAAAGAGCTTTAAAACCAGCATGATATGTCCATTTACTAAAACCTACGTAATTAGGCTCTAAATTATGTAAATCATGAAATTTATCTGCAATTAAAACTGCATCATATTCTGAGAGCTTCCTGTAGATTTCTTCTTTTGACTTCATTCCCAAGTCTTTACTTAGTCCTTTAAAAATAGTATTAAATACCTTTTTTGAGTTCGCATCCTCTGATTTAAGGTATAATTTAACGTCATATACGTTTAAATTAAGATCATTTAATGCTTGGTAAATATTTGCTGATTTACCCGTACCTGGTGCACCTAATACGTGAACTATTTTCCCTTTGCTCCATTTTAAACTTTTTATTATCTGACAAAGTTTAATGTAGCAACCTGTAATTAAGAAAAGTTCGTTATCATCAGCAGAATTTACTTTATATTTCTCCATAGAGTAATGTTTTAATTTTGAAAGTATATAAATGCAGATAATAACTTATAAAATGCCTATTTTAATATTAAAATTATTATAAACAAATTTTGAGTTATTGAATTACGCATTTAAATTATTGTAGAATTACTATTGTGTATCTTGCCAAAAAATTAGATTATAAATTAACTATGCGTTCGCAGTTTTAATGATTTAAAAAGTAATATAAGCTGAGCATTTTATATGGGAAATATGGAATATTTTATTACAGTTTAAGATCATACTACTATTTAAAATATTAAATGGTGCGGTGACTTTATGGTAAAATATAAATTTACTGTAGACAGCTTCACGGTTCACAGTCTATTTGCGAGTTTCTTGTAATATAAAAATGAATTTAAATGGTGCGGTGACTTTATGGCAAAATATAGGTGTACAGTCTGTAATTATGTGTATGATGAAGAAAAAGAAGGTACTAAATTTGAGGATTTGCCTGAAAACTGGAAATGTCCAGTTTGTAACTCTCCAAAAAGTGAATTTATACTGCTTACTGAAGAGACAGAAGAGCTTAAAGAGGGAGAATCAACAGTCTCTGACGTTTTAGTTGAACAAATGGCAGAATGGGGAGTAGAATATATTTTTGGGATACCTGGAACTTCATCTCTTGGGATTATAGATGCAATAAGAAAAAATGAAAAAATTAAATATATACAGGTACGTCATGAAGAATCAGCAGCATTTATGGCATCGGCCTACGGTAAATTAAAGGGCCATGTAGCAGCATGTTTAACTGTAGCAGGGCCTGGTGCTACAAACTTAGCCACAGGACTATATGATGCTAAATTAGATCATTCACCTGTTCTAGCACTTACGGGAATGGTAAAAAGACAGCTCATTGGGCCTGGATCTTTTCAGGAAATAGATCAACATTCATTTTTTAAGCCTATAACTGTATTTGATGAAATATTGATGTCTGAAAACCAGACAGTTACCCTTGCAACCTTTGCAATGAAACATGCAATTATTGATAGGGGAGTGGCACATATAGGTATTCCAAATGATGTCCAGAAATTACCTCATACTGAAAAAATAATTTCATTCGATGGTAGTTTTCCAAATAAGGCCATATCTCCCCCTATGTTCGTGATAATGGAGGCTGTTCAGGCTATTAATCAGTCAAAAAGGCCGGTGATAATTGCTGGTTTCGGTGCTATGGGGCAGGGAGCTAATCTTTTAGAACTTGCAGAGAAAATATCAGCACCAATTGTCAGCACATTCAGGGGCAAAGGCGTTGTAGATGAGTACAATGACCTTTATGTTGGCAGTCATGGCGGAATTGGGTCAACTGCGGCCACAAGAGTAGTTCGAAACTCTGACCTTTTAATTGTAGTTGGGTCATCATTTTCAGACATGACCCAAATACCTGAAAAGAAAACCATACAAATCGATATGGACCCTATGATGATAGCCAAGCAGTACCCTGTGGAAGTGGGCCTTCTTGGAAACAGTGCTGAGATATTACCTAAACTTGTGGACTTAGTTAAAGAAAATAAGAACGAAGACTACTTAAATGAGATAAAAAAACTTAAAAAAGACTGGTTAAAATTATTGGAAGAAGAGGTAGACTCTACAAAAACACCTATACGTCCCCCATATATAATTAAAGTACTTAATGATAAACTTGCAGATAATGCAGTTATAACACTTGATATTGGGGAAAATACGTGGTGGTTTGGAAGGAATTTCTGGATGCGTGATACTCAGAAGATGATACTTTCGGGGTACCTTGCTTCTATGGGATTTGGGCTTCCAGCGGCAATAGCCGCACAGCTTATCTATCCAGATAGGCAGGTAATATGTATTGCTGGAGACGGCGGTTTTTCAATGTTAATGGCTGATTTTATGACTGCTATTAAATATGAACTTCCAGTAAAGATATTTATTTTAAATAACCGAGAGCTAGGCATGATTCGTCAGGAACAGTTAATGGAAGGCTATGAAAACTGGCAAACTGAACTGTATAACTTTGATTTTGCAGAATATGCTCGAGTCTGTGGGGGTATTGGAATTAGTGTTGAAAGACCAGAAGAATTAGAAGCTGCAGTTGAGGAGGCTCTTTTGGAGAATAAACCAGTTATTGTTGATATTAATACAGATCCTGTGCGATTTAGATAAATAATTAATGAATAACAGTAAAATATCTATTTAATCAGTTGTAAAATATTTTATCTGTTTTAAAATTTTTCAGTGGCTTTTTTATTAATAAATAATTTAAATAAAACTAGATTCAATTTAAGGAGTTTTAATTGTTTTATTTTAGTATTTAAATCTTTTTTATGGTCTTTAGACTAAAATTTTGATTTTTAATTCTGTTTTTATTTATTAAATCTATAGCTGGTACGTGTAAGAAATTGGTTTATTTTCGGTGTTGGTTTTGATATAAATAATAATATTAATATAGTAAGTAATAACATACTATCATTGCAGTAAAATGGTGTTATCTATCTGCATAATAAGTGGGGGTGAAGTGATTATAAAGTTCAAATGGATTCACGTGGCAATGTCTCTTGAAATTATTCATTGTACTGATAACTTTACTAAAATTATGGAGTAGATAACTATCTCTTTTAAACCCTTATTAAATAGAAGGAGGTGAAAAAATTAGAAAAAGAATAATAACAGCAGTTTTAATGGCATTTATGATGCTTGCAGCATGTAATGTAACTACAGCACAGATCTTCGATCCAAATCCTGCCAATAATGAAGCAACTGCTTCAATTTTAGCTGAACTTCTATTACTACCAGATACCGGAAATATAACCATTGGGGACAATGCATCAATATTGAGTCCGCATCAGGACCCGGTTCAATCTCAGGCTCAATCCCAAGCCCAAACCTCAACCATTGTAAACAACAACGGCCTATCAAACAATAATACCAACGCGGCAATTAGTTCCTCTTCTTCGATTAACAATAATACTATAAGAAACGCCAATACATTTAATCCGGTTATAGTCTCAACTAGCTCAAACAGAATGGGTAATATAACTGTTCGGTCATTTAACGCAAATATTTAAACAAACATGATTTCAAGAAATTAAAAGAAATTTTAAGATATATTTTTTTTCATTTTCATCTCTTTTTAATGAATTTGTAAAATTTTCATGATTTGATGGTTAAATGAACTTAAATTGAATTTTTACATTACTTATTTTTGCTTTCTTTAGTAAATACTTCAGATTTATCTATATTATAACTTATAAACATGGAAAATGAAAAGTAGTAATATGAAAAACGATATAAAATCATTCGATAAAAAATTTTTATAAAATATATAGTATTTATATAAATGTTGAAGGAAAACATGGTTTTCTTTAACAATTTTAAAAATTTGAGGAAACATTATGAAAGTTCTCTGTGTAACTGAAGAATCTCTTTTCAGGCCTGAAGCGGTAAGGTGGCGGGAGAGAATGAATCTTCTAGAACCATTAGGCGATGCACTGGTTATTTTACCTTGCAGCATGAAAAAACCCTACTCGTCATCAAGGTCTCACACCATATTTATGAAAGCAACAAAAGGCATACAGGAGGTCATATTGACCTCTCCATTTGGAGTTTGCCCTCGTGAAGTGGAGAAAATATATCCTATACAATCATACGACACCTCAACAACAGGGGAATGGTCGCATGAAGAAATTAAAGTTGTGGGCGAATGTTTAAGGGATTATGTTGGCGAAAAAGAAGTAATAGCTCATGTTGAAGGCGGTTACAGGCAGGTTTGTGAAGAATATCTTGATAACGCCGTTTATACGTCAACTGGTAAAACGACATCTGCTGAATCAATGAATAATCTTAAAATGGAAGTTAAAAAGTACCCTAAACTTAAAGGAAGGGCTAAAGCGCTACATCAACTTAGATCAATTGCAAGATATCAATTTAACAGTAAAAAAGCTGATTATCTAATATCTGATGATGTTAAAACCCGTGGAAGGTTTGATAAACGAATATTTAAAGATGGAAAACAGATCGCTACACTCCATTTTAACAATGGATTATATTCCCTGAATTTAGAAGGCGGAAAAATTTTACAGAGTATCAATAAAAAATGGGTTAAAATTAACTTTGAGCTTAAAACGAATACTCTGTTTTCTCCGGGAGTAAACGAAGCTGATTCAGATATCATTCCCGGTGACGAAGTGGTAGTTTTAAAAGATGATGGGGTTGTAGGAGTTGGAAAAGCTATTTTAAGTGGGGAAGAAATGAAAAGGGCCACTAAAGGCGTTGCAGTGAAAATAAGGCATAGAAAAAAATAGCTACTATAATAAATTATAAATAACTATAAATGCAATAAATAAAAACATTAAAACACCCTATTTTTAGATATTATATTATAAAAACAAATTTATTTGAAGATAGGAACAAAATAAACTAAAACAAGTTTAACTGTTTAAAAGAAGTTTATATAAATTAAACTTATGTATTTGAGGAGATATCATGGCAGATGAATTAGTTGAAAAAATAAAAGACGCAGTTTCAGTAGTAGCTGACCCTCACATGGGCGTCAGCATAGTTGAGATGGGAATTGTCCAGAACATCGAAGTAGAAAAAAATGGAACTACCGTTGCAAAAATCACAATTAGGCCAACAAACCCTGGTTGTATGAGTGCAGCAAACATAGCAATGAATGCAAAACTCGCAGCTGAAAAGGTTGAAGGCGTAGATAAAGTTGAAATACTTATCGAAGGCCACATGATGGCTGATGCAATTTCTGAAATGGTTAATAAATAATTTTTAAGCCATGCAACTGGAATTACCTTAATAATGCATCGTTTAAAGGTTCATAACAGATAGTTAGGCAACGGTGTACTGAAATGGAATTACTTTGGAACGTTGTAGTTGTTACTGGTGTTCCTGGAGTGGGTAAAACAACACTCTGTAGAAGAGTTTCTGAAGATTTAGGTTATAAGTACGTAAATTATGGGGATCTCATGCTTGATATAGCGAAAAGCAAAGATCTCGCTTCTACAGATTTTGAAATGTTTAAATTGGATATAGACACTCAGCAGGAAATCTGGGAGGGTGCAGCATTAAAAATAAAAGAAATGAAAGGTGCTCTTGTAGATTTGCATGGTATTGATCAGTCTCCTATTGGTTATATTCTTTCATTGCCCATTGAAATTATATCTCCAGATATAATCGTGGTAATAGAATCTTCAAGAGATAATATACTCCAGCGAAGACATAACGATACTAAAGAAAGAATAATAGACACTATTAAAAGCTTAAAAGAACATATGGGTATGCTGAGAACCTCAATGGCTGTTTGTTCTGCTATTATGGGATGTAATTTGATAATATTAAACAATGACGATTTTGAAGATTGCTTTGTAAAACTCAAAAATCTTTTGGGTACTGGTAGTGTATTATAAAAAAATCCAAATTTAAGCGTAAAGCTTATATATGATGAAGACTAAATCTTGAATCTACCCCTTTGCAGATTTTGGATTGTAAAACTGTATAAGTGGGATAATTTATTCCTATAAATCAAATGGGGCCCATGGCTCAGCATGGTTAGAGCGCACGGCTGATAACCGTGAGGCCCTGGGTTCGAATCCCAGCGGGCCCATTTCCTTTTAATAATGAATGTTAAATAATTACTATTTTTTAAAATTGCTTTTTTAAATTGTTTGTAAATATGTGAAGTATCCAACATTAACTAATCATGGAACACCATATCAATTTAGCCACCTTGATCAAAACGGAAATTTTGAAGGATGTAGTTTAATGGATGCCAAGACAGGTGAAATAACCTATTCTGATTGGAAATAAATGTGCAAGAAATATTTACAATATAAATTGAGATTTAGATTTATTAAGCTCTTTTTAATTATATTTACTTATATTAATACTCCATATAACTCAATATAGTTAAATAAAAGGAAATTTGAACTTTATTTAATAAATCCAAGAATTTTCGAATTTTTAACATTTTAATAAAAAAATAGAATTTTGATTATAAAAAAATTTATATTTCAAGATGTTCCATATTATAGATTGGAGCAATGATGGTAATCAATTACCTCATTTTATTATATTTTTTTTAGAATATTCTTTTAACATGTCTCATTTTTGTATAATGCTGTTTTAACTGGTTTTTATTCATAACAATGCGCTATTAACTATTTTCTACAAATTCATAAAGTTTTTTAAGGGCTGCACCTGATTCAACTGCATTTCGAGCAACATTTACACCTTCTGAAAGGTTATCTACAATTCCAGTTATAAAAAGGATAGCTGCTGCATTTGTAAGACATAGATCAAGTCTTGCCTTTTCAGTCTCATTTCTTTTCTTACCTTTAAGGACATCAACTGTAATTTGCATATTTTCATCAATGTCTGATGAAGCTTTTATTAATTCTTCACTGGTTCTTTGAATGCCAAAGTCTTCAGGGTAGATTTCCTTAATATAGATTTCACCATTATCAATGATTGCCACTTTGGTTTTTCCGAGTGTAGATATCTCATCCATTGCTGGATTTCCATAGCTATCAAACCCGTGGACCACCATTGCTTTTTTCACACCTAAATTTTTAAGTACATGGGCCACTAACTCAACGTAGTCTGGATCGAAAACTCCGAGGAGTTGAATATCTGCATTTGCCGGTGATGTAAGTGGACCCAAAATATTAAAGACAGTTCTTATATTAAGCTCCCGCCTAACAGGCATCACATACTTCATTGCAGGGTGAAAGTTTGGGGCAAACATAAATCCTATGCCCGCTTTTTCCATGCTTTTTTCCACCTCTTCTGCTCCACAGTCTATAGTTACACCAAGGGCTTCCAGTATATCAGCACCGCCGCATTTACTTGTTATGCTTCTGTTGCCATGTTTTGCTATTACAACGCCGCAGGATGCCGCTATTATTGCTGCAATAGTACTTATATTAAATGTTTTTAATGTGTCTCCTCCTGTGCCGCATGTATCCACAAGAGGGGCATTTATATCAGGTGATACAGGTACACAAACTTCACGCATGGCTTTTACAAAACCTGTTATCTCTGGAACCGTTTCACCCTTCATGGAAAGTGAGGTTAAAAAGGAAGCTGTTTGAACATCACTTACTTTACCATTCATTATTTGAGTCATACATTCATAAGCTTCTTTTTCATTTAGATCCTCAAAAGAAGTGACCTTTTTTATACATTCGGCTATCATAAAAATCACTTTTTAACTTTTGGTAGCTTCTTTAAGCTCAGCACAGAATTTACCAACTTTTTGTAGCATTTTTTCTTTATTTCCAAGATTTTCAGTTACTATATTCAGTATGGCGCTTGCAACAATCGCTCCATCAGCACCAGCATCTATAACTTCTTTTACATGTTTCGGTTTTGAAATACCAAATCCTACACTTATGGGGATATCGCTGTGGCTTTTTATTCTCTTTATAAGTTCAACAGTGGTTGTTTTGAGTTCGTCTCTTGCACCTGTAATTCCCATAACTGCAACCACATAAAGGAAACCAGAACACATTTTTGTTATTTCCTGCAGTCTTTCATTACTTGTGGTTTGCGCTACCATGAAGATCTGTTGAACACCATTCTTTTGTGCTGCTTCAAGGGCATCACCTGCTTCTTCAGGAGGTAAATCCGCTGCAAGTATGGCGTTTGCACCGTTATCTTTGGCCATTTTGTAAAATTTATCGAGACCCATTTTGTAGATTAAATTGTAGTATGTGAGAACTCCAACAGGAATATCTGTAAATTCACGTATTCTTCGTATAAATTCAAAACCTTTTTCAGCAGTCATACCAGCTTTTAGCGCTCTTATATCTGCTAATTGGACTGTAGGTCCATCAGCAACTGGATCGCTGAATGGAAAACCGATTTCCAGCGCATCTGCACCATTTTCTACAAAAACTTTTACAATCTCAAGGGATGTCTCGAAATCAGGATTGCCTGCAACTACAAATGGAATAAATGCACCTTCTTTTTTTGCCTTAGCATTCTCAAATGCGTTTTCGTAGCTTTCTATGTTCATAATTTCACCCCCATGTAGTCTGCAATTATATTAACATCTTTGTCTCCCCTGCCTGAGAGGTTTATGACTATTGTTTTTCCTTGATTCTCTTTAGCGTATTTTTCAGCCATTGCAACCGCGTGCGAGCTTTCAAGCGCAGGAATAATGCCTTCATATTTTGACAGTAGCTTAAAAGCCCTGAATGCTTCTTCATCCGTAATAGGACCGTATTTAGCACGTCCTGTAACCTTTAAATACGAATGTTCTGGCCCTACGCCAGGATAGTCCAGCCCTGCAGATATGGAATGGGCTTCAGAAATTTGTCCATAGTCATCCTGGAGAACAAATGATAAAGACCCATGGAGAACTCCTTCAGTACCTGCACTGAGTGTGGCGCCATGTTTTCCTTTTAAACCATCTCCTCCTCCTTCAGCACCTATAAGTTCTACCTCTTTATCATCCATAAATTCAGAGAATATTCCTAAAGAATTACTTCCTCCACCAACACATGCTATTACTGCATCTGGAAGTTCACCTTCTTTTTCAAGAATATCTCTCTTTGTTTCTTTCCCAATTACTGTCTGGAAGTGTTTTACCATGGTTGGATATGGATGAGGGCCTGCAGTAGAACCTAACAGGTAGTGGGTGTTCTCTACATTTGTTAACCAGTCCCTCATTGCTTCATTCATAGCATCTTTTAAAGTTTTAGATCCGCTTTCTACAGGAATCACTTTAGCTCCTGATATTTCCATTCTAAATACATTTAACCGCTGACGTGCTACATCTACGCTACCCATGTAAATATCTGCAGGCATATCAAATAATGCACCTACAGTTGCAGTTGCAATACCATGCTGACCAGCTCCAGTTTCTGCTATTAATCGTTCTTTTCCCATATATTTTGCAAGAAGTCCTTGTCCAAGGGTATTATTTATTTTATGAGCTCCTGTATGAAGCAGATCTTCCCGCTTCAGATATATTTTACATCCTAATTTTTCTGAAAGATTACGAGCAAAATAAAGAGGGGTGGGCCTGCCTGCAAATTCCCTTAAATAATATTCAAGTTCCGAATTGAACTTTTTATCATCCTTGTATTTTAAAAATGCCGCTTCAAGCTCTTCAAGGGCAGGAATTAGAAGTTCTGGAACAAATATCCCGCCGTATTTACCGAATTTACCGTCTAAGATCATTAAATCACCTTGCAATTTTCAACAAATTCCACTATTTTAACTCTGCTTTTAATTCCAGGACCATCTTCAACCCCTGAATTAACATCTACATAATCAAAAATTTCTTTAATTAAGTTTCCTTCATCTTTTATCTTTTGTGTATTAATTCCACCTGCAAGAAACAGTTTTATATTTTTATTGCTTTTTTTGGCAATTTCACCTGCTTCAGCTGCAACTTCCAGGGGAATTTGTTTCCCAGTCCCGCCACTTTTTCCTCTGATCATAGAATCAAACAGTAAATAACTGCAAACTTTTGAACATGATTCTATTTCTCCTTTTTTGGATTCATCGATTTTTTCAGGGATTCCAATGGCTTTAATTACATTAATTCCTTTTAATTTGGCTATATCTTCTGCTTGTAAAGAATGCAGCTGTATATTGTTAACACCGCTGTTTTCTACAGCTTTTATAACATCTTCAACATTTCTGGGTTCAATTACAAGCACTGCTTTTTCATGGTCTTTTATTGAGTCTACGAGTTTTCTTATTTTTTCAATATCTAAAAATCGCTTGGACCGCTTTATGTTTATAAACCCAATAAAAGTAGAACCTTCGTTTTCACATACTTGAACATCTTCAGGTCTTGTAATCCCGCAAATTTTGAATTCCATTTAATTCACCTTCGGTTTTTTGCCTGCTTTAACCATTTTTTCTACTGTTTCAAGTATGTTATTTGATTCCATGATGGTTGAACCTATTAAGACCGCATCTGCCCCGTAGCTTGCAAGAAGTTTGATATCTTCTGCAACTTTAACCCCGCTTTCTGATACAAGAACTGTATTTTCAGGTATGTATTTTGCAAGCTTTTCAGTCCGTTTAAAATCAATGCTGAAATTTCTGAAATCTCTGTTGTTAATCCCTATTATTTCAGCACCTGCTTTTGTGGCCATTTCTATTTCTTCCCTGTTTTTACATTCCACGAGAGCATCCATTTCAAGATAATGGCAGAGGTCAATCCCAAATCTAAGATCTTTGTAAATACCTGCCATTAAGAGCACTGCACTGG
Source organism: Methanobacteriota archaeon (assembly GCA_023436175.1). Classification (GTDB taxonomy): domain Archaea; phylum Methanobacteriota; class Methanobacteria; order Methanobacteriales; family Methanobacteriaceae; genus Methanobacterium_D. The sequence goes on from JAEZKE010000112.1 coordinate 23,864, forward strand.
CCCCGCAGGATCTGGCTTCATAGATTTGATATTCATCCATTACAAAATCTTTTCTAAGAAGCGGAAGTTTGCTTACTTTAGATGCAATACGAAGGTTTTTAATGCTGCTTTTAAAAAATGTCTGCTCTGTAAGCACTGAAATGGCACCTGCCCCTCCTTTATCATAGAGTGGAACTACATCTTCCACCAGAAGGTTGGAAATATCTCCTTTAGAGGGGGATGCTGGTTTGTATTCACAAATTACTGAAATATCATGAGTATTAGTTAATGCTTTTTTAAAATCAGCCTGTACCTTAGTTCCTCGAATGTTTTCTTTTAGTTCACTTAGAGGGCGGTATTTCATATCTCTTTCCAGCACGTTTTTCCTTTGAGTGATTATCTGCGAGAACTCTATCATGTACAACCCTCTAAAAACTTTGTTTTTTGGGTTTGAGAACTATAGGTTTTCTCAACCTTGAGAAAGTTCTTAATTATTTTTATTCCACTGGCTGTGCCTATGGACTCTGGATGGAATTGAAGACCAAAGACAGGGCAATCAGCATGTTTTATGCCCATTATTATTCCATCATCTGTTTTTGCAGTGACTTCTATGCAATCTGGTACACTGTCTTCATCACAGATAAGTGAATGATATCTTGTTGCAACGAGAGTATTTTCAACACCTTTAAATATTCCCTCATTACTGTGAGAAATTTTACTTAATTTCCCATGTATGGGCTCTGCTCTTTTAATTTTACCCCCAAATGTTGCGAAGATACCTTGATGCCCCAAACATACTCCTAAAATAGGAATTTTGCCTTTAAATTCTCTAATAACATCGCTGCAAATTCCAAAATCCTTTTTATTAGTTGGGTTTCCAGGACCTGGGGAAATTATTATACTATCTGGCTGAAGATGCTTTATTTCATCAATGGTTATTTTATCGTTCCTTTTAACCAATATGTCCTTCTCAAGCTGCCCTACTAGTTGGTAAAGGTTATATGTAAATGAATCATAGTTATCGAGTATCAGTATCATTCTATTTCCTCCTTACCACTTGCAACTTCAAGTGCCCTTATAACTGCCTGAGCTTTGTTTTCGCATTCCAAGTATTCATTTTCAGGAACTGAATCGTGCACAATTCCTGCGCCGGCCTGTATTTTGGCTTTGTTTCCATTGCAGACTAAAGTTCTTATGACAATTGCAAAATCTGCGTTTCCATTTAAGGAGAAATAACCTAAAGCACCGCCGTAAGGCCCCCTTGGAAGTCCTTCTAACTCATTTATTATTTCCATAGCCCTGATTTTTGGAGCTCCGCTTAGAGTTCCTGCAGGGAAAATAGAGTTAAATGCATCAACTGCTGTCATATTGTCTCTTAATTTTCCTGTTACATGCGAAACAATATGCTGCACGTGTGAAAATTTTTTAACAGTCATATATTCTGGAACACTTACTGAATCAAAATTACTTACTTTTCCAACGTCATTTCTTGCAAGATCAACAAGCATTAAATGTTCAGCAAGTTCTTTTTCATCATGCATCAGTTCTATTTCCAGTTTTTCATCTTCAGCATCTGTTTTACCACGTTTTCTGGTCCCTGCAATTGGATAAGTTTCTACATCTTTTTGCTCTATTCTGGCCAGCATTTCGGGGCTTGAACCAATTATTTCATGATTTCCAAGTTTTAAATGATACATATATGGTGACGGATTCATTTCACGAAGTGCTTTATAAATTGAAAGCTTGTCACCAGTAATTTCATATTCACGGGCATTTGAGATGACGCTCTGGAAAATTTCACCCGCTTTTATTTTTTCTTTGGCTTTTTGAACCATGTTTTCATATTTTTCCTTTGAAAAATAATGCTTTTTGAATTTAAAATCAATACTGCCGATATCATGTGATTCGGTTGCAATCTGCTTTATTTCATTAATTCTATTTTCTCCAAGAGTTACATATTCGCATTTATTCTGCAACCTATCAAAGGTAATTGCATCTAAGAATAAACCGAACTCAAAATCCGGATACTCTGAATCTTGAACAGTAATATTTTCAAAATGTCGAACTGATTCATAGGATATGTAACCTACAAGTCCTCCTCTAAACCCTTTTTTCCCATTACTTTTAGATGTTAATTTTTTAAGTTCTTCAAATGGGTTTTCAGTCTCAATTTCTTCTTGAACTCCGTCCCTTTCTATCTGCAAAATATTACCGTAAGCTCTTAAAATTGCAGCCGGCTTGAAGCCTAAAACAGAAAGTCTTGCGAGTCCACTGTCACTTTCCATGGATTCAAGGAGAAATGCACTTTCATAGTTCCTATAAATATTTTTAAACAATTCAAAAGGAGAATCGAAATCAAGTTCGATACTAACTGGCTCATTTAATTTAAGATCGCCAAAAACATTCACTGCCTTTCATATTAATCACCTATTAACGTATTTCTTACACTATGCTATATACTATATAGTCCTATTTAAAGCTTTATAGTACATATATGTACGTTAACATATTAAAATATTGTATCTTTAAAAAATAATAAAAAGTAAATGGTGATTTTCACGTAAATTCATTAATAATGCTATTATCTGGCGAATCTTTCTAAAGAACCAATCATCCGTTTAAGTATTCCTGCAAGCGGTCCAAATTTCCCTGAGAATCTATACATTACTGCAATATCATCTTTTCTTAATCCTCCAACCACTGCAATAAATAATGCATAAAGTAAAGGTGCCATTATAATGGACAGTAAGAACCCTTCTATGGTTTTAGGAAGCACCATTAAAATAACTCCCATTAAAAAGGAAGCCGTTATTATTTTGGTAAAATCTGCCACCGGAATATTCACTCTTGAGAGTTTGAAAGTTCCATAAAGAGTTATTAGCATTATAATAAATGCGGCCGCTGTTGTGCCTGTTGCAGCACCTTCTATTCCAATATTAGGAATTAACAGCACGCTGAGAATCAATTCTATGCTTGTTCCTACAATAAGTGCAAGCATTGGAATAAATGGTCTTCCAAGGCCCTGGCATATGCTTGATGAGATATTGTAAATAGTGAAAAATACCATTCCAGTTACAAATATTTGAAGCGCTCCTGCTCCAGGGGTATACGCGTCACCAAAGAGTAAAGCGAGTATAGGAGTTGCAAAAATAATTGTAACAGTACACATGGGTACTACAAAGAATCCCACATATCTATAAGATTGAGTGATATAGGTCTGAAGTAATGGACCATCTTTGAGACTGAGGGCTTCTGAAGTGGCTGGAAGCGCTGATGTAGCCACAGCTGTTGATATTATAAGTGGAAGCCTTGCAATTGCGCTTGCATTGGTATAGTATCCTGCGAACTGACTTGCCATGTATACACCTATAAAAATAGTACCAATGTCGTAAAGACACATTTCGGCCAGTCCAGTTATGACTACCGGTACTGAAAACTTTATGAGCATTTTGGCTATTCCCAGTTCTTCTCGGAGCGTGAATATTTTATCTTTGTTTGGAGTAAGACTTCGGGGGTCATGTCTACGGTTTAACCTACTCCATATTTGTTTTCTAAAAAGATATATTGAAACTACTGCAGAGGCCATGAAACCTATTGCAGTACCTACAACTGCTCCTGCAACATACCAACCTATTATAACTAGAGTTATAGCAAATGCAATTGTAAATACCTGTTCAAATGCACGGGTGATCAGGATATTGGTCATCTTGTAATATCCCTGGAAAACACCTCTAAAAACTCCTACAATAACACTGAACGGTGCCATAACAGCTACAATCTGGAGAGGAAGGAGCGCTTCAGGTTTATGCCACCAATCTATTGCAATATACCCTGCAAGGATGTACATTAAAACGGCACCAATGGTTCCTGAAATCGCTACAATCTTTAAAGCCGTAATTATAATCTGCCGTACCATATCATCTTGTTCTACGGCTGAATACTGTGCTACATACTTTGCAATAGCTGGAGGGAGGCCTCCATTAGCAGTTATTGTAAGAAGATTCTGGAAAGGTAATGTAAGTCCGAGAATACCATATCCTGCAGTATCAAGTAATCGGCTCATTATAAATCTATAAATAAACCCGCCTATACGAAATACAAATGATCCTATAAGAATTACTATGCTTCCACTTGCTATTTTTGATTTTTTTGAACTCATGATATAACCGTTACAGCGTGATCCATGTTTCTATGTAAAGATTTGATTAACATCTATTAGAAAATCACTTAAAAATCAAGCATGATTTTGATTTTTGTTAATTACAGTATTTTTTATTTAAATGATATCTGCATAATTAATACTTTAAGTAGCTATTTTGTTACAAAAAGCCCTTTTTTTAGTTAATATCCACATATTAACGTTTTATATATTTAAACATGTAATTTTGGAATGTTGATGCACGTTTAACTATACTGATATTTTCAAATAGAATGGTTTATATGGTAGATCTTTGTACATATATGTACATTGTGAGGGAGATTTTCATGTGGGAGAAAATAAAATATAAATTCGAAAAATTTCCGGCGCGTATGAATGTTGCAAGAAAAATAGTTGAGCATGGTTTGTGCGTTGGAGAAAATGGTAGAATATATTGTGGTAATATTGAAATAAGCGATGTAGCACTTGCAAGGGCTGTAAATGTAGACAGAAGAAGTATCAAAACCACAGTAGATGTTATACTCTCTGATGAACAGCTTGCAAAGATATTTAGAAATATTACTCCTGCAGGTCCATTAGTTAAAGATGTAGCAAAAGATTTGGGTTTTGGAATAGTAGAAATAGAAGCTGAAGCTCAAAATTCTGGAATAATTGCTAAAGCTACTGAATTAATATCAAATGAAAATATAAGTATCAGACAGGTACATGCAGGGGATCCAGAACTTGAAGAAAATCCTTTACTTACAATTATAACAGAAAAGCCAATTGAGGGAAACTTAATCCACGATTTTTTAAAAATTGAAGGAGTAAAAAGAGTTTCTATCTACTAATAATGAACTTTATATAAAATCAACTTAAACCATTGGCTTGATAGATTACATAAAATGGCTTTAAATTATTTTGAGGAATATAACTAAATTTATATATTTTAGGTTGTAATTATTAGACATATAACTTTATATAATTAAAAATAACATTTAATATGTAATTATAATATTAAATTATAATGTTTAAAACTAATTATTAGTTATTAAATAGTTATACACAAAAGTTATATTGGTTAAAATTAAAGGTTTAAAAAGATAAAAATTTAGTAAGGTGTTAATATGGATCAAGGAATTTTAGTTTTTTTAATTCTTATAGTAGGGTTTATAATTGTGTCTCTTGTTACTCACGTATTAAATATTAATGCTGAATAACTTGTTTAAAAACATATTTTAAATATTTTTTAATTTTTTTGTATTGTATTAGTTATTTTTTTAAAATTAAGTATGAATTTTGTCCCATTGTCTTTTTCAAGTTTTATTTCTCCTCCAAGTTGATTTACGAGGGTGTTTACCAGTTGTAAACCTAAAGATTGTGTGTTCTGGAAATCTATATTTTCTGGAAATCCTATTCCGTCATCGCTAACTATCAGTTTCAGCATATCTTCATCTTGTGAAAGCAAAATATTAATTTCCCCTTTCATTTCTTCAGGGTGGACAAATGGTACATCTGATGCATTATAACCATGGATTGCGGGAAAAGCGTGTTTTAAACTGTTGGAAATTAATTCATTGAGAATTAATCCTAATGGAATGGCAGTATCTATATCTAACAGAATTTTATCTAAATCCATTTTTGTTTTAATTATATTTTGATGGATTCCATAGGAACTGAAGAGCCCTAATGTCAGGTTTTGAACATATTCTTCGAAGTTAATTCTAGCCAAATTACTGGTTTTATAAAGACCTTCATGGATCATTGCCATGGATTTTACTCTATCCTGACTTTCCTTGAGAACTGCCAGATAATTCTCATCTTCAATATATCTGGATTGGAGACTTAGTAAACTGGAAATTATCTGCATATTATTTTTTACCCGGTGGTGAATTTCTTTTAGGAGCACCTCTTTTTCTTCAAGTGAGGTTTTAATTTGTTCTTCTGCACGTTTACGATCATCTATATTCCTGCTGCCGCACACAAATCCCTTAAAGTTATCTTCGTCATCAAATAATGGATTACCTGTAGTTTCGATCCAAAAATAATCTCCAGCGGCTGTTTTATGACGGTATTCAATTTCATTGGATGAATGTGCGTATATTGCTTCTCGAGTAGATGATTTTACCCTTTCTAAATCATCTGGATGCACTAAATCTAAACTATTTTTTCCCAACATATTCTCTGGTGCATAACCTAAAATTTTAGGGGCTGACGGGCTAACATACTGATATTCTCCTTTAGCATTGACCCTTGTTATCAAATCCATCATATTGTCTGTTATTAAACTTAAATGCTTTTCCCGTTTTTCTAATATCTCCTGATTTTTTTGCAGTAGTTTCCGTGCATGATTGCTTTCTTTTAAAGCTAGTATCTGGCGTACAGACAGTAATGTCATAATGATAGCTGCACCCCAAACCAGAATGCTTGAACTATCGTCAGTTAACTGTGTATAAATCAAAAATAACAGGATATATATGAAAAAAATCCATAATAATGGTAAATATGAGCTCCAGTTAACTTTAAGAAATAATGGTTTGTATTTGAAATGTATAGAGGGTAATGTTACTTTGTCATTAATGTAGGAGATACCAGCCAGTGCTGTCAGGAAGTATGAGCTTAACCAGCCTAAATCTAAAAATCTGCCGGGGATATATACGGTATATAAAAATTGATAGATGTAAATTGCATTGGTAATAACCAGAACTGCAACGCTTAAAGCAAGTAATAGTAAAGGAACCTTTTTAACCTGTCCAAACCAGTCAAATAACAGGTAAAATAATACGAACAGTATAAAAATATCCATAAGCAGGTAAGATAGGTATATGAGCATGCTGAATACATCTACATTATGAACCTCAAGAAGAGGTATTAAAATCGCCCAGAGTACCAACCCTGCTGATAAAATCATAATGCCCGTATCAAGAAGTATTTGATATTTTTTTGTTTCTTGAATTCGAGTAACAGGTAAAAAGAGGATACCGAGTATAAGCAGAGGATAATAAGATAAATAAAGTAGATCTGCTATAGATGGAAAAGGAGACTTATTAAGTTCAGTATACATAATTGTCCACAGTATGTTACCTAAAATGGTGACTAATTGGGAAAGGGCTATTAAAGTCCAGCTTATAAATGCTCTCCTGCCATATTTAAATGATTTTTTTGCAACAAAGAATAGAATGATTATAACAATCAGATTTAGTAAGAAAAAGGCTAAATTTCCAAAAGTAGTATTATACTCACTACCCGTAATTAGAATAATGGCAGTAATTAGTAAAGCAACAGCAAAGAAGATTGTCAGTGCTTGAAATGAGATAAACTTATTTTTATTTATTGTGAAACTCATTAGTTCATCAACCTGACTTTACGTTAAAATGATTAATATCTATAATATAACCTTTATATCCTTAATAAATAAATGTGTTAATATTAATAGGTACCTAATTTATTAAAAATAAATTTAAAAGCACATTCATAGTTAATATGACACTAAAAGGGATTTAAATGGAAAATATAAAAATTCTGGTTGTAGAAGATGAAAACATAGTTGCTTTAGATATTGAAAACAGGTTAAAAAGTTTAGGATTTACTGTACTTCCACTAATATCTTCTGGAGAGGAAGCAGTTGAAAAAGCACAGGAATACAAGCCGGATTTAGTCCTGATGGATATTCTACTTAAAGGAAAGGTAAATGGAATAGAGGCAGCTAAAAAAATTGTAGGAGCTCTAAAGATTCCCATTGTGTACCTCACTGCTACTACCAATAGGGAAGTTTTAAAAAGGGCCATGCAAATAGGGCACTGTAGTTACATAACCAAGCCTTTTCATGAAAAAGAATTAGAAAATAGTATTAAAGTACTTCTAAAATTGAAAACCATTTGAATTTCAAGTTTTTAAAAAATAATTAGAAAATATTATTCTGTGTATGTTGAAAAATTAACTTATATATTCATTCTAAATAACAAAAAAAGGGATTTATCTATCTAAATTGATCTTTTATATTTATTTAAAATAAAAATATGATGAAAAATTGAATTATTCATTATCTTCTTCATCTAATACTTTTAGCAGTTCTTCCCATGCTTCTAATGAGTCTTTAGCTTCCTGATCGCTTAAAACTTCTATAGCATATCCTGAATGAACCAGTACGTATCTACCTACCTCAATATCCTCAACTAAATCAAGTTTAGCGTTTTGTCTTACTCCTCCAAAGTCAACAACTGCTACATTATCGTTAATTTCTACTATTTGTGCTGGTGCTGCGATACACATTGAAAA
>JAEZKE010000151.1 GCA_023436175.1 Methanobacteriota archaeon
ACCTTATTCAACTTAAATTGAAAAGGGGGTACATTTTCAGTAGCAACCAAAAATCACCACAAATCTACCAAACCAACATCAAACTCGAATATTTCTACATTTCTGCAAACGATTCAAGCCCTCATACTTTATAACTACAATCGGAAAAACCAGCTTTCACAGAATGATATTATCACACTCCAGCCGACGCCTTAAATCGTAGTCTTATAATACTTTTGCAATGGTCAAAATTTCTTTTGCACCAACGCATACTATACCAGAAGCTTGTAGTTTTACAAGTTTTCTGGAATTTCTTGCACAGTTCGAAACAACTTCAAACCAGCGCATACTATAGCCACAACCTGTAGATTAACAAACTTATTAGAAAATACTGCACAAATTTGAATTAAACTCAAACGCAACCCACCATACAACATGTATTTTAACAAATTTTTTAAAATTTGATAAAAAAGATGTGTTCACAAGTCTATAGGTACACGATACAGTTATGAAGGTCTATCTGACTATTACAAAATAGAATTTTCAAGATGAAAAAAATTTATTTCGTTATACAATAGTATAGCGAACTAAATTTAATGAAAATAATGAAAAAATTTCATTTCAATCTAATTAAAAATGACTCAACGGAAAATTAAAATTTAGCTACCATCTTCGCCAACCCCATCTCCTTCCAGGTCTTGCTGCACCTATTAAATCAACGATAATTCCGCCAATTAAACCTCCAATAGCCCCAACTACCACTATGACTACAATTTCCTGCAGTGTCACAAGTCCAACATAGGAGGATAACTGTGCTGAAAATGCCGCAATCTGGCCTTTAAACAGACTTAATATCCATAAAATTATAGCACCAATAACACCGATGAATGCTCCATTAACCAGTCCATCAACAATCCCACCATACACAATATAGCCCACTACTATGCCTGCAATAAAAAAACCTACAACAGAAATGGGTAATCCAAAAACCGATTTAACCCCAATAACAGCTAAAAATATGGTGATTATAACTGCCAAAATAAATCCTTCAATTACAGCACCTAAACCCATTTAGCATCCTCCTTTCTATATCTAGAGGAGTCGAATAGACATTATAAAAATTGATCATTCAATATCTACTGTTTCTCTAAAGACATTTCCACAATTTCCACAGATGCATTGAACCTCAACATAAAAATCTGTTAAGAAACTCGCTACATAATGAATTTTTTCTGTATCCTCACATTTTGGACATTCTGTCATTTTAATTCACTTTCAAAATTTTCTTTTTTCATACTTTGAGTGGGCATTTCAACTAACCGCACCTATTTTATTACTAATTAGTATATCTGTAATATTTATTATAACTAACCCTTTTTCAATATTTAAAATTCAAAAATTTTTTGCACATACAACAATTTTAACGATAAATAGAATATTTTAAGATTAAAATCAAAGTTAATCCAGATAGTTCTTTATTAAATATAGAAATTTAAAATATAATGAAATAAATTCATTAAACAGGTGTTTAATAATAAATCAAAATTCAAAATTAACCGAAATGTTTCTATTTTAACCACTTGAGCTATATGTAACTATGCAAAATGATGATTTTTTCAAAAAAGTAAATTTAAATCAACATCCACACAGTATTAATTTCAATTAAGTAATATTGAAACCGTTTTTTTAAATAATTAGATCCATTCAAATCCTTTTTGAAATATGTTTGAAAAAAATAAATACTACTCCATGAATAAGTATTACTATTTTATATAAAATTATTAAAATTTAGAAAATTCTGGAGGAATTATAAAATGGTTGAGATTGGGTATAAATTAGGTAGTGAAAAGTATCCACCGTTAGAGTTAGTACGTAATGCTAAGAGAGCTGAAGATGCAGGATTTGATTTTGCAATGATTTCCGATCACTTTCATCCATGGACAAATAAAGAAGGAAACAGTCCTTTTGTATGGGGCACATTAGGAGGTATATCACAGGTAACAGAGAGTATACCTCTTGCAACAGGTGTTACATGCCCAACATTTAGGATACATCCAGCGATTATAGCTCAAGCTGCAGCTACAGCTGCTTCAATGCTTCCCGGAAGGTTCATACTGGGAGTAGGCTCTGGAGAAAGTTTAAATGAACATATTTTAGGTGATGAATGGCCTTCAACCCCTACAAGAATTGACATGCTTGCAGAAGCTGTAGACATAATTAGAACCCTTTGGAATGGCAGCGATGAGATGCAGGACTACAATGGCTGTTACTACACAGTTGAAAATGCAAAGGTCTATACAAAACCTGATAAATTACCACCGATTTATATAGCTGCAGAAGGCGAAATGGCATCTGAATTAGCTGGAACCAGTGGCGATGGATTAATAGCACAGTCACCTGAAGAAAATATTACCAAAAAATTTAAAGAAACTGGGGGAGAAGGTAAACCCTGTTATGGTGAAGCTACCGTCTGCTGGGCAGGAAATGATAATGAAGCAAAGCACACAGCTTATGAATACTGGCCAATAAAAGCAAATACTGTCCAATTAAATGGAGATTTACCAACACCATCTCATTTTGAACAGCTTGGAGGTATAATTAATGAAGATCTTCTCGCTGAACAAATGGTCTGCAGCAGTGACCCCCAAGACCACATAGACGAGATTAAAAGTTATGTTGACGCCGGTTTCGATCATGTCTGTATTCAACATGTAGGTACAGATCAGCCAGGTTTCATAGAATTCTGTGAGAAAGAAATTTTGCCAGAATTTAGGGGCTGATTAAATCAGTTTCATTTTTTGCCCATATGACACAGTATTTCAACAATAGGCAGTATGCTAATTCAGCATTAAAATTAGATAACTTTAATTATTAGTCATTAATCACATAATATATTCAAGTAGCAAGAAGGAGATTACATGGGCGCAATAACAGTTTGTATTCCAGATGAGTTAGAAATAGCATTTAGAAGAATTACAAGAATTAAGTATGGAGATAAACAGGGCCGTCTTTCAAGGGGAGCTACAGAAGCTCTTTATGAATGGTGCAGAAAAGAAGGTTTTGAATACATTGAATCAGAAGATAAGGCATGTGAATAAATGGAGCACAAAAGAGGCTTCGGTTTAATAGTTCAGTATACTGAAAATAAATTATATTCCCCTACAAACACAATATTTACACAGAGAAAGCTTATCTTTTATAAAAATGCTTTTTCCAGTACAGTAATACACATCATCTTTTTTATATACTCTTTCACCATTTGAAAATACAATTCCTGGAGGATGTAGCGGTTTTTTCGCGATAAAAGTTAGATATATTGATATCGCTTTGATAAATTCCTTAAAATCTTCATCATCTGGTGCATATAAACTAAAATAGTGATCTATCCTATTTTGAAGGTCTTTTAATTTTTCCTCATCAACTTCTTCATCTAATTTATCAAATGATGAGTTCATTATCTCATTGAAATTCTTTAAATTATATTTAGACATGATTTGATTTAGAGAATCATTTTTTCGGTTATTTTGCATTTTTGGTTTGTATTTTTCCATACACTTTTTAAGCTTTAGAAGCAACTGCGAAGTTTTCATTGATACCCCTATATAATTTTTATATCATTTCCAGTTATCTGAATATAATAAAAAATCTCATTCTGTTTTCTTTTAAATATATGACATAGATACCTTTTTATTGGTTAATCTGAAATATTAATACAATCTACTCGAAAGGGTGTCGTTATGCCTTATTTGATCTGTAACAAATGCAATGTTTACTATGAAATTGAAGATAAAATCGAAATGGGAGATTTCCATACATGTGAATGCGGTAATGAACTCCAATATTTTGAGACAATTGAAGAGTACATGTATGGAGAACCCGGAAATTCAGACATTGTAAATGATAATGCAGAAGAGTCCAATGGAAAAGGGATATTTTACTCAGTTAACAAGAAAAACCTCGTAACTCTCCAGATGGAAATGTTAAAGGAGAGTAAAGAACGTAAAGAAAGAGAACATTTAAAAAGAGACCTTAATTACAAAATAAATCATGCAATGGAAGTTGCTAATGAGAAGATATCAAATAGTTCCAGAAAGGAGTATGAACCATTGATTGCTAAAGAATATGGAGAAAGCCCTTTTAAAAAGCAAAAGGAAAAGTTAATGCGTACAATGGAACTCTTAAAAAAAATTAAAGGGAAATAATTCCGCAGATATTTGATTATTTTTGAATTTAAATTACATTAATCCCTGTTCCCTTTTGGTAAACATATATGCAGATACAAAAATCATCAACAGTGCAAATGCAGATATGACCAGTATACTGAGCTCCAATGGAAGTGCAGATTGATGTAAAATAACATTCCTCATAGCATCAACTCCATAGGTAAGAGGGTCCAGGTATACAGCAAACTGAAGCCAGCTAGGGAGTCCTGTTACCGGGAAAAGTGCCCCGCTTAACAGAAATATTGGGAGCACTATGAAGCTCATTATAAGGTTAAAACCTTCCATACTGTCTGTTAATGAAGCAATTAGCAAACCCAAACCTGCAAAACCTAAAGATATAATAATTATCAGCACTACACTGATCAAGAATACAACTACTGTCATTTGAACCCCAACTACAAATGACAGCAGCAATAAAATAACCCCTTGAATCAATGCCGCTGTTCCAATACCTAAAGATTTACCTAACACAATTGATGGACGAGATATTGGTGCTACCATTATTTCTTTTAAGAAACCGTACTGTCTATCCATAATTACAGATAATCCTGAAAATATTGTGGTAAACAGAATGGTCTGTCCAATGATACCCGGATAAATAAATGCCTGATATCCTCCAGAAATTCCTCCAAAACGTATTGCAGTACCTAAACCCGTTCCAAATATCAAAAGCCAGAGGAGAGGAGTTACTACTGAAGTTAAAATTCTTGAACGATATCTGACGTATCTTTTAGTTTCCCGGAGCCAGATAGTGTATATTCCTTCCAGTTCAGGCATTATCGTCCCTCCCCAACTATTTTGGATCCTGTATATTTGATAAATACATCTTCCAAATTAGGGTGTTCTACCTCTATAGACTGGATATGGATACCATGGGAGCTTGCAAATTCTACCACATCAGGTACTAAATTTTCACCTCGCTCCACCATCATTTTCACTTCGCCATCCATAAAGAAAATATCTCGGGTAAATTTCAGCTTTTTAGCTTTTTCCACGAATTTTTCAGGATCGTTTACTTTGAGAGTTATTGTATCTGCTTTTAATTCCCGTTTAAGATTACTTGGAGAATCTGCAGTGATTATCTGACCTTTATTTATAATGGCCACTTCATCACATAGCTGGTCTGCTTCTTCCATGTAATGAGTAGTCAAAAGCACTGTAATGTCCTGAGTCTGGGTCATGTTATAAATATACTCCCAGATATTTTCCCTGGTTTGAGGATCCAGTCCAAGGGTAGGTTCATCTAAAAAAAGCACTTTAGGGTGGTGTATAAGCCCTCTGCCTATTTCAAGCCGGCGTTTCATTCCACCAGAGTAAGTTTTTATGTATTCATCGACTTTTTTTCCCAAAGCTATAAGATCTAAAATTTCTTCAATACGTTCCTCCCTAACGTCCCTAGGCACTCCATAAAGGGAAGCATGCATTTCAAGATGTTCTCTACCAGTTAAAATATCATCAAGAGCCCTAGATTGAAATACTATCCCTATCGATTCCCTAACTTCTTTAGCCTGTTTTACTATATCATAACCATTTACAGTCGCAGTTCCTGATGTAGGACGCAGTATGGTGCACAGCATAGATATGAGCGTAGTTTTTCCAGCACCATTAGGTCCCAACACACCATATACAGTGTTCCTGGGAACTTCAAGATTAATAGAATCTACAGCAATGAAATCATCATATCTCTTAGTGATGTCCTTAGTTTCTATAACATTTCCCATAATATCCCCCAGCACTTTGCCATGTCATTACTATAAAAAATACGATAAAAGTATTATCATATTAAACAGATTATAAACCTTATTATAATTTGTCTTTGAAAAGATATATAGTTTTAAATCAGATTTAAGAGGACTATCCAAATAAAAACCATATAATAACGTTTTAACCTGTAGAAAGCAAAAGAGATAAATGTAATTATCAAACTATTTTTATCCTAACTTTGAGATACTATGTTCACAAATTTAGACTGAATTCACCATATTTAATAAGCGAATTAAAAACAGCAAAAACAAATAATAATATTTAATAAATTTATATTACATATATACTCTAGTATGAATACTGATTTAAAAATTATATCAACTATTTTTTTAGTTGCAGGGATATTCATTTTTATTAAGGGTTTTCAAAGTAATTTAGGAATTATAGATATATTTACAATACTTGCAATGTTCATAGGGTTTTTAATAGGCTTTACATTGTTAACTGCATTAATAATTAATTTTATAAGCTGGATTTCAACCATTTTATTTAAAAAAATATAAAAAGAAGATTAAAAATATTAGATAAAATACAAAAAAGATCGATATGTTTGTTTTAATCATGAGTGTTTTAATTCATTATTTAAGTTAAATTTAGCTGTACACGTAACTAAATTATTCATTTCTATTTTTAAGGATTAATATCTGCAAAATAACTGCATAAATTATATATATTTTTTATTATAAAAATATAATACAATCACACAGCAAATAAGTGAATTCATTTAAAATAACGCTAATTTAAGCCATATTATAGTTAAAGTTAGCTAAATTAATTCAAAAATACCCATATGAGCCATATATTAGAAACAAGCTAAGGATGATAACATGATATTTAAAATAATTAAAAGTGAAGGAATAGCACACAAATCATATTTCATAGGATCAAAAGGAGAATCAGTGGTCATAGACCCCCGAAGAGACTGTGATTCTTATGTAGATTATTCAAAAAAACATGATATGGAGATAACCCACATATTCGAAACTCATTGTAATGAAGACTATATAATTGGTTCACTTGAGCTGTCAAAAAGGGTAAATGCTAAAATATATCATGGTAAAAATTTAGATTTTGCCTATGGCAATCCTGTAAGTGAAGGAGATAAGTTTAATATAGGTTCTGTTGAATTAGAAATCCTTGAAACCCCAGGACATACAGATGAGAGCATATCACTGGTACTCAAAGATAAGGAAGTATCAAATGACACATATATGGTTTTTACGGGGGATGCACTTTTTGCAGGCGAAGTGGGGAGAACTGATCTCTATGGCGAGGATAAAGTGCAAGAAATGGCAGGAAAACTTTATGACAGCTTATTCCAGAAAATTCTTCCTTTAGGTGACCACGTTCTTGTGTATCCGGCACATGGATCTGGTTCTGTATGCGGGGCAGATATCCGTGAAAGTGAATATACAACTATAGGCTATGAAAAGAAAACCAATCACGCGCTTCAAATGAATAAAAAAGATTTTATTAAGTTTAAATTAAATGAAAAGATGGTTAAAGCACCTTATTTTGATAAAATGGTAGAATATAATAAGAATGGAGCCCCTATTCTCTGCAGGCTCCCATATCCACATCCATTAAACCTCAGCGAATTTAAAAAACACATGCAAGATACACAGGTTGTGGATGTTAGAATGGCTGCAAGTTATGCAGGAGGACATATTCCAGACACTTTGAATATATGGAAACATGGGCTGACCTATTTTGCAGGGTGGATGCTCAATTATGAAGATCCAATTACCATAGTCGATGAAAATAACGAATACATTGATCAGATTTTGAGATATCTCATAAGACTTGGATACGATAATGTATTTGGATATTTAGCTGGTGGATTTACAAGCTGGTATACAAAAGGAGAGAAAATAGAAACAGTAGATATCTGGTCAGTACATGAACTAAGAGAACGTCAAAATGACGAGTCCCTATTCATCCTTGATGTGAGAGAGTTTGGAGAATGGGAAGAGGGATATATTGAAGGAGCATACCACATCTATGTCGGAGACCTGCAGTATTGCCTTAATGAAGTCCCAAAAGACAAATATATTGTTGTATACTGCGATACTGGAAATAGAGCCAGCATAGCGGCAAGTATACTGGAAAATAATGGATATGAACAAGTTGCTAATGTCCTGGGCAGTATACGTGCATGGAAAGCAGCGGGATATCCATTAGTTAAATGAGGTTATAATATGAAGTCTATTTTAGATCTTGAAGAAATGATAAATAGATTAAAAAAAGAAGATGAAGACTCATTTAAACTACTTAATAACATTTTTCACACATCAAGTGCCTCTGGAAGCTTAAAAATTCCACTATCATTTAAGGAAAAAATCCATACATATTTTGGAAATAAAGATGAATCTGGAAAGATTATAAAGTCTAAAAATGATGTTGTTGAAAGAATGCAAACTCAAAAAGTGGTTAAAACATACAACAAATGGACAGGTGAAGGGTCTCTATTTAATTCCCTAAGGGCAAGCAGACCCGGAATGAAATCTCAAGAGAGAAATCAGGAACAGGAAAAAGTTCAGAAATATATCGAAAAATCTAAAGAAAACTGTGATTTTTGCCAGGCCGAAAAATACACACCAGAAGATGTATTTGGAAGAATAAAAAGCAAACACTGCATTACTGGAGCAAATATTGCCAAGTATGATGCATGGAACAGCATGATATTTTTTAAAAAACATAACCCTCTTGATTTCACGCAGGAAGAAGTCTCAGATTATATAGAAACGGGATTTAAATGGTTTAAAAAAGTCCATAATTATGACAAACAGTTCATATCTCCTATTTTTATTTGGAACTGCCTTCAAAAGGCAGGAGCTTCGCAGGTCCATGGCCATGCACAGGTTTTAATGACAAAAAACATTCATTACGCAAAAACACAGTTTTTAAGTAGAAATTTTAGAAGCTACATGCAGTTAACTGGCCGAAACCTCTTTAAAGACATATATACATCTCATAAGGCACTCGGACTTGCCTTAGATAATAATGTAAATGGTTTTGCAAGCATAACTCCTCTTAAAGAAAAAGAATTCATAATTATTTCAAAAGATAATCCATCAACAAGTGATGATATAAAAAAAACTATCTATAGAGTACTGCGATGCTACATTGATGAATTAGAAGTAAATAGTTTTAACTTAGTTATTTCCTGTCCTTCATTCGGCGAAACATTTCTTCCATATATTATACGGATTGTAGATAGAGGCAGTATTTTAAAACCAACTGCAGATGTGGGTGCTATGGAATTATATGGTAGCAGTGTAATTTCAGATGATCCATACAATATTATTAAATCGGTAAATGCATTTAAACACGATTAAAATTCCTTAAATTTAATATAATACTGCTATTAATTAAATGTAAAGTCATTAAAAATATTTAAAATTTTTATTTTTATTAAAGTTTAATTTAATATCTGTAAACAGCATACTTTCATAAAATTTTTTAATAATAGATCTTATAATTATAATACGGTGTTAATCCATGAGCATGATAAAAATTCCATCTATGGACAAAGAAGAATATGATGAGTTAATTAAACAAAATTTTATTGGTCGAATTGCCTTTAAAGGAGAAAAATATCCATATATTACCCCATTTATGTACATCTTTGACGGAGAATTCCTTTATTTCCTGTCAACAAGGTATGGTAAAAAAATTGGAGAAATTAAGCAAAATCCAAATGTAGCTGTGGAAATAGAAAAATACGCTGAAAATATGTCGGATTATAAATTTACAACTCTTCAGGGGCGTATAGTTGAAGTAGATGATGATTCAGATAAAAAAAAGATTAAAAAAATGTTTATAAAGATGATTAAAGATAGAAATCTTTCAAATAAAGCTTTAGCTGCCATAGGCCACTCCCCAGATGAATCTATCCACATAATTTTAGAAGAAGACAGAACTATGGTGTGGAAGTTAGTAAACCTGAAACAAATTGTTGCCCTTAAAAATCCATAAATCCTGCCGAATATAATTTTATTTCTTTTTGAGTCTTTCCTGGACTTTTTCACTTTTCAGTTCCCTGATTGCGTCAGTTGCTATCCATTTAGCGCTTTTTGAATCCACATTGCTGATTTTTTCTGCAACTTCAATAGCTTTTTTGTTCAAATTAATATTTCGTTTTCCAATCTGTCGTAGCGCCCAGTTAACAGCTTTTTTAACAAAATTTCGGTTGTCCACTGATTCTCTCATAATTAAAGGGAAGAAATCTTCAAATTCACGGTCTTCTGCTTTCTTATCATGTACAGCCAGAACTGCAATCAGTGCAAATGCAGCCCTTTTAACAAATTCTTCTTCTCTGGTGCTCCACTCAAACACTTTTTTATATGCAAAAGGAGTTTTACGGAATAAATTTATACAACACTGGTCACACACGTCCCATGAGTCAAATCCCATCACCCATTTTTCCATCTGATCATTTGTTACCATTTTTGGGTCTTCAATCAATCCTGCAAGTATTTTAGTCTCACCATACCCTGCATTCCATAATTTTTCTGCAAGTTCATGGTCTTTACCAGCATTTTTAGCTATTCGCCGTAATTCTGGCATTCTTACCCCATATGTCTTAGTATGATTTATTCCAAATCTAGCCATTCCTTCTATATCTTCTGGATTCGATAATGACTCTAATTCCATTATAATCTCTTCATACTTCATAAAAACACCCAATATATTTTCTAAATTAAATTTGTATTATGTATCTCTTATTTTATTCATGTATAACCCAAATCCAAGGGTTATAACTGGAATAATAATATATAGAGGTGCAACATACACCACATAGCTGGTCAAATTTAATTGTGAGATTCCTACTGCGATCAAGATCAAATCCAGAATGATGCTGATTATAAGCCAGATTATCCCAATTAAAAGGCCTTCTTTGACAAAATTCTCATTTATTCCTTTAAAATATAAATAAGAAAACAGAATCACAGTTACGGCTATGGCCACTGCAGACACAATCTCAAAAATATTTATGGCAGCTAAAAAAGAACTTAAAATAACCGTAATTAAAGAGGGTATTAGCCATGTTAAGAGCCCATAATTGATTATTTTTACATTTTTATTCATAATATCACCTTATTATTATAATGTCTTATTTTGAGCTAAATATCCCCATCCAATCGTTACAATAGGTATGATTAAATATTTAACACCTATAGTCATCATGTAATCTATAAAATTCATATGCATAGGGCTTGCAGGCATAAAAATCAATAGATCTATCACAATTGCAATTATAAACCACACAATACCTGTTACTATACCTTCCACTGCAAAATTCGTTTTGATATCTTTAAAGTATAAATAAGAGAAGATCACTACAGCAGCAGCTATCAATACACTCATAATAGATTCGAACAAAGAGTACATCGGTGTTTTAATTGGATAAATAAAAAAAGACACCACAAACGGAATTGACCATACTAAGAACCCAAATAAAATTATTTTTAAATTCTTATTCATTTATTTTCCTTCTTTTATTTTACAGGTTGTCTTATAATTGTTTTAAGTCTTTCTGGTTTTGTCCTGCGCATGTCGCTTATGTATATCTCATGGTGTTTCTCACCAGGACTGATACCGTCAAATTTGTAGCCTTTTTCCTCAACGAATGCATGCAGCTTCGCTACTGTTGGACCTTCTTCAGAAAAAGGGCCAATATGCATTATTTGAGCAGATAATCCCTCATGCAAACTTTCAAACCTTATTTTAGATAACGCTGCAGGGTTCTTCTTTTTTTCCACTTCTTCAATGGCATCTTTTATCATACGTTTACTTATAAAATCAGGCTGCCTCATCATTACAGTCCATTTCCAACTGCTTTTATCTTCTATGCTAAAGTTCTGCATACCATCAACCCACCAAAGCCCTTCGAGGGGCATTACAACATAATCCTTTGATTTTTCTTTTTTATAAATAAATTTGACCTTATAAGATACTGGAAACAGTGTCTCCATTGCGTCTTTATACTCCTGTGATGTATTTGGATCCCCTTCACCATCTATCATTAAAAATTTCATTTCAGGAACATCTATAAAGGAGGGTTCCTTTATTGAGGGATTATAAAGTTCTTTATTTTCCTTTTTTAAGTCTATTTTTGTCATCTTTCTCACATTCCAATATATTTTTCCGCAGCTGTAACAGTAACCCTTATGAACACAGATGGTGCCCCCACATTCAGAACAGACCCATCTAACATCTTCATTCTCTAAGAACTTTTCAATGCCGGAGTTCTTGATATATTCCAGGTTCTGAATCATGCTCATGTTGTATTTAGTCCTGTACCGTTTATCCAGCTGTTTTAAACGATTGCAGGGAAAATCACTGCATCCAAAACAAAAGTTCTCCCCACTTTCTTGAATAACTTCACAGTTTTTAATTTTACATCGAGCAATGCTGACTGGTTTTTCTGCATTAAACAGCCTGCAGCCAGGACATTTATTTTTTTCTCTTAAATAGGCCATGCAAACACTACAGTTCATTCCACAGGGAGCTATAAGAGAATTTTTATTCATTTTCCAATCTCCAAATTGAGCAAAAAGATAAATAAATCATTTTTTCATCACAGAAAAGCACATTTCAGTTACAAGTTCACTTTCAGGAGTTTCATTAGGGTCCGAAATATAGGTTTCCATAGGTGGACCCATAATTTGGTAGTCATTCCTGTAGGCGTATTCAGCCAGTGCGCCAATTGCAGTTCCACACCCACTGTAAGGGCCTTTATAAACAGTTGAAAGAACAAGCTGTTCGGGCATCATTTTGATTTTCACCCGGCCTTCTTCATCTGCTTCTCCTTCAAAGGGCATTCCTACTTCATACATTATTTCTTCCACTGGCACTTCCTGGGGGCTGTTGAAGTATACACCAAATGGAGGGCCCATTATAGAAAGCCCCTTGGCCATTATGAACCCTACAATCTCCCCCATAAGAACTGGAACTTCGTCATAGGATCCTTTATATGTTACATATGCAACCTGTCTTTTTCCAAGTTTCTTTTCCACTATTTCCATTTTATGCCTCCAAATCATCATTTTTAAATATTTTCTTCCTTTTTGATAGTTTCAATAAGCTGATTTACCCATTCAATCTCAGTTTTAAGGATATCTAAAGGTCTGCTGAAAAGGGCAGTTACATAGTAAGGCGCTTTTAATTCTTTCTGCATTTTAACTGAGCTTTTTAAGAATTTAATTCTGCCTTCTGCAGATTTTATGTAGTTTTCAAGGCATTCGACGACTTCCTGTGGTTCAAGATAGTTAAGGTATGCTATACCTAAATCAAATGGCGAAGTTAACTTTTTATTCCATGAAAGAAGTTCCTTAAGTTTTTCTTCCATAGTTTCCCGCCCCAAATCAGTTATGGTAAAAATTTTACGGGAAGGTTTACCTTCTACCTTTTCAAGTCTTGATGTTACTAGTTCCTTCTTTTCCAGCTTTTTTAAGACATAATAAATTGATGAGAACCCTATTTGAGTCCAGTTACGCATTCCCCATGATTCTATAGTTTTCTCCAGCTGGTAACCATACTGTGGTTTTTCATAGAGCAGTCCAAGTATTGCTGTTTCAATATCTGATATTATAGACATATAATATTCTAAATATAGAATATAACATAAAAAGGTTTTGTGAGGGTTTGACAAATAATAAGTCAAAAAGTCTTAGTTAAGACCAAAATTAGCATACATAAATCTAAACACCATTAAACAATTCCAGTTGAGATCATGACAGAACTATAAAAACAACACCTAAAACCATAATTACAGAGCCCACTAACCGCCCCTTTATTCCTTTTTCCTTAAATATTAAATATCCAAATAAAACACTCATTATAGCACTTGTTCTTTTAATTGCAATGACATAAGGAACAAGAAGAGCCGTGATAGCTATATACTGAGCCACCAATGATGAAGCACTGAAAATTCCAACTGCAAACAAAAGTTTAATGTCCATCCCCGTTAACTTTGTATGATTACGAAATTCATGTATTAACACAGGAGCAAGGGTAACCGATGTAAATACATGCACTGATACAGCCCAAAATAGTGGCGACGAGTTTGTGATACCAATTTTATCTATACTCGAAGTTATGCTTAATAAAAAAGCTGCTATCAACATCAATTTTGGGCCTTTCTCTTTTACCATTGCTTTGAAAGGGTCTAGATAATCTGAAGTTCTTCTTTGTGTAGTTACTACTTTTCTTTTAGTATTCAGTATATAAGAGCCAATAACAATAAAAATAACCCCAATTATACCGAGAAATGTCGGATACTGGCCGAGAATTAATGGGGCCATTATTAATAAAAATAAAGGAGTAAAAGAAGTTAATGGTATCACTAAAGACAAATCAGAGTGTTTCATGGATTTTAATTGTAGGATCGTAGCTATGACATTCAAGATACCATCTGAGATCAATGCAATCCAGTATTGATTTCCAAGTGATGGGATATTTATAAAAAGATAAGGAAAAACTAAAAATGGCAGGGCAAAAAATCCAAAAGCCCATGTAACAAGATATTCATCCATATCTTTTAATCCCATTTTGCCGGAAACGTTTCTCAGGGCTTCAAAAAGTGCAGATAGTGCTGCATATATGTAAGAAATTATCATAAAAAAAATAAAAAATTAATTGGATACTTAATTTATCTTGCTTCTCCTTTTGCGCAGTAGTAGCCTCCAGGCTCTCCTTCACCTAATTTGTATTCTTTCCATACTTCACACTTACCGCACTGGCACATCTGGCTTGGATCTAGTCCTTCACATGTAGCTTTTCCTGTTGAGCAGTAAACACCAGGTACATCTTCTTTACCTGGAGTTCCACCGCTTTGAGATTGTAGCTTGCTTAGTTTATCCTGTACGCATTCACTTTTGGCTTGAACTGGGCATCCTGGGCAGAGACATTTCTGAATATTTTCCATGTTAAAATCAACATTTACCATATTCTCACCTCAGCAGATAATTTTTCAGTGGTATTACTCTTTTCAATATAATTAATATATTTATAGAGACACATTCTGAATTTAGAAAATAATGCCTTGGATGTATTAACAAAACAGAATGTAATCAAAAAATCAACTAATTATCATAGATACGAAATAAAGATGTATAAAGCTCACTATTAGCTTTTTAAAACAAAATCAAATCAGTTTAAAATTATAGTATGTACTATTAACTACATACAGAACCATCAGAAATTTTTATTTAATACTAACTACATAAAATATAGCATGACTGGCCAAAAATATTTAAATTTTGGATTAAAGTCGTTAATTATACTAATTGTTTTATTTTTGTCTGTTTGTGCCGTAAGTGCACATCAGCCCCGTTTAGAGGCGGGAATAAACAGCTCTATAAACAACCCTATTGTTGTTCAAAATCCAGAAATATCCCAGGCTTTTTATGGAAATTTAAATGGACAGCCAGATTACTATAAAATAACTTCAGATAAACCGTTTAAACTATTTGTGAATATCCTTGTACCGCAAAGCCCAGGCATAAGTGGTGATTTTGTCTCAGCACAGATAACAGATTCATCTGGAAAAACTATAGCATTGCTCGATGGGACAAAATCAAATTGGACTCCAATGTTTGAGGAATTTGGAGGTGATTATTATTTACAGGGCCCTGAATTCACCCAAAATGTCAGTGCCGGAACATACTACATCAAAGTATTCAATACCAATAATACAGGCAAATATTCCATGGCAATTGGAGACATAGAATCTTTCCCAGCAGATGAATCTCTAAAAGCCATTATCACAATACCATTACTTAAAGAGCAAATATTTGGTAAACCGGTTATTACACTATTCTTCGAATTTTTAGGTATTATATTAGCTCTCGGATCCATAATAGTCCTGTTTGCAATGATTATAATGTCCAGAAGATCGGAAGAAATTACACAATTGACTATTAAAGTAAACAGTGCGATTAAACCAGTTTTATGGATAGGAATAGTCATAACTACAATTGTATGGATTTATGTCATGTCTAAAGACCCACTAAATATAGTAGGTATCATTAACACCATTCTCCTAATAATACTAATTATTTTAAGCTGGTACACAAGTTCTAAGATATCTAAAATGAAATCCAGTAGATTACCACTAATACGTGCTGCAGTACTGGTTATATTATGGTTGGTATTTGTTTACTGGGCAATAGCAGTAATTTAATTTGTAGAGGTCATCAAAACCAAAGGCTTTGGGACCACAAAATCTTTGATTTTAGAGGTTGAGGGAAATTCTATGAATTTCCAGAACCCAAAATTTTGTTAACAAAATTTTAGAGGTATTAAAATGGACAAGTTTGAAGAAAAAATAGATGAATTAAATCAGATATCACATGAAGATAAGAACAGCGCATTAAACCAGATGAAAGATGATTGCATATGTCCGATCTGTCCAACCTACAATGATTGTGCAAAAGAAGCGGATGAATTACTATTTTGTGTAACTGGAAAGAGTGAGGTCTGTATAACTAAAGAAAGAGGATGTATGTGCCCAACATGCCCATTTGCACAAGAATATCAAATTGGAGTTAAATATAATTTTTACTGCACACGAAATACTGAGCTTGAGCAGCGTAGATGATGATTTAAGCAATTTACACCGCTTAGTTGATTATAACTTAATTATTTTTTAGAATTTTTCTAACCATAGCTCCAATAATTCCTCCAACTGGTCCTGGAATAACAAATATGAGCATTAAAGGACTCAAAAGTGCCATTAAAAGCCCCACTACAACGGTGAAAATCACACTATTAATTAATCTGCCTTCATCAGAATGTGACATGTACCCTGTTACTGCCCCACCTATGAAAACAGAACCCATTAATAAAAGAGTAAACAATACAGAGGCTTCTTCAGACAGTTCAGTAACACCATCAGGAGGTGGTGTGGTTAACAGAATTATTACCAAAATTCCAGAAACAACCAGTCCAATAAGTACAGCTTTCCAGTTAACGATCTTCGTACTGTTTTCACTATACCTTGATTTTGTTTTATTTTCATCAACTGTTTGCAGGTGGGGATTTTCCTTTGAGTCTTTATACTTACTAAAGACTATTCCAGTTATAATAGCAACTAAAATTCCCAAAAATAATGATCTTAGGATGTCTCCGCCAGCTAAAAAAGCCAATATAAATACAACTAAAAATGTTCCCACTGTTATAATGTTTTTGCGATTATCCTCCAATCCAGCACTCCCTTATTAAAATGAGTTTAATCATGCATACTTATTAATATGTTGATTAAATACCATACCCTAGATTAAAATAGAAATTTTTTATAAATTATAAAAATACATGTACAGTAATACTAATTGAAAATTAGATTATACTAAAAGGTTACAAAAATGGACATAATAACAGGCACGTTACTTGTTTTTGGAGCAGGTATTTTGGAATTATGGGCAGCAATACCTCTTGGACTAGCTATTAATCTTAATCCCGTGATAATTGGAACTGCATCTGCTTTAGGGGCAATTTTAGCAGCATTTTTAGTCATAATGGTTGGAGACCGTATTAGAGAAATGATTATAAAATGGCGTTATGGAGAAAATAAAGATTTGAAAGACAGTAGATACTATAAAATCTGGAATAAATATGGTATAGTTGGATTAGGACTTATATCTCCTTTAATTTTCGGTGCACCACTTGGAGCTGCCCTTGGAGTTGCTTTAGGAGCACGTGAAAAACCGTTGTTAATCTGGATGAGTATTGGAATCATTATATGGAGTGCATTCCTTACAGCAGCAGGTTTTTTAGGACTTGTGAGTTTTGGAATGGTTAAATAGCAAAAATATTTAGTTGTATATCCTGTTTCATTATCCAATTGAAATTTTCAAAATTAAATTAATTTGGGTATATGTAATATCAAATGCTTAAAAATATTAATTTAATATTTTTTTTAATATTTAGACTTTTTAGTTGAATTTAAATAGTTATTAATTCTAATAACCAGTAACCCGCCGATCGAAACATTTAATAGTGTAATAAAGCTAATCTTTTTTTAAAGAGAATCTATTTATTAGAAGTAAAATAAGAATAAAATAATAAAATAGAGTTTGATATTAATTTTAAATGATGTTGATAAACATATCATCAGTTTAATATGTTTTAGAGGGTGTTATAGTTGGAGAAGATAAAAATAGCGATAATTGGACTTGGTAATTGTGCAAGTTCTTTAATACAGGGAATTCATTATTATAAAAACAAGGATCCAGAAGATGCCATTGGTTTAATGCATCCA
>JAEZKE010000154.1 GCA_023436175.1 Methanobacteriota archaeon
ATTTAGTAATAAATAGTCACATAAGAATTCTAAGGATAAAGAGTTTAAAATCCATTTAAAAAGAAATCTTATGATATTTTGAGGGAATTAAATGCCAAAAAGGGGTTAAATTTAATTAATATTTTAAAGATTATTACTTTACTTTAGACTAAATTGGAGATGTTATTATGGATACAAGAGAAGTTAAACTTTCAGGTCATATAATCGATTCCTTAACACTCCCAAAGACCCTTGACCTTATAATGGATATGGGAGGGGACTTTGAGATTCTCGATGTTAACATAGGTAAACAGAAAAAAGATATAAGCCATGCTAAAATCAGAGTTATAGGAGAAAATGAATCTCATTTAGGTGAAATTCTAGATGAATTAAGCGAAATTGGGGCAGTTATTTCTGAAATTAAGGAAATTGAGCTTGTTCCATCCAAGAAGGATAAAACTCTCCCTGATGATTTTTACTCAACCACAAATCACCCAACATCTGTAAGGTATGACGGAAAATGGATCGAGGTTGAAGATATCGAAATGGACTGTATGATCGTAATTGATCCAGAAAGCAAACGTGCATTATGTAAGCCAATAGGACGAATTAAAGAGGGAGACTTAGTAGCTGTTGGTAGAGAAGGTATCAAAGTGGAACCTCCTGAAAGGCCAAGGGGTAAAAAAGGAGTCTTTGAATTCATGTCAAGTGAAGCATCTTCTGAAAAACCTGTAAGATCCATAGTAAAGAATATAGCATCAGAAATTCGGGAAATTAAAAAAAGAAATGGAAAAATAGCTATTGTAGCAGGTCCTGCAATTGTACACACGGGATCAGCCCCAATCTTAGCTAGAATGATAAGGGAAGGAATTATAGACGTATTGTTTGCTGGAAATGCCCTTGCAACACACGATATTGAAAATGATCTTTATGGAACTTCTCTTGGAATATGTACAAGAAGTGGTGAGGCTGTTGTTAGAGGACATAGGCACCATATTTATGCAATCAATGAAATTAACAAAGCAGGTTCAATAAGAGAAGCCGTTGAAAAAGGAGTACTGAAAAGCGGAATATTATATGAATGTATTAAAAATGACGCGCCTTTCGTGCTTGCAGGATCAATCAGAGATGATGGGCCACTTCCAGATGTTATAACAGATGTAATAAAAGCTCAAGATGAAATGCGTAAATATGCGCAGGACGTTGATATGGTAATCATGATTGCAACCATGCTTCACTCTATAGCAGTTGGTAATATACTCCCATCTTACGTAAAGAGCATATGTGTTGATATAAACCCTGCAACGGTTACAAAGCTTGCTGATAGGGGGAGTGCACAGGTTGTAGGTGTTGTAACAGATGTTGGGGCATTTTTACCTGTTCTTTATGAAAGTTTAGAAGGTTTGGAGTGTATTAAAGATTAATTTTTTATTTTTCTATTTTCTAAATAGGGGAATATGATTTTTGGTGAAGAAGACTTAAAACCATATTTAAGATAAAACTTATTTAATTAACTTCTACAAAACAAAATCTTATTTATTCTAAGTTATTTACATATATACTGTCTGCTATTGTGCTGTCTATGCCAATCTGGAGGTTTTCTATCTGGAATACAGGGGAAGGACTTGTCTGAACTATTTTAACTTCACTACCCGGTAAAAGTGACAGTATTTGATGTGATTTTCCGCATTTTTCTGAATTAATATAAGCTATTTTACAGGACTGTCCTTTTTTCATTTGTGTAATAGGTAAAAATGATTTTCTGGCGCATTTACATGATCCTCCACCACATCTGCATGTTGATTTGGAATCAGTATATAATGAACAGGTGCATATGTGTCCTTCAATTGTGTTCTCTTTAATTAATTCAAAATTGGGAGCTTCAGTTTTCATATTTTTCTTCACAGTAAAACCTCATGAATCAATTTTTCAGATTTTTCAGAAAGTTTACACCTTTCTATTATTTTTCTTGATTCTTCAAAACCTTCTGTAGTTAAATAAATTCCATTACCTTCCTGTTTTACTAATTTTAAATTTTTTAACTCTTTAACTGCAGTTTTATTGTATAATTCCGTTTGAATGTCCTTATTTTCTTTTAGATATGCCCAGTATATCCATAACTTTTGCAGTGTTTTTTCTGCAGGTTTACTTATTTTCACTTTTAATTCTCCTTTTTAAGAAGTTTATAAGCTTAGATTCTATTTTAAATTCAGGTAAAGCTTCATATCCGCAGTTTGGGCATTTAATTTTATTACAACTTGATCCCAGGCAGCCTTTACAGGTTTCTGGTTTTTTAGTTTCATCAAAAACGCATCCGCAGAGTTTACATCTCATAAAATAACCTCCTTCATTAATTTTTAGGTGTACCTAAAACATTGTTAGGTATACCTAAATCTTTCATTGTATATAAAACTTCCCCCCCCAGTTTTTGAATTTATTAAAAATAGCAATTTTTAGCAGGATGGCATTAAATATCTATCTTTTGGTTTTAATCGGAAAACGCATGTTCACAGCTGTGATTTTTTCAGGGGGTTTATTTTTCATACGATACTTTATAAGTCTGGATGAATTAGCCACTACCAATACGGAACCTAAATTGTGGATTAAAGCACCAGCTACAGGTCCGATAATACCAAATGCAGCAAGTATGATGGCTATAAAATTGATTAAGATAGGGGCTGCTATATTTATATTAATTGTACCCATAACTTTCTTTGAAAGGTCTATCAATTCAGGAATTTTGCTTATATCATCCGACATTAATGCAATGTCTGCTGTTTCTATGGCGACATCAGCACCAAGTGCTCCCATCGCCACACTTACATCTGATATAGCTAGAGCAGGGGCATCGTTGATTCCATCACCAATCATACACACTTTTTTATTATCTTTTAATTGGTTTTCAATTACGTGTACTTTACCCTCCGGGAGCTGCTCAGCATAAACATTGTTTATACCAACCTGTTTTGCAATTGAATGTGCGGCATTTTTATTATCTCCTGTAAGTAACAGGATTTCATTTATACCCATTTCTTTAAGCTGCTGTATTGTTTCTATGGATTTGTTTTTTATTTTATCTGAAATAGTTATCAAACCAATTAATGAATTTTCTACTGCAACCATCAAAACTGTTTTTCCCTGATTTTCGTAGGAGTTAATGAGTTGGGTCTGTTCTTCAGTTGCTTTAATCAGCGTTTGGTTCCCAACAATGACTTTTTTATCATTTATTAAAGCTGTAACTCCCTTACCTAACTCCATTTTAAATTTTTGGGGGTCAATCACATTTAACGAATTTTCTTTTGCCTTTGCGTAAATCGCTTTACCTAATGGATGCTCTGAAAACTTTTCAGTTGAAGATGCTAATAATAAAATGGTTTTTTTATTATAGTCGTTACTGAGAGAAATAATATCGATTACTTCGGGATTACCGCTTGTAACTGTACCTGTTTTATCAAATGCAATTGTATCCATCCTTCCTGCATTTTCCAGTGCCTCCCCACTTTTAATTAAAATCCCTTTACGTGATGCATTGCCTATACCTGCCATAATTGCAGTTGGTGTTGCAAGTACTAGCGCACAGGGGCAGAATACAACAAGAATTGTGACCAGCCGTGTAATATCTCTGGTCAGCAAATATGTAATTATGGACGCAAGCACTGCAAGAGGTACAATCACTGTAGCTACCCTATCTGTAGTTCTAACAACAGGTGCTTTTTTATCTTCTGATCCTTTAACAAGCCTTATCAGTTTTGCAAGAGATGTATCCTCACCAACTTTGGTGGCTTTTATTTCAATAGCCCCTAACTGGTTTAACGTACCAACGAATACTTCATCACCAGTTGTTTTGTCTACAGGCATTGATTCTCCTGTAATAATAGACTGATTTATGGATGTATGTCCTTTTATTATAACTCCATCTATAGGGATGGATTCTCCAGGTTTAACAAGAATTATATCATTTACATTCACATGTTCAATTGAAATTTCTTTTTCTCCCGCAGGTGTCATTATTCTTGCTATTTGAGGAGTTAGTTGAATGAGTTTTTTTATGCTTTCTCGTGATTTTCTAACAGTTCTGTCTTCAAGTATTTCCCCAATCATCATAATAACTGCAATCTCTCCAGCTGCAAAGTATTCGCCAATTGCAACTGATGCAATGAGTGCAATACTTACCAGGACATTTGCCTTTAAATCAAATTTGGTAATCAGTCCCTCAGCTGCTTCAAGTAGTATGGGAGTACCGCTGATTACAATACTTATTAAGGCAGGGTCAAAGGGTAAAATGCTTTTTAGCAATCCAAGCCAACTGATTATAAGGAATAATCCTGAAATTGCAGTTAAAGCAATTGTCCGATATTCGCTGTCGTTTTTAAATTTGTTGAAGTCGATAATCTTGTCCATTTTCACCACAGATATACATAAAATTAGGTAATAGTTAAAAACTTTAAAATTACAATATCTATTTTTTTAAACTTTTTCATCTGTCAATTACATTATTCACCTTTTCTTCAAGTATTTCTACGATCCTTGAATCAGCACCAAATGGCTCAGTGTAGATAATTTCACCATCAAAATCAATTCTTTCATTTTCATCAAAATTATGGATTTTTGACGGTCTTTTTTCCTCACTTAAACGGAGAACGTATTCAATATCCTGCTTTGTGTGGATTCCATGTGCTATAAATGCAGGTACAACAATTATTTTTCGCACATGCTTTTTTTTAAGAGTATCAACTGCAGCTGCTATTGAAGGTTCTGCTATATTCATAAACCCTACTTCAACAGGATAATCTGAATTTTTTCTGTATCCTTCTCCCAGTTTATAGAGCACTTCTTGTCCATAGGGTAAACTGCTTCCATGTCCAACAAGTAAGATGCCTATTTTATTATCTTTTGAATCTAAATTTGCATGCATATTATGGCCTCCATTAATGTATTTTCTAAATTGTTTTTTTTTGTTTAAATGCTTATTTTTGCGTATTTTGAGTTATAATTAAATATTCGGGCTCTATTTAATTATTTATTGCAAAATTACTGTTTATATCATAACTCATTTTAAATACTTATTAACACTACTGTAATGGTCATCATTATATTTAAAGGTATTTTCAAGCTTATTTGATTATATATAAAATTATTTTGACTTATTTTGATCTTTAAGGATATTTTAAAGCTATTTTGATTAAAAATAAAGTTAATTTGAATAATCTAATTGTTTGAAGCTTTTAAATTTTAAATTGAGATCCAATTTTTTAATAAAAAAATAAAATCGATAATGAATTGCGAGAATTTTTCAGAAGCTTTTGTATACTTGAAAAATATTTCAACCACAAATTTTTAAATAATTTAAGTAATTTTGGATTATTTAAACTACATCCTTTTAAATAAAAATAGAATTTAATAACTAAATTGAATTTAAAAAGAAAGAAAATGATATTTTTATTAATTCTGACCTTTAACTTTAAGATTAGAGTAATCTACATTGAGTTCATGCAGTTCACTTTCATAAAAAATATCGTTCTTATTTTTAATTCCTATTCTCAGTGCGTTTAATATAACTGCGAGTGTTAAACCAACATCTCCAAAGGTAACTGCTACCCATAAAGATACAAATCCAAACACTGCAAATGCTGCAAGTGCTACTTGAATTAAGAGTGCTGCTGAAACATTTTGTTTAACTACTGACATGGTTTTTCTACTTAAATCAATGAGATAATTGACTTTTGAAATATTATCCTGCATTAATGCTATATCTGCTGTTTCTATTGCTACATCTGAGCCTGCAGCACCCATAGCGATACCAACATTGGCCCTTGCAAGTGCAGGAGTATCATTCACCCCATCGCCAATCATTGCAACACGTTCGCCTTTATCAAGTAGTTCATCAATTATTTTGACTTTATCCTCAGGTAAAAGGCCTGCATAATATTCATCAATTCCTATTTTGGTTGATACAGCTTTTGCAGTGCCTTCATTGTCTCCAGTAAGCATAACCGTTTTGATATTCCTTTCTTTAAGTCCGTTAATGGTACTTTTTGAAAGATCCCTTATTTTGTCCATTAACCCTATAATCGCAAGTATATGATCCTCATTACCAAGAATTATGGCAGTTTTACCTTCATTTTGAAGTTTGTTTATTAATTCTTCAGGAAACTCAGGGTTACCTTTAAAAAGGCTTTTTTTACCAATATAAAACATTTTTTTGTTAATTCTGCCTTTAACACCATTTCCAGTAATGGATTCAAAGTTTTTAACTTCTTTAAATTTTATATTTAATTTTTCAACATGCTGTACAACTGCTTCTGCAAGGGGATGTTTAGATCTAGATTCTAATGAACCTGCTATTTGAAGAATTTCATTTTTAGAGTAATTATTTAAGGGTATAACATTGGTAACTACTAATTTTCCTTCTGTGAGGGTCCCTGTTTTATCAAAAACGATAGTGTTTATATTTTTCATTTCTTCAACATATTTGGAGCCTTTAATTAATGCACCGTTTCTTGTACTTGCAGTTATTCCGGAAACCATAGCTACAGGAGTAGACAGTAAAAATGCACAAGGACATGAAATTACAAGAAGAACCAATGCCCTATATATCCATGTATTTAAAGATTGTCCAAATGTAAGGGGTGGTATTATTGCCACTGCAGCTGCAATCAATACTACTGCAGGAGTGTAATATTTCGCAAATCTTTCAATAAAAGATTCTGTATTGGATTTTTTCTTTTGTGAATCTTTTACAAGCTTTATAATCTTTGAAAGTACTGTTTCATCTGATTTTTTAGTTACTTTAACTTCTAAATATCCTTCTTCGTTTAAAGTTGCTGCAAATACGTTATCCCCTTCAGCTTTAGTGGCAGGTATGCTTTCCCCAGTGATGGCTGCCTGGTTTACTGCAGACACTCCTTTAATCACAACTCCATCTAATGAAATTTTCTCACCGGGTCTTACAACAAGAATATCATTCACTTTTACATCATTTACATTTAATTCAACGTTTTTGCCATTTCTTTTAACAGTAGCAGTATCTGGGGCTACTTTTAAAAGACTTTCTATTGATTTCCGTGCTCTATTGCCTGCATAATTTTCTAAAAATTCCGCAAGATAGAACAGGAATATTATTACTGCCCCTTCTGCACCGGATCCTATTGCAAATGAAACTACAACTGCTATGGTCATTAAAAGGTTCATATTGAAATTACCTTTTAAAAGACCAGTAATTCCGCTTTTAATTATTTCATACCCTGATATTGCTATAACTGCCAAAAATAGAATTTCAGACAGTATTTCATGGCCTGTAAAATAGTTAAGATACAATCCAACAGGCAGCAGTATAACTGATGTAATCATGACAAAAAGATTTTTTTTAGTCCATAAAGATTCCCTTTCTTCAAGTAGCCCTTCACTGCAACCACATCCACAGGCATGACTTGAACTTTTAATTTCACAGCTGTCATGTATTTCTTTCTCAGATATATCTTCACAGCCACAGCCGCATGAATCTTCTGATCCTTTGCTATTATTATCAGAATGTTCATCGCAATCATGGTGTTCTTCATGTTGGTGGTTATGGTTATCTTCATTTTTGGTTGAACCTTCGCTGCAACCGCATCCACATGAATTTTCTTCATCTTCACAGATTGATTCTTTTTTGTTGTAGGTTGAGTTTTCCTCACAGCCACAATAATTCTCTGTCTCTTCTATTCGGCAAACATCCTGCTTTTCTTCTATTTCAGCTGAATTTTCACTGCAACCGCAGTCACAGGGCTCATCTGATTTGTAATCTTCTGTTTTGCAGGAATTTATTTTTTTATCAGGCATTTTTAAATCTCCAGGAATACAATTGATCTTGCAAACATATCTTCATATGAATTGATGTTCATATGAGTATATATACTTTTGCTTTAAAATTTTAAGAATGGACAATATAAATTAAAACCAGTTTCAATTATTTTATTTATACAAGTTTAAAAACCTGTTTTGATACATAAAATTATTTTTTATATCTAAATATTAAAAAGAGATTCAGATTTTAAATTATATAACTAAAAAAACAATTTATAATAGTTAATACTTAAAAAAATTAGTTATCACTTCAATAAGTAACCACATTTTCACAGTTTTTCTTTAGTATGCTCTACTCCAAGCTCGATCATTGAAACAACATGGTCATCTGCGAGGAAATAATAAGCCATTTTACCTTCTTTTCTGAATTTAACTAAATTTTTAGTTCTTAAAACTCGAAGCTGATGAGAAATGGCTGATTGACTCATATCAAGCACTGCAGCTAAATCACAAACACATAAATCCTTTTTAGATAATGCATACAAAATTTTAAGTCTGGTTGAATCTCCAAATATCTTGAAATTATCAGACACTTCAAAGAGGAGTTCATCTTCAAGCATTTTAGATTTTATTTCTTTAACCTTATCTTCATGTACACATACAATTTCGCAGGTGTCTTTCTCTTCCATATGAATAAATGGTTGTATTTATCCTATAAAATTTTTGTATTTTGAAATGGAATAGATCTGGCTTTTTTATACTTTAAAAATATTTTTTTTAATGAATTTTTATTAATTAAATAACTTTAAAATTAGATACTTATTAAAATAAAAAAGGATATTTAAGTTACATGATGCTCCTTCAGGAATGAACCTCCTGTTGATAATACTTCCTTAATCCGGTTTCGATGTAACTTAAACTATTGGTCGGTGTTTCCTATTTTTCTTTAGGTTTCACTTTCTTCATATCACCTTTATCTACTGTTTTATCGCTGCTTTTAGAACAATATAACTTATTTTCGATATTTTGAGCTTTTTCTATATTTTTTATACCTCTCATTCCGCATTTTGCTCTCATTTCAATTCCTCAAATAAATGATGTTTAACCGAATCCCAGCAGTAATCCACCCTGGTATATGATGAATGAAACCACATATGCAACCACTAACGTGTATCCTGCAGAGAAAGCTGGCCATTTCCATGAATTGGTCTCTCTTTTTATTGCAGATAGTACAGCTAGACAAGGTATGTACAGCAGTACAAATGCCATGAATGCATATGCTGATAGGGGAGTGAATAATTTTTGTATGGCTGATATAAATCCTGCATCTTCTTCAGGTGCTTCTTCTTCATCGGCAGATGCCGCTTCAGCTGTTGAGTTATCACTGGATACTTCACTTGATGCCTGTTCACCTGATGAATCTTCACCAACACCGTAGATGGTACCAAATGTACTTACAACCACCTCCTTAGCAAGGAAACCAAATATTACTGCAACGGAAGCTTGCCATTCACCAAAACCGAGAGGCGCGAATACTGGAGCTATAGCGGTTCCTACCTGCCCGGTTATACTCGCCTGTGAACCATATTCAACTCCAACAGGTAAACTACTCAGTACCCATATGACGATGGACAGGGCAAGAATAATTGTACCCATTTTTCTTATGAAAAGATATCCCCTCTCCCACATGTGGAGTAGAGCACCTTTAACGGTTGGCCGCCTGTATGGGGGAAGTTCCATAACAAAAGGCGCTGACATCCCTTTAAATAATGTTTTCTTAAATATGGATGCCATTATGATTGCCACTACTATTCCCAGCATGTAAATTGAGAACAGGACCCATCCTTGATATGCAGTGAAAAATGCAGCTATAATAAGGGCGTAAACAGGCAGTCTTGCGCTGCAGGACATGAATGGGACAATTAACATGGTTAAAAATCTATCTTTCTCATTTTCCAGTGTCCTTGTGGCCATTATACCAGGTACGCAGCATCCAAAACCAAGTATCATTGGTATAAATGATTTTCCGTGCAGACCAACCAGTTTATGCATTAACTTATCCATTACAAATGCGGCTCTTGCCAGATAACCACTATCCTCAAGTATAGCGAGTATCAGGAACAGCAGGAAGATCATAGGTATAAATACAGCCACACCACCTACACCACCTATTATTCCATCAACAATGAATGATGTTACAAATCCTGGACCTAAATATGCACTTATGGTATCTCCAAGCCAACCAAACCCTGAATCAATAAGATCCTGGAATGGTGCGCCTACAGTGAATGTTATCTGGAATGTGAGCCACATTATAACTAGAAATATGGGTATTCCTAGATATTTGTTGGTTACAACACGATCAATTAAGTCGGATCTTGTTACCTTGTCTATCTTCGGTTTTTGCACTGATTCCTGAATAAGTCCTGCTATAAAACCGTATCTAGCATCGGTAACTGATGCATCAACATCATCTCCAAAAACATCATTTAAATGTTTCTGGACTTTTTTTATTTCTGATATAACTTTTGGCCCGTTTTGGGACTCTTCAACTTTTTTTACAACTTCTTTATCATTTTCAAGTAGTTTAAGAGCTGTCCAGCTTGAAGGCGCATTTATTGATGAAATGTTTTTGTTTATAACCTCTTCAAGCTGTTTTACGTGTTCAGAAATCTCTTGCCCGTATTCTATTCTACCTGAAA
Source organism: Methanobacteriota archaeon (assembly GCA_023436175.1). Lineage (GTDB taxonomy): Archaea > Methanobacteriota > Methanobacteria > Methanobacteriales > Methanobacteriaceae > Methanobacterium_D. The sequence continues at coordinate 10,467 of JAEZKE010000154.1, forward strand.
CATTATTGGGGGATTTTGAAACTTTTACTACAGTTTTCATTAATTCATTAAACCCTGTTTTATCAACAGCTTCAATTTTAACAACAGGTATCCCTAAAAGTTGGGATAATTTATGGATATTTATTTTAAAGCCTTTTTCATCTGCAAACTTGTTCATATTGAGTGCAAGCACTAAATTGGCTCCAAGTTCCATCATCTGCACGGTTAAATACAAATTTCGTTCCAGGTTACCTGCATCAACAATATTAACAATTACATCTGGATTTTCATCAACAATATAATCCCTTGAAACTATTTCCTCAACAGAATAAGCGGTAAGGCTATAATTTCCGGGAAGATCAATTACATCAAATTCATTTCCTTTATATTTGAAGCTTCCTTCTTTTTTTTCTACAGTTTTACCTGGCCAGTTACCAACGTGCTGTTTCATACCAGTCATCTGGTTAAAAAGTGTACTTTTACCAACGTTTGGATTTCCTGCCAGGGCGATTTTTATTTTTTCCATGGGCTGTATTCCCTCCACAATTATTCTTGGGGCATTTGCCCTGAAACCCATGATCCTTTTATATTAATTAAAGGTCGGTGGATGTTTTTTTAATTATTACTATGAAATATTTGGATATTCATTTATTTGATAAATTATTTGCCTTTATATTCTATATGAACTATTTTTAGTCCTTTATTTTTTTGATAGGCATGGCAAATCATTCATGTTACTTCGATTTCGATGTTTACTGCTTCTTCTTTTCTTAAAGATATGGAGTATCCTTTAATTTTCACTTCCATAGGATCTCCTAAAGGTGCTATTCTCTTTACTTCAATATTAGACCCCCTTACAAATCCCATTTCCATAAGGTGTTTTCGAAGTTCACCTTTTCCGTTATAGGATACAATTATTCCGGATTCTCCAGTTTTAAGTTCATTTAACGTTGTTATCATAGTTTTATTCACCTCATTTGTCCTTCCAAGATTTAGGTAGTCCTAAATATTGTAAAGTTAGGTATACCTAAATCTTTTTTAATATATAAGCTTTGCTATTTTTTTAAGCTAGCCTAAAAATTTGATTAATTGTAATAAAATACCGTGTGATTGGAGGGAATATTTCAAGTTTAAATAGTTAAAAAACTAGTATTTCAAATATAAAATAGTTTAAATAATTTTTAACTTAAAAGACAATTTAAATAGTATATAAACAAAATAAACATCAATATTAGATTTATTCAAAGATAGTATTACAAATGTATTCTGTTTTAATGAGTTTAATTTTATGACTTTGTTTTTATAAAAAGTTCTGTTTAAAATGTGTTGATTTTTATTTTCAAAAGGGGTATCGACTTTTTCTAGTGGTGGGGGACCTATTGATTTTAGGCCCCCGTGAATAGACATCTTGTTTAGAAAACAAGGAGGTTTATGGTAGACCCATTTCGATGCCTTTTTCTATCAGTTATTTTTCACAACAATAATTTGATTTACCCACTATATAAACTTTACTTTAATTTTTTTCAAGTATATTTGAATAAATAACTAATGATTTAAGGCAAACAATTTAACTTCAACCAGAGGGTCTCTTATCATGCTTGAATTAAACTTATACTTTTCTTTTAAGCAGTAAGATATGTGCTGTTACTGCCGCCCCAACGATAAGCAGCAGTATAACAATGTAATTTTCATGTGAAAAAATAATCAATGAAACCATCAGGACAGCCCATAAAAAAAAGATGCTTTTTAATTTAACATCAAGAGGCACACCTTGTTTAGTCTTGTAGTTTTCTATATAACTTCCAAAATAGCGGTTGTTTGAAATCCATTCTTCAGCTCTTTTTGAACTTTTGCCAAAACAAAGAAAAGACGCTAAAATGAAGGGAGTGGTTGGCAATATTGGAAGAAGTGCGCCAATTGCACCTATTGAAAACAGAGCAACACCTAAACTAAAGAAAAATAGCCTCTTTATTTCCATATGCCCTCCCCAGCATTTTATGGCTACTATCTTATTTATCGAAATACTCTGAAAATATTTTCTTTATATCTTCAGGTTCTTTTATAATGAATGTTTTATACATTTTAGCAAGTCTATGGACGTGTTCCACATCTTCTTTTCTTACAGAAATTTTTAAATCTTTTCCATTAGGGAGTTTTGTAATGGTAACACCTTCTTCATAGTCTGCAGGCATTATGTAAATTGGAACATCTGCTTTCTGACCCATAATTGCACCGTTTGAAATCAACGTGTCTCCCATCCTTATGGATATCTTTGCAACGGTGTTAGAGGTTGTTGGTGCAATTAGAAAGAATTCATATTTACCTACTTGTATTTGTCCCGCTAAAAATGGGGAGTTGGCATTGATTTCAACCCAGATGTTTTCAAAGTTTGTTTCCAGCTCGTTGGATAGTCCATAGTATTTGATGACCTGGTCCCCTGACTTTGAGATGAAGACTTCTATATCAACACGGTCTTTATACTCTTCATTTATCTTCTTCATCATTTCTACCGTTTTTTCTATCTTTTCACCAGCCCCTGTAATTCCCCATGCAATTTTCGCCTTTTTCATATGAAATTCCTCCTTAAAGATTTTAAATAGTTTAAAAAAAATTTCAGTGCGTATTTGACATTCATCAGTTTGCAAAAAAAATATAATGATGAAGTTATCCTGCGTTTGGGAGTAGTCCAGAATGATATGGATCACGATACTGCAAGGTCGAACCGGTCTAGGGTCATGACCTTGTCCCACGCCTTTATAAAGTCGCTTAGGAACTTCTCAGAGGAGTCATCACACGCATAAACTTCTGCCAATGCCCGGAGCTCAGAGTTTGAACCAAAAATGAGGTCGACACGAGTACCCGTCCACTTGAGTTTGCCTGTTGCACGATCCCTCCCTTCGAACACATTATCGTCATCTGCGGATGTATTCCATATCGTTCTCATATCAAGCAGATTAACAAAGAAATCGTTGGTAAGTGCCTCGGGCTGATTGGTAAAGACACCATGCTGAGATTGTCCAAAGTTGGTATTCATGACACGTAAACCGCCGATGAGAACTGTCATCTCTGGAGGGGTCAATGTCAGCAACTGCGCTTTGTCCACCAGCAGCTCTTCGGGCTTTTTGGTGCTTTGAGTCTTCTGATAGTTGCGGAAACCGTCTGCTAATGGTTCAAGCATGGCAAAGGAGTCCACATCGGTTTGTTCCTTTAGGGCATCCATACGTCCTGGTCTGAAAGGTACAGTTACATCATGGCCTGCATTTTTGGCAGCCTGCTCAACACCTGCACAACCAGCCAAAACGATGAGATCGGCCAGCGAGACTTTTTTGTCGCTTGACTGAGCTTCGTTAAATTCGCTCTGGATACCCTCAAGTATCTCAAGCACTTTGGCTAGCCGGGCTGGATGGTTGACTTCCCAGTCCTTCTGCGGTGCCAGACGAATACGGGCGCCATTGGCCCCGCCACGCTTGTCAGAGCCACGGAAGGTAGACGCCGATGCCCAAGCAGCCGAAACCAGCTCTGAAACTGACAGGCCAGAAGCCCGTACCTTGCTTTTGAGGGATGTTATGTCTTCTCCATTAATTAGTTCATGATTGACTGCAGGGATGGGGTCCTGCCAGATAAGTTCCTCTTCAGGTACCTCTGGTCCGAGATAACGTGTCCGAGGTCCCATGTCACGGTGGGTTAATTTGAACCACGCACGGGCAAACGCGTCTGTAAGTTGATCTGGGTTTTCATAAAAACGCCGTGAGATCTTTTCATAGATAGGGTCGAACCGTAAAGAGAGGTCGGTGGTCAGCATGCCAGGCGTGCGACGTTTTGACGGGTCGTGTGGATCAGGCACAGTATCAGCTCCTGCTTCACCCTTAGGTTTCCACTGGTAGGCGCCTGCTGGGCTCTGGGTCAGCTCCCATTCGAATTCGAATAAGATCCTGAGAAAGTTGTTATCCCAATTCGTTGGAGTGTTGGTCCAGATAACTTCCGGGCCACCGGTAATTGTATCGTTGCCTTTGCCAGTTCCAAAGCTGCTCTTCCAGCCCAGGCCCTGCTCTTCGATGGGGGCCGCTTCTGGTTCTGGCCCCACTTTCTGGGGGTCACCAGCACCGTGGGTTTTACCGAAGGCGTGGCCACCTGCAATAAGGGCCACTGTTTCCTCGTCGTTCATAGCCATGCGAGCAAAACTTTCTCGAATATCATGTGCCGCGGCCATTGGATCTGGCTTGCCGTGCGGGCCTTCCGGGTTCACATAAATCAAACCCATCTCAAGGGCTGCGAGGGGCTTCTCAAGTTCACTGCCACTGCGCTTACCTCCAAGCCATTCCTTTTCGGAACCCCAGTATATCTCCTTCTCAGGTTCCCAGATGTCTTCACGCCCGCCACCGAAACCAAAGGTTTTAAAACCCATGGATTCCAGCGCGACATTGCCTGCAAGAATCATAAGGTCTGCCCATGAAATTTTCCGCCCGTATTTCTGCTTGATGGGCCAGAGTAATCGTCGTGCCTTGTCTAGGTTGGCATTGTCGGGCCAGCTGTTTAGAGGTGCAAAACGTTGGTTACCGTGTCCTCCACCTCCACGTCCATCATTTACACGGTACGTGCCTGCGCTGTGCCATGCCATACGGATGAATAAAGGTCCGTAGTGGCCAAAGTCTGCTGGCCACCAGTCCTGTGAGTCTGTCATAAGTTCATGGAGATCCTTCTTCACGGCCTCGAAGTCGAGACTCTTGAATTCTCGAGCATAGTTGAAATCTTCACCCATTGGATTGGACTTCGAGGAATGCTGGCGCAGGATGTCTAGATTCAACTGGTTTGGCCACCATTCAAGGTTTGTCGTGCCACTTCTAACAGTTTGTTTGCTGTTTTTATCCATAATTTCACTCTCTTTTTTTCTAGTTCTAATTCATCTATTTTAAATTTACAAAAACTATGAATCTTGTGCTTTTAGAGCTCAATTACTATTTAATAAAATACTTTTAGAAAATATTTGAATTTTTTCTAAATATATTTATTTCTATATAGAACTCAGTTCTATATAAGTTTTTCTTCGATACCTTTTTATTTAAATCGCACTATAGTTATTACTATGAAAAAGGAATTGAGAGCACATGGAATTAAAATTACTCCACAAAGGCTGGAGATAATTGGGAAATTAGAGGAGTTAGGAAGTTCTCATCCTTCATTTAATGATGTTTACAAAGCTGTAGAGGATACATATCCAAGTATTAGCCGTTCTACTGTATATGAAAATTTGAAATTACTTGTTGAACTGGGTATCATAAGCAGTTTTCATTACAACGGTGAAATTCACTATGAAATGAATCTTGATCCCCATGTAAACAGGGTAGGATCTGATGGGACAATAAGAGACATTAGAAATGCTGAAATTAAAGAACACCTAAAGGAAATAGAACGAATTATAAACAAGGATGAAGGAATTAAAATTAAAAATTTACTGGTCATTGTAGAATAATTAGATAAATTTTACAGGTTTTTTCTCAAAATAAACAGTTAATTATTTTTTAATAAGGAGGTCAGGGACCTGATTCGACTCCAGATCCCTTAACTAAACATTTTTTTGGAGGATAAATAGGTATGGTAGACCTATTTACATGTTTGATTAATTTTTTAAAATATGATTTTAAGCTAGTTTTTTGGCAGAAGAAGGCCTAAAACCATATTTTGATGTTTCCTGTTTACAAACATGGTTTCAATTGATACATTTGAGCTGAGGATGATCTAAAACCATGTTTACAAACATGTGAAAAATTTCCATTCACTCGAAAATCGAAGATTTTCGAGGGCCCCAAACACACAATATGTGTTTGATGGTTTTGTGGTTGTAAAACTGAAAGTTAGAGAAACAAAGTTTCTCTACACCAAAAATCGAAGCATGAAAAAATCTTTGATTTTTCCTGCCCCAAATTCGAAGAATTTGAGGGATTTTTGAAGTTTTACAACCATGTAAAAAAATCAGAGATTTTTTTCACTGTTGCAAAATTTTTGATTTTACAAATATACTTTCATGATTTAGGCGTACCTAAATAATGGAAAGTTAAGTATAGCTAAATCCTTTATGGTATATAAATTTTTAGGTCAACCTAAAAAATTAGTAGAATGTCTGAGAATATTCCATCTAAAAAAATTCAAAAATTAACAACGCCATCGTAACTTTTTGCTGATGTAGCTATTTGTAAACTGCTATATAAATTAAATGAATTTCAGATGAACAATTCGATTACCAAACCTGTCTTTAAATCCTGGAATCACTGACAACCAGCGTATTATCCTCCACCTGTCTTTATGATAATCAAAATAGTGCCAGTCCTCAACAAATTTAATATGGGAGTTTAATTTCTCAATATCTTTTCCTTTTTTGATCCCCCACTGAAGCCGAGCTTCTATTTGATACTGATCTCCAATAAAATCCTGTTTCTGGTTTTGTTTTACCAGTGATGCAGGTGTGGTCTCAAGAAGCATCTCAGCCCCTTTAAATGCAGTGGCTAATTTACTCATAATATCTTTAACTTCCTGTTCTGTGAGGTACATAAATATTCCCTCTGCAATTATCAAAACATGTTCATTTGTATTGATATCAGTAATCCATGAGTAATCAAAGACTGATTTGGCTATCATTTTGTGTCTTTCACTTTCACTGAAGAACTGCTTTCGGATGCTGATTACTTCAGGCAAATCTAAGTCATACCAGTAAATTTTGCCGTTATCTGCCCTTAAAAAGCGGGTGTCAAGGCCACATCCAATGTTAATAATAGTGGCTGTAGGATATTTATCAATAAAATTTTTTGCTGTGTTATCCAGAATTTCAGTTCGAACAGCAACACTGACCAGTGTTGGTTCTTGGTTCTTAAATTTGGAAAAGTCATAGTCGATTTGGTCCATTATTTCTACGGCTTTTCTATCTTTAATAATGGGTTTAGAATGTTTTGTTTCAATTGCCCTGGCCCATAGGGGGACAAGTAATGTTTCAGGCACGCCTTTCAGTTTTTGTTCCATGTTTTGACCTGTTCATTTTGTTGGGGATAAAAAAAATTACTTAATATATAATTTAAATTAGATCTATTCTTTTATAATCGTACGGGTAATATGAACTCTATGACTTTGAAAGGATGAATCATGTATAACGAGTTTTAAGCTTTATACATGTCACAAATTATATAACTTTTTTTATTTTGTTCCCAATTCTTCAATCAATTTACGATAGGTCTCAAAAGCAGGTTTTGGCGTATAATCATCTTTTAGTAGGCCAAACTGATGTTGCCTGAGAAGGGTAGCCGCATCATCATATTCTGAATTATTGACTATGTCACCTTCAAATTCAGAACTATCTGCGTCTCTTAACTGATGGTATTCATAACCTGTAATGTTCAGTTCATCCTTCAATGCATAAATGGTCTTAATAACAGCTTCAATTGTTTTTACCTGTTGTTCATACGGACGATTGGGGCCAGTTGACCATGCATTCTCAGTGATACGTATGGGCACGCTAGATGGAATACCTGCACCTGTCAAATCCTGCTTACGGAACTTTTTCAACACTAAAGTAACTACTTTTTTAAGGTTAGTGAACTTAATAGGTTGGAAAACATCAGGGAAAAAATCAAACCCTACATAATCAAGGGAATCATAGAAAGGTTCGTTTGCAAGTTCTTTAATTTCCGTCCAGAACGTATCTGCAGGATTAAAGATGGGAGTTGAGTTAAAACCTACTTTTATATTGAGATTTTGTTTACGTATCTCCTCTTTTGCAGTAATAACTCCCTGTACTAATGCCTGACGTACATTTTTAAAATTACCGTCCATATAAGGCACCTGTACATTTGCTTCCTCAGTAATTTGTAATGATCCAAGATATGAGCCATACTTTCTTATCATTTTATTAATAGTATTCTTCCATCCAGTCAAGTCTTCTTCATTCGTTTGAAAACACAGTACTAAATCTAATTTACGCCTGTCAGTAACATAGTGTTCTGGATTTAGGGGTGTATGGTTGGCAGTTTTTCCATCACCAATATAATGAAGATATGAACGCACCATGAATGAACGTTTTGTTCCCTGTAACTTATCCAGTGCCTCTAAAATTTTTTGAGGATTATCAGGTTTTCCTTTACATAATCCTGGGCCTTCTCCTACTGCACTTCCGGGATAAATCCCAAATACAAAGTTGTGTGCTCTTTCAGTTTGCATAAGTCATTAACTCCTAATAAGTTTTAGAGAATTTCTATTAACCTCGTTCAATATGGGTATGATTATTTCTCATTTTCGAATGATTTTTAATTAATAATTTCAGATGTTTATATTGAAAAATACCGTCTTTAAGTCAGTTCTAATGTTATTAATTATTATAAATTTATATCTCATCTCCATTTTGGGTGTTTTTAGAAATTCTCTTTAAAATGATGTGTTGTGAGGATCAGCAGTATTTCTTAATTTTTTTATTTATAGATTTCTCTTAAACAATAATTTATAAAATTACAGACAAAATTAATACTATGGAAGGGGTACAAATTTTGGGTGCAGGGCCTGCAGGGTTATCTGCAGCTATAAATCTTGCAAAAGCAGATTATGATGTTAATATTTTTGAAAAGAGTGCAGATGTAGGCTCAAGATTTCATGAAGACTTTCAGGGACTTGAAAATTGGTCTGATAAAGATGATGTGCTTAAATTATTTAAAAATATGAATATTGATATTAATTTTAAATATCATCCCTTTTTAGAACTTAAAATCGCCAATGAATCTAAAATATGGGATTTTAAATGTAAAAAGCCTGCATTTTATCTTGTTAAGAGAGGATCAAAAGAAGAAACTTTGGACACTGCTTTAAAAAATCAAGCTTTTGATTTGGGAGTAAATATCCATTTTAATGAAACAATTCATGAAAATGAAGTGGATATTATTGCAACTGGTCCTATAAAAAATAAAATTTATGCTGCAGCAAAGGGCATTACTTTTAATACGTTTTCTCAAAATACTGCAGTTGGCCTTGTTAATAATAATGCTGCTTTAAATGGTTATTCCTACCTTTTAATTGCCGAAGGGCAGGGATGTATGGCCACTGTTTTATTTAATAATTTTAATAACATGAATTCTTATTTTAAACAAACAAAAAGAGTTTTTAATGATAAATTTAATCTGGATTTAAAAGAAGTAAGTAATATGGGAGGCATTGGTTGTTTTTCAAGTAAAAATATTTTTAAACGCGGAAAAAGTTTATATATAGGCGAAGCTGCTGGACTGCAAGATTTTTTATGGGGTTTTGGTATTAAAAGTGCCGTTACATCAGGATATCTCGCTGCAAAAAGTATAATTAATGGGGACGATTACCAGAAATGTGCAGAAAGTTTTTTCACAGATAAATTGACTGCAGGTATGGTCAACCGTTATTTATGGGAACGGTTCTGCTTTTTAGATTACTCATTCATAGTAAACAGAATTCATAGGGCAAATGATCCCCTTAAGTTCCTTAATTATTTTTATAACGCTAATTTTGTCCATAAAATGATTTATCCATTTGCTAAAGGGTATTTAGAGAGGAAATATAAGATTTTAAAGCTTTGACTTTTTAAACAGATATCTATAAAGAAATACAGTTAAATAATTTGTAATATGTTAAATTTAGATTAACAGTTAATTTATTGGGAGCAATATCCATGATCAGAGGCAATTTAGTTAATCCGTTTACTGAAGAGATCTACCCTGCAGAAATAGAGATGCATGATGGGATGATAAGATGCGTGAAGCAAATTGAAGGTAACTTCAACCAGTTTATTTTACCTGGATTTATCGATGCACACATACATATCGAAAGTTCGATGCTTACACCTTCAAGGTTTGCAGAAATAGTTGTACCCCATGGAACGACTTCTGTTGTATCAGATCCTCATGAAATTGCCAACGTCATGGGAACCAGTGGAATAAAATATATGATTGAAGATGCCTCTAACGTTCCTCTCAACGTGTTTTTTACAGCCCCATCATGCGTCCCTGCAACGCCGTTTGAAACTTCGGGCGCAGTAATCGGCTCAAAAGAAATTGAAAAGCTTATTAAATACGAAGAAATGGTTGCACTTGGAGAGATGATGAATTTTCCAGGGGTTTTATCAGATGATCCCGAAGTAATAGCCAAAATTGCAGTATCTAAAAAATATAAAAAGCCTGTTGATGGGCATGCACCTCTTTTAACTGGAAATGAACTCTGCAAATATATTGCAGCAGGAATTTCAACTGACCACGAATGCACATTAAAAGAGGAAGTAATTGAAAAGCGAAAGCTTGGAATGAAGGTGATGCTTAGACAGGGCTCATCTGCAAAAAATTTAGCGGATTTAATAGGTGCAGGTGGAGATTTCATCATATCTGATGATAAGCACCCTGAAGATCTCTTAAAGGGGCATGTTGATTTGATGCTGAAAGAAGCTGTTGAACTTGGAGAAGATCCAGTTAAAGCGCTTAAAATGGTAACTATTAATCCTGCAGTCCATTATAACTTAAATTCTGGACTAATTTCTCCAGGAAAATCTGCAGACATGGTTATAGTTGAGGATCTTAAAAATTTCAAAGTAAAAGAGGTTTATATAGCTGGAAATGCTGCTGCACGTGAAGGAAAAGCATTGTTTTCTGTTAATCCTGTTGAACTTGAAGGCACCTTTAAAATAAGTTCTAAAAAGCCCGCAGACTTTGAGATTTCATCTTCCAAAAAAGAGGAAAAGGTAAGGGTAATTGATGTAGTAGAAGGGCAGCTGCTCACTGAGGAATCTGAAGCAGTTCTCCAGGTTATGAATAATAAAATAGAACCCGATGTAGAAAATGATATCTTGAAAATAGCAGTTCTTGAAAGGTACGGCCATAATAAAATGACAAATGCATTTGTTCACGGGTTCGGGCTTAAAAAGGGTGCAATTGCATCAAGTGTGGCCCATGATTCACATAATATAATTGCAGTTGGAACAAATAGTCATGACATGGCAGATGCTGTTAATAAACTTGTTAAAAATAACGGGGGACTTGTAACTGCGTCTAAGGGGTGTATCCATTCCTTAAAACTTCCAATAGGTGGATTAATGAGTACAAAATCTGCTGAAGATGTGGCTTTTAAACTTGAAGTTTTACATAACGCTTTGGTTGATATGGGATGTAAACTGGCTTCACCTTTTATGACAATGTCATTTTTAGCCCTTCTTGTAATTCCAAAATTAAAAATAAGCGATATGGGACTATTTGATGTTGAAAAATTTGATTTTGTTGATGTAATAAAATGAAACCCTTTAATTTGGTGATCTCATGAAAATTGTACCACTTGCCTTTGAAAGCATGGGCGTAAGGTCTATGGCAACATTCGTTGAAACTGACCAGAAAATACTGATTGACCCTGGAACATCCATAGCCCCTAAAAGGTTTGGATATCCTCCATGGAAGACTGAATTTGATGCATTACATGAAACCAGGGCTAGAATTGAAAAATATTCAGAAAAAGCAGACATTGTAACTATTAGTCATTATCATCACGACCATTACACTCCCTTTGAACTTGGAAAATTTTTAGATTCATCTCCAGAATCTGCAAAAAAACTGTATGAAGGAAAAAAGTTATTTATTAAACACCCCACCTCTCAAATCAATAAAAGCCAGCAAAAGCGCGCTGCTGAATTTTTAAAGAATTTAAACGGTTTAAACTGTGAAATATCCTATGCGGATGGTAAATCATTTAAAGTAGGAGATACATCAATTAAATTTTCAGATCCTCTCCCTCACGGTTCTGAGGGGAGCAAATTAGGTTATGTAATTGCTGTAACTATTATGTATAATGGAAAAAGCTTTATGCACGCATCTGATGTTCAGGGCCCTATTTATAATGAAGCAAGGCAGGCTATTCTTGAAGAAAAACCAGATATGCTGATATTGAGCGGACCTCCAATTTATCTAGCAGGATTTGCCGTTGAAAGAAAAGATATTGAAAAAGCTCGAAGCAATTTAATTGAAATAGCAGAGCAAATACCTAAAGTGGTAGTAGACCATCATCTTTTAAGGAATTCAAGATATCTTAATTTTATAAAGTCAGTGAGGAAAGAATCTGGCGGTGAGATATTGGTAGCATCACAAATCATTGGCAAGGAACCTAATTTGTTAGAGGCAAAACGAAAAGAATTTTATCGCCTTTAAATATAGGTGAAATATTTAGTTACCTATTTAGAAACGTTAACTATCAATCCTCATTAAATTGAGCATAATATAAGTTATAACAGTTTAACAACCCTAAAAAAGCAAAATTCTCTTTTAAAATAAAAAAACTTATATTGTAATAAAATTAAATATAACCATCTTATTGGGTATAATTCCCTTAAATAAATTAATAATTATAAAGGACAAGTTTAAAGTTTTATGGATGATAAGATGGATAACAAATACATCAATGTTCTTTTAATAGAAGATAATCTTACAGACATAGTTTTAATACGAGAAATGCTAAAGGAAGTACGAACGCATAGATTTAAATTACACAACACCCGCCGCCTTGAAGAGGGATTGGATCATATTGAGAAAAATGGGGCAGATGTGCTGTTATTAGATTTAAACTTGCCGGATAGTTTTGGGCTTGACACGTTCCTGAAAGCGAAGAATAGAGTACCTCATATTCCTATTGTGATTTTAAGTGTATTTGATGATGAGGATATTGCTATTAATGCAGTAAAAGGCGAAGCACAGGATTATTTAATTAAAGGAAAAGTTGACAGCAGTCTCTTAGCACGTTCCATATCCTATGCAATTGAGCGTAAATCAATTGAGGGAGAGTTAAGAAGACACCGTGATCATCTCGAGGAACTGGTTCAAGAGAGAACTTATGAACTGCAGGCAGCAAACAAACGGCTTCAAAATGAGATAGAAGAACGTAAAAAAGCTGAAGAAGAAATTAAAGCATCGCTTGAAGAGAAAAAAATACTCCTTGAAGAGATACATCACCGAGTTGAAAATAATTTAGATACAATTTCTAATCTTATAGGGCTTGAGTATACTCAAATTAATAATAAAGAACCTATTGAGATTTATCAAGAAAACCAAAATCGTGTTAAAGCTATTGCTTTAATTCACGAGATACTTTCCAGATCAGAAGACTTTGCAATAATTGATTTTGCTAAATATGCTCATGATTTAATTAATTATCTTTTTAAGTCATATGCAGTTGATAAAAACATAAATGCCAATATAAAGATAGATGGAATTCTGTTGGATATAGATACTGCAGTTCCATGTGGTTTAATTTTAAATGAACTTGTAACTAATTCTATAAAACATGCATTTCCATCATATTCTGAATCCCGCCAGTCTGCAAATATATTCACCCGACCTGCAGATGAAAGTCGTGAATTTGTAAGTGATCAATTTGGATGTCTGACAACTGAACGCCGTAAACTTATAAGTAACCAGCTCACAGATCAAAATGAAATAGTTGGAGAAATAAATATCACATTTACATTAGATGATGGTACATTCACATTAAAAGTCAGTGATAATGGAATAGGTTTACCTGATGACGTTGATTTTAGATATGCAGAAACTACTGGAATGCAGTTAGTAAATGCACTTGTAAGACAGCTTGATGGCCTTATTGACCTTGAAACAGATAATGGCTGTGAATTTAAAATTACATTCAGGGAGTCCAATGTATAAAAAAGACTTTTAAAATTTTTTAATTCAGTTATAATATTTATAATAATAGTTTAAATTCTTAGTCTATTTAAATTTTTATATCCTATTAAATGTTTTCAATGTATTTTAAGATATTATGCATGGCTTTTTTATGATCTAAGCTTCCTACACGGTTTACAGTCTTTGACATTTCATAAATTCGTTCTGCATACAATTGAGAAGTAGTTTCATCTACCATCTTAATCCTTGTTAAATAAACAAGGGATTCTATTATGGCAAAAATAGCTCTGTTCAAAGGTTCGACGCCATCTTTTTTAATTATAATATCATCTACTTTGGCTTTTATTATACTCATCTTAGATTTACGAATATTATCTTCTTTTTCAATTTCTTTAACGTTAGTTACATTTGCAGTAAAAAATGCATCTGTATTTTTAATGTAAAAGTCATCACCATACTTTTTAAAATAATCAGAAGAAAGATCTCCAGTGGTACATCCTACAAAAATGAGGGGATCTTTTAAAATATTTACAACAAATTTAGAGTTATTTTTTATATTTTTGAGGGTATGGGTTCCTTCAAAGAGATTCAGTACAATTTCATTTTTATTTTTGCAAATAACTCCTATTGGAGCCGCATTTGGTATTCCATATCCGTTTTGAGTGGTTATAATTGTTTCATAAAGCAATCCCTTTTTCATTCCAAGATATCCAAGATCTTGCATATATTCACCCTGTTAAACTTCAATATATTTAACCCGTAACGTTATTGATTTATTTAGTACAGTTAATAAATTTAATTATATGGAAAATCTATTTTTTAAGTTAAACTAATTATAATTGGTTATTTTAAATTTAATTCTTTAAAATAGATTTAATTAAAAATAACAAGATAAATAAATTAATTAAATATTACTTTAAAACAAAATTAGATAAATAAATTGTCTTAATTTATCTGTATCTGTCTCTGCCTTTTAAAAAGAGATACACGATAAAGGCTATGACAATTATAATAATTATTGGTAGTAAGAACCATATTATCTTGAGTAAAATTACTGCCACTATAATAGCTATTATTATATATATGATGTCTCTAAACTCCATATATCCTAATTGTATTTTAATATATTTATACATTTTTATGTTTATGTGACTTAATTTACCAGTAAAACAATATTTAGGAGATATATGATGAAGATACTTGTTATAAATAATCATGGACAGTACAATCACAGAATTCACAGGACATTACACTATTTAAAAATTCCTTCAGAATTAATTCCAAATTCAACATCTATTGATGAAATAAATGAGAAAAAACCAGCTGGCCTTATATTAGGTGGGGGACCATCTATAGATCGAGCTGGAAATTGCTTTGAATATGTTAAAGAATTGGATTATCCTATTTTGGGGATTTGTCTTGGCCACCAGATAATAGCAAAAGCTTATGGTGGTGAAGTAGGGTCTGCAGGGATGGAAAGTTATGCGAAAATTGAGATTAACATAAAAGAAGAGAATGATATCTTTAAAGGACTTGGAGACACCATGAAAGTGTGGACATCACACAAAGATGAGGTTATAAAGTTACCTGAAGGTTTTAAAATACTTGCAAGCTCTCCAATTTGTGAAATTGAGGCAATGAAGCATGAAACTAAACCGTTATATGGTATACAGTTCCACCCTGAGGTTCATCATACTGAAAATGGACCAAAACTATTTGAAAACTTCTATGAGTTTTGTAAGAAGTATTCAAGTCAGTAGATAAAAATAGATTAATACTTTACTTTCAATTTTTAAAATAAAATTAGAAAATAATATTGGTGCCATTTGGCACTGAATAATTTATTTTTCTTCGTGATATTCTTCTTCGGTATTTATACACCAGAGATTATCCTTGGAAGTGACTCCTTTTATAATATTATCAACGGCAGTCATTGCGGTAAGCATAGAATGGTCCATGTTGTTGTATCTGTGCATTCCGTTTCTTCCGATTAAAAACAGGTTTTCAAATTTATTTGTAAAGTCTTTAACCACATCAAACTGGTCGTAAGTTCCAAAGTATGCAGGATAAGTTTTTTGAACTCGTATTACTACATTGTCGAGCACGTCTTTTTTGTCGATGATGTCAATTTTTGCAAGTTCATCTATAGCAAATCTTGAGAAGTCTTCATCGCTCATGGTCCAGTATTCATCTCCTTCATCACAGAAGTATTCAAGCCCAATCCATGTTTTGGAATCATCATTTACCAGATATGGGCTCCAGTTATTGAATATTTGAAGCCTACCGATTTTAACGTCACGTTCCTGTATGTAAATCCAGTTATCAGGGACTATGTTATTAATGGTCATTTGGTTAGTTTCATTTTTTATTTTAAGTTCATTTAAAAGTAAACCCACTGTAATAAAGTCACGGTATATTAATCCATTTGCAACATCTTGAACATTTTGAGGTACATTTTCTGTAGCGTTGATTAAATCCTTAACTGGCATTGTTGAGAAGAAGTAATCTCCTTCTACTGTTTTTGTTTCACCTGTTTTGGCATCTTTAATTTTAATTTGTTTTACTTCACTACCTTCATGTTCAATTCCAACAGCTTCCTGGTTGAAGTGTATTTCACCACCGCTTTCGGTGATAATTCTTGCTACTTCTTCCCATATTTGCCCCGGTCCATATTTAGGGTACATAAATTGTCCTATCAAGCTTGTTTCCACGTTTTTCTGCTCTATGGAATCGTTTTTTGAAAATCTACTTTTTAGTGCATGGGTGATAACTTTGGTTATGGATAAACCTTTTACCCTTTGGGCTCCAAAATCGGGTGCAATCTCACTGCAGGGAACTCCCCACAGTTTTATATTGTAATCATCAAAAAAAGTGCCGTAAAGTTCTTTACCAAACCTGTTGATATAAAAGTCTTCGAGGGTATTTTCCTCTTTAATTGGGGATATTGTGACTTTAGCGTAACTTAGACCTATTTTAATCATTCTTAAGGCGCCTAAGTTCCTAATGGTATTGGAATTTAATTTAACAGGGTAATCAAAAAATTTTCTAAGGAAATAGATTCTGGAAAGACGTCCACGGTTCAGCATTACTTTATTTTCTTTTTCAGGATCAGGTGCCGCAATTTTTTTAGCTTCTCCTTGTCCTATTTCTCTCCTTAAGCAGTCTTTATGTAATGGAACTTCTCTTCCAAGGGCTAAATCGTCCTTTGCAGGTGCCCCTTGCAGCGGCATGATATTCTGCCACCATTTCATAACCCGATCGTTTTTTGAAAAAAATCTGTGGCCACCTATGTCTATATGGTTACCCTTATATTCTACGGTTTTTGAGATTCCTCCAATATCTTCGCTTTTTTCATAGATAATTGGTTTAATGTCAGTTTTATCAAGTAATTCATAAGCTGCAGTTAATCCTGCAGGTCCTGCTCCTATTATAATCGCTGTTTTTTGACTCATATCGATACTCCTTGCCTAAACGCTTGTTATTAGATTATTATCGATATTTTTACTAAGCATCGCTTTTAGTATATTAACTATTTTTTTATAATTGCAATTTTTGACTAATATTACTTTGTATCTTTTATAAAT
>JAEZKE010000157.1 GCA_023436175.1 Methanobacteriota archaeon
TGATTTTAAAGCAGTGTATTGACAATTGAGAAGAATGCTATAAAATAGATTTATGCGGATATAGTTTAATGGTAGAACGCGAGCTTCCCAAGCTTGCAGTGCGGGTTCGATTCCCGTTATCCGCTTAACAAAAAAATAAGCAGTAGCACTGGGTTTAGTGCTACTGCTTATTTTTAAATTAGGAAATTGTAAAAGTGAATCGGGCTACCATCTGTCTATTAGCAATAATATTTATGTTGTTTGAAAAAAGCACAGTGTCTCTTTTATAAAATTCCATAATTTTAGTGTTATCGTAATTTTCATACTTCAATATACTAGGTATTATCCTTGCTATTCCACCGATACCATGACCCATCACATTCAGAACTGAAATAATCATAATGTACAACAGGCATATTTATCTTATTCTCGACAACCCAGAGCCTTGAGGTAGCAAATATAGCCATCAACTTCTAAATCGGGCACTGGATGATAGCACATAGGCTATTGGGTTTCGGTAAACTAACTAAACAATTATGATATGATTATTTTTTTACTAAAGTCTATTATTGTATCTTTATGAAACACACATAAATATTCATATTCGTTATCATCTTGTAACATAGTTGGTAAAAAATAAGGTACATCTGAAGCTATCCCCGTATTTTGTGGATGAAGAATCCATGAGACTTCCTTCCAATCAAGTATACCTTCACTTATCTTAATTGGGGTATTAAATATATAATCGGTTGGTAGGTCAGATACAAATGCGTAAATTTCACCAGTTTTATTATTGTCAATAATTCTATTTATTGTGCCTTTATATTTAATATTAGATAGCTTAATCCCTGTTTCTTCGATAACTTCTCTTAAAATACATATATTCGGTGACTCTCCCTTTTCAATCTTTCCTCCTACCCCATTCCAACTTCCCATCCATCTAGGGTGATCTCTATTTAATAAAAGAATATTTTTATCTTGTCTAATAAAGCATATTGTAAATTTCTGCATGTAATTATAGTACTCCTCCACTATGTATTTAAGCTGTTTTATGCTTAATGGTTATATAATATTTGAGAAGAAGTTGATCAATATACTTTTCAAATCCGGGAATTATTATGTTTTTTATCTTGTGTTCTACTTCTTCCTTATCTTTATCCTCACATATTTTAATTTCATATGTAGTTATACTTAAAATTGCGTTTATATATTTTTCTCCATTACTACTTACACTCATATCACAACAGATTATTGAGCCTTGAACCTTTTCACCATCTTTGTTACTTTTAATATAAGTATGTTCTCCATATGCCTTTGTCTTATCTAGTTTAAATAAGAATTCTTTTCCTTGGTTTATCAACTCATATGCTGTAGATGTTCGATTTTGGAACAGATCATTTATTGATGAGTTATTAGATGTATGTAATTTTGATAGTAGCTGCCACTCATCAGAATTACTCAGTTTTACAGCTAGACTCAAACCAATACGTTCCCTTTTTATATTTAACGTTTTTGAAAGACAAATATTAAATTGTTCAAGTAAATCCTCAGCCTCCTTTTCTCCATCAAACATCATATTAAAAGGATCAGCTTTGCATTCCTTATTTTCTTTAACATATGTTAATAACCTATGAAATATCTTTGTGTTGATAGAGTTATTACATGATATAACTTCATCTAAAACTTCTTTATCATTAAGGTTTTTCTTTGTTGACTTAAATTCAAAATTAGTTTTAAATAAAGTATAAAAAAATGATATAATTGTACAAAACCAAAAAACCATTATGACAAAAGGCTTTACTACACCGTTAGTGTCTACCCATTCAAATTGTTTTCCTAAAATTTGAGCGACAAGGAACCATAGACCAGCTACCGTTGAAGCAATTGTAGATATAAACCAGTGCTTTACAAAAAATTGATAAACCTTTTCCGAAATTTTTTTAATCATAAGTATCTCCTTTTTTATTATAATATAAATCTATATTATATACATTTATAATCATCTCTTTTACTTCCCTATGCTATAAGGCTACTCTTAGTATAACTATTAAATATATGTTTACAAATAACATATATTTAATATACCATTATATTCCATTATAAATAATTTTCAAATTAATTACAACAATTTTCTACATTTTACTTTTATCCATTTTTATGAATATCGCTATGAATTATCCGAGGATAAATTTGCTTTCATTCTCCCTGTTGCAAAAGTATTAAATTTCTATATTACAGCTGTAATGTTATCGATGTACCTAATATAAATCTAGAATGTGACCTGAATATGACCAAAAATGCAGCTTAAATTACTTTAGAATCCCTATACCTTACTAACAATCCCCTTCCCTGTCATTTTTCCGTAAATAACATTTAATCATTTTAATATAAACGTAACGTGCTTTTGAATATAGATAGAGTATAATAGATTTATTATATTAAACATCTTAAAACAATTAGATTGGGGGAAATTTTAAATGAAATTTACAATCGGTCTTAAAAAGACCGCCTTATTTGCTGCTGCATGTCTTTTCGCTACATTTTATCATGCTGACAGTATGAAAGAAACGAGTGC
>JAEZKE010000050.1 GCA_023436175.1 Methanobacteriota archaeon
ATGTTGAAGGAAATCGTAGCATGCAAATCTTCGATTTGCTGCTCCAAAAATTCTTCGAATTTTTGAGAGATTTCCTGAACATTCGGAAATCGCGGATTTCCGATGTTTGAGGAATGTAGTTCCTCAAACGCGAAAAACAAAGTTTTTCGCATGCCCCGAACACACAGTGTTCGAGGGCAGCAAAAACGTAGTTTTTGCATGCGTCAAACACAATTGTTTGACAGTGTTCGAGGGCCCCAAATCAAAGATTTGAGGGGCGTTTATAAAAAATTAATTAGATTAATGGTATATATTAATACACAGACTAAAAATAAATTTATTTTAGGGGGAGATTGGTTTAAATGAACTATAAAGAACAGGCAGATGTTTTTAAAAAGATTTTTGGATTAAAATATGAACCTATGGCTATTTCTTTTACCAACGATGAAATTTCAAGCGGTAGATATGAAAAAACATCCTTTTGCAGGGCAATGAAACTTGCCAGTGAGGGAGAGAGTTTTGTAATTGATAAAGATGTTTCTGTCTGCCCTGGCAGCAGTCAATTCTGCGGTTTCAGTGAGATTCATTCCGGGCAAAAGAAAAGAAGGGTGCAGCAATTTCTAACTAAAGGCGAGAAACTTACAAGCTCTATTGTTACATTTGAGAGAATGCAAAAATTATCGGTACCACCAGCCACGGATTTAGCTGATAGAATTGTAATAAGTCCATTAGATAAGGCGGAAATACGTCCTGATATGATTTTATTTTTATGTAATGCTG
Source organism: Methanobacteriota archaeon (assembly GCA_023436175.1). Lineage (GTDB taxonomy): Archaea > Methanobacteriota > Methanobacteria > Methanobacteriales > Methanobacteriaceae > Methanobacterium_D. The sequence goes on from JAEZKE010000050.1 coordinate 760, forward strand.
AACAGGCTTGCCGTCTTATAACATTAGATACGTATTGGGATGGTATATCACCAAAACAGCAGATTATAGGTGCGTTATGTTATTCGGCAATAGTTTATACTATAATGAGTGGAAATACAAATATGACTGTGGGAGATTGGACTGCGAGAAGTCATCAAGGGTTTGAACCAGATGTTATCTTTCTATCAGTACCCTATGAACGTGTACATAATTTAATAGCAGCTATACCTCACTGTTCTGCAGGAGATGCTGAAGCATATATACCTGAAGAATTCCAGTCAGATTAAACTTTTTAGGTGTGCTTTAATCGTTTTTTAATTCCATCTTTCATTATTTTCACTTTGAGATAGATATTATAATTTTTATCACTAAACTCAACTATTTTTAGCTGCATGGCTGTTCTATTTGGTCTATTATTTCTCATAGGCTAAACCGTGATTTATATAAAAAATAGTACTAAAACATAATCGATATCCCATAGAGCGTGTCTATTATGAACATAGAGAAATAGTAAAAGACTCATTAAGTATCCTCTTTCAAACTGGAAGAGCTACATGATTTTAGGAATTATAGTTATAATTACCAATTTATACATTTTTTGTTAGTTTATGTCTTTATTAAACACATAGTTTAAATTTACAGTTATATTTATTTTGTATTAAATTCTATGTCCTGAACATCTAACACGGATTTATACAATATTTTGAAGGATTTTAACAAGGGCAGTGGCATTTTTTATTTCATAAAGGACGGCGGGATCAGTTCTAATAATATTAAATTTTATAAATAAAGTATTACATAGGAAATTAAAAACAGTGGAGGTTGATAATATAACTCAATTTAAACCATTTGAAATGGATGGAATTCCTATGGAATCTGAATATATGAACTGGGAAGAAGTAATTCAGGAACCATATGACAAAATGGATGTAGATCCATATACCCGTACCCGAGTTATTTTAATGAATGGAATTGAGACTAATTCTGTATTAACATCTCATGCAGTGGAGAGAATGGCTGATAATCCTGAAGTTAAGAAGCAAATGGCTGAAATACGCCGAGCAGACTCTCAACAACAGCAGACTGTGGACTGGCTTAACCCTCCCGATCAAACCATTCTGGAAACTACCCTTGGTTATGAACAGGTAGCTGTAGATCTTACAGCAAACTTAGCTCAACACGAACATGATTCTTATGTGAAAAGTACACTGGATTTTGCACTGCTTGAGGATTTTGACCACCTCTATAGATATGGATGCTTAATGCAAATCTTAAACGGTGAAGATCCAGAACAGATAACTAAGGGAAAAACTGACATTAAACCTGGAAGACCTACCAGTATGGAGCACAGACATCCTGATGATTCCATGAGAAATCATTATGACAAGGATGGGGCCGAACTCAAGACAAAAATGAATTACATCACAATTACGTCCGGCGAACAGCAAACTGAACTCTTCTACAAAACTCATGGAAACATGTGCAGTGATGATTTAGCACGTAAATTATATTCCGAAATTGCAGAAATTGAAGAGCAGCATGTGACTCAATATGGATTATTAGGTGATCCAAATGAAACTATGCTTGAAAAAGTAGCAATGATACAACTTAATGAAGCATACAACTATTGTTCTGCCGCCCTGACAGAGCCAAACCGCAGGATAAAAAGGCTATGGGAACACTTTGCACAGATGGAAATCACCCATTTCAACATGTGCGCAGATTTAATTAAAAAACATGAAGGTAGAAACATCGAAGATATTATGCAGACTGACTCAATCCGGCCTATGATAGTTTTTGAACCTAATAAAAAGTATGTAGATAAGGTTTTAGAAGAACAGATTGACCTCATGCCTTACAACATGGAATTTGTACACCTTGCAGATTTGCCTGATAACTGGCCGTCATTTAGGTATGAAAAAATGGTTAATTCTGACCGTGTCCCTTCAGAAGAAGTTGTAAAAGGTCTTGATGGTGGATTAGCAGAAAAAGAAAATGCAGAAATATACCAGAACTTCAGAAGACAGATGAATGAGAGAATTCAAAGTTCTAACGCTAAATAAATGGTATCAATTTAAAACTTAATTTCTTTTTTATTTAAAAGAGTTCTTAACTTAATCCTGCAAAACTCAATGATAAGATGTTAATATAATTTAAAACAAATTGAATCTTGATTTTAATACAGACTTTTTTTTATTTAATGGCCAGTGCACTAACTATTTTTCTAAATAAAAATCCCTCAAAATTTTAAGTCCTGATGAATTTAATTATCAAAATAAATCTCCGCTTTGACTTATTATAAATAAATGAGCTTAAGTACATTGAAATAATCAGATTAGTAGGTTACAGCTATTTTCAGCGGTTTAGTCCATATTTAAATATAAAGTAGGGGAATAGTTTAGGTATATTATAAATTAATTTAATAGCGGGGATTTATATTGAATAAAACATTAAAAAGAGGACAACTGAAAAAAGAATTATCTGTATTTTTAATTATTACCTTTGCAGCGACTTATATTCTTCAATTTTTTATTTATAACATCGCTGGTTACATACCATCTCCACCTTCTCAAATATGGACCGCCACGCTGGTATTGAGCATGTTTATACCTGCCACTGCAGCCATAACCTGCATGATTTACTTCAAATCTAGTGCCCTTACCAGAGAATCAAAAATTGTATTTACATTCTTCTTACTTTATGTTGTTTTATTTTCCTTTGAGAACTATTATCAGCCAGTAATGGGGAGTGTAATGGATCAGCCTGTTCTTTCAACCATTGTTGCAGTTTTAGGGATGTTAGCTGTGATACTGTTGAACTTGAAAAAGAAGTGGAGAAACGGTCTGAAAGCTTCAAAATTATCCTTTGGCAAGAACCGTAAATATTACCTCGTTTTGCCATTAACTGTTCTTTTAATACTTATTTTTCAGGGTATTATAGTTTATTTCAGTGGGTTAGGCGCTCCTGCTGTGGAGTTTAACATTTACACATTCTTCATAACATTGATACCTTATTTAATTTTTTCTTTCTTTACAATATGGGCATGGTACTTTGGAGAAGAATTTGGATGGAGAGTATACCTCCAGGACAGACTATTTCCGCTTTTAGGCAGTTATAAAGGTGTTCTGGTACTGGGTATCATATGGGGCGCATGGCATTATCCAATGAATGCAATGGGCTATAATTTTCCAGGACAGCCCATTCTAGGTAATGTTTTAATGACAATTTTCACCATTGTAATGGGTATTGTTTTAAGTTATGCGGTTTTAAAAACTGGAAGTGTCTGGGCAGCAATAATAATACATCTATTTAATAATAAAGCAGGTAATATCGTGGCAGCATATCTTGCTTATTCCAGTAATGGTTTAATGGGTAATATTATGAGCAGTGTACTTCTGGGAATATTTGCACTGATTCTTTTGAGATCTAAAGTCTGGAAAAGAGTTGAAAGGGTTCCCAAAATTCAATGAATATACAATAGTTAGAGGTAAATTATGGAAAATAATATGGTTCTCAAGTATAAAATGCCTTTGATAGAGGGAATAATAAAGCAGAGGAAGAGCCAGTTTACAATTGACGTTTTCATTAATGATGATGTGGTCCGATGTCACTGCCCAACTACTGGGCGGATTGGAGATATTGATTTATCAGGCATCCCCTGTTTACTGTCTAAAAGTGATAATCCAAAGCGTAAGACTCCTTATACTGTGGAAGCAGTTTCACTGGATCTACCTGAATCAAATGAAAAATCGTGGATCGGAATTAACCAGAACGCAGCCAATCGATACGTGGAAAATGCTATAGTAAAAGGATTATTCTCAGATATGATTGGTGGAAATGAGTTAGTCCTCCGTGAACAGGTGCTTGGAAATTCTAAACTTGATTTTCTTGTTGGAGACACTTATGTTGAAGTAAAAACTCCCTTATTGAGTATACAGCTGCCTTATCCTGAACATATTAAAACAAAGAGTGCTGGCAAATTCAGTTCTACGGAACGTTTTATTAAACATATCAATGAACTGGCAGGCAGTCTTTCTGGCCATCAGAGGGCAATTCTCTTAGTCTGTTTTATTTATGATAACCCTGGGTTTAAGGTTGAAGTCAGGAGTACCAATAGTGATTTTGTGGAAAATGAGGTACAGAAGTGTATTTTAAAAGGAATTGAAATATGGCAGGTAAACTTCAGTATTTCAAAAGAAAAAGTAAGGCTGCTGAAATATTTTGAGATAACCCGTAATTTTATGGGGAAAAGCTAATAATTGAGGAAATATTGGGGATAACACGTAATTTTATGGAGAAAGGTTAAATAATTGAGGAAGTATCGGGGATAACACATAATTTTATGAAGAAATATGGGATAATTGAGAAAATATCTGATGACGCATAACTTTATGAAGAAAGATTAGCTAATATTTTAACTCTACTATTTAACATATTAAAAATTTAAAATAATAGTAGTTGAAATATAATATTGGATGAAAATACTTTTAAGTTAAAGATTTTTAATCAATAATGAAAATAAAAAATTAAATTAATTTTAATTGGTGATAATATGGCAGAAATAAAGCAATTAGTAGTTGGTATAACCCGAGAGGGTGATATAATCGTTAAAAGTGGAAGAGGAAAAATGTATTCTGTTAAAAAAATCCCGGGTTTAAAATTCACTTGTGAAGATTTATTCCAAGATGTAGAAAAAGAGCTATACGCCACTATTGACACAGATGTTCAACCTTGGGAATGTATCGCTATAGAATAGGCGATTTTATATAAAATACATTTCAACATTATTTTTTTTATATTAATAAGATGTACATTCTGTACAATATCTATTTTTTTTGAATTTGTTTAAGTTCATTATTTCAACCAATTACTGTTTTACATGGCGTTATTGATTTAGAAGTCAAATTAGTGGGCATTTACCTGTTTTTTGTAGTTCATTCTTATGGTGCTAAATACGATTACATGAAGTAATACTGCAAATAAGATTGAAAGAGCTGAGATTAACGCTGGAACCTGGATATAAGAATAGATTATGATTAAAGCATAGATACCTGCTGGAATTCCAAGTATTAAACTTATAATCAGTCCGGGATTATATTCTCGATTCCGCGCTGAGACAACTACATGGCTCAAACTGTTAAATACTGCAAAATAAGGGATCCACAGGCCAAACATTATATTTATAAATGATAAATATGAGAAAATCGGCATGACGATCCATATAATTGGAATATTGACCCAGAATATGATTTTATCATTTAAAGGGAAATTACCTTCTTTAACCTTGAACACATTCCTGTTAACGTAATTTTTAAACCCGTTCCAGTTATGCTCCTCAAACTGGTGCAGTAAATAAATAGGGAGCTGTAGCCAGATCAGAAATAGAAGTAAATTGTGAGGATTTATAAAAATGTAAATAAGTACGGCAGTTATAACTCCAAGAAAAAGACTTAATTTTGCCCAATTTTTATAAATCCAGCTGACCATCTGTTATACCTCAATATATTTTTAAAGGTGTTTTTTTCTATAAATTAACTAAAAACAAATAATAGAGCGCTCCAAATACTAAAACAACTATTACATTTGCGGTTAACCGTTTCCAGAATTCATACTGGAAATATTTAAAATCTAAAAAGATTATAACCGCTACTGCTACAAGTACATATATATATTGATTATCAGGTTTGCCATTTAAGTCCCAATTGTTTTTTATAAATCCTTCTATTATTTAGCTTTTAGTTTATGACGTTGAATGTTGCTTAACTTTCAAAAATAGGACAAAAACAAACATTACTCAATTAGTTGAATATAGCTGTATAAAATTTTAACACAATATAAAATATAATATTATAATTTTAATTTATTGAGTAACGTTTGTTTGCATTTTTACATATTTATTCCACCGCATATTGAACATGTCAGTCATAGAAGACGCTACTACAGGGCTAGGGATCCATAATGCAACTACTTTGTTAAGATCTAAAATCTCTTCATGTATTCTTGGGAACATAATCAACAATTCTTTTTCATCGACTATTACGTATTTGATAGGTGGTTTTCCTGAAATTATCATGTCTGGCTGGACTTCAGCAAATGCTTTGACAAGGTCAATTTCACCTTCACTGGTCTTTACAGTACCACCTGCAATAATTCGAAAGCTGATAAAATTTCTTTTGGCCTTTGGGATGATGGATTTTAGAGATTCCACCTCCTCAGGGAAATATAAATCACCAGTCATCATTACACTTTTCTTGGCTTTTGATACCATATCTAATGATTTAGCGGTAATATTATCCTTGCCGTGAATCAACCATACTTTAGGTATTTCCTTTTTAATCTGCTGGTCATACATCATCGACATTTCACTTACTAAGGAATCAATTTCTGTAAAAAGAGTGGATCTACGCTCATCGATTATGTTTCGTGGGTCTCGGGCAGTAAATAGCATAGGCCTCCCGTGATCTACATTTACCCATCCGTCCTCTTCTAACTTAGTTAACACATCGTAAATCTTTGTTCGGGGTATATTTGCTTCTTTGGCAATACTTGCAGCGTCAATAGGGCCGAAATTTGTTATAACGATGTAAGTCTTCGCGCCGTAGTTTGTTAAGCCCAGCTTTTGCAAAGAAGATAACATCTTCTCATCAAACATCATGCCTGTCACCTTTTCACCTGTTAAAGTTACATTATATTTATATGGAGCTACATTTTATTATATCTGTATATACAGATAATGGGGAATAAAAATGGAAACACAAATATCTGTTAAAGATAAGGGAATGGATGGCGTTAAAGATAAAAAAATAAATAAAACGGCAATTTTGTTAATTGCTACTCTAGCTTCATTTTTAACTCCATTTATGGGTACATCATTAAATGTTGCACTCCCAACAATTTCAAGCGAATTAGCAGTGAATGCAATTCTTTTAAGCTGGATTACAACGGCGTTTTTTTTAACATCTGCTATGTTTGCAGTTCCTTTTGGTAGAATTGCCGATATTTTTGGAATGAAAAAGATTTTTACCTATGGTATTGTGATTCTCACTGTGGCTTCTTTTCTGGCAGCTATATCTACTTCTGCTGAATTTCTTATTATAACTCGAATTATTCAGGGTATCGGAAGTGCAATGATATTTGTAACAGGACTTGCTATGATAACATCAGTATTTCCTCCTAAAGAAAGAGGTAAAGCAATAGGAATAAATATCACTGCAGTTTATGTGGGACTTGTTATGGGGCCTGTTTTAGGTGGCTTTTTAACACAATATCTAGGCTGGAGAAGCATATTTTATTTAGTTGTGCCTATTGGACTACTTGTAATAGCACTTGTACTTTGGAAAATGAACGGCGAAGAATGGGCAGCATGTAAAGGTGAAAAATTTGATTATTGGGGATCTTTACTTTATATTTTAATGCTTGCGTTAATTTTGATAGGGTTCTCGAATATTACAGGCACACTTGGAATGCTGATGGTCATTTTAGGTATTGTTGGGTTTATGGGTTTTGTTATATGGGAATTAAAGGTTGAAAATCCAGTTTTAGAGATAAACTTATTTTTAAACAATAGAAGGTTCGCATTATCTAATTTAGCAACACTTATAAGTTATATGGGCTTATTTGCAGTAGGTTTTCTGCTGAGTTTATATCTGCAGTTTATAAAAGGATTTGATCCTAATGTAACTGGACTAATTCTTGTAGTTCAAACTGTTTTCATGGTGGTTATATCTCCATTTGCAGGTAGACTTTCTGATAAGTTCGATTCGGGGAAATTAGCTTCATTGGGAATGGCGATAATAACTATTGGTTTATTAATCTTTGCACTCATAACTGCAGAAACCAGCATATACTTTATAATATTAGGTTTAGCTATTTTAGGAATTGGAGTTGGAATATTTTCAGCTCCAAACACACATGCTATCATGGGATCCGTAGAAAGAAAATATTTCGGTTTAGCTTCTGCAACTGTAAGTACAATGAGACTTTTAGGTCAAACTTTTGGTATGGGGCTGATTTTAGTAATATTTGCTGTTTATGTGGGGGCAGTTCAATTTAATCCACAAAATTATCCTGAGCTCTTAACAAGTATTCAAGTAGCCTTCTCTATCTCAGTAATATTAAGTATAATAGCAATTTTTGCATCTCTCGCCCGAAACCGGAAATAAAACGAAAAATGATGGAATACAAAAAATATACGCTAAAAAGTATGGAAATAGAATTATATGGAATGTGATAAGATGAAAATTAAATACACTACTATGATAGTTAAGGATATGGATGAGTCAATTAAATTCTATCGTGACGTTATGGGATTTGAAATAGACAGCAGGTACGATCTTGGACCAGCAGGAACAATTACTCTGCTTAAAGGTGAAGGAGAAACCATGGTAGAAATCATTAAAAATCCAACAGATGAACCGGGACTATTTTCAATAGGAATGGATGTTGAAGACATAAACACCACAGTGAAAGAACTCAAATCTAAAGGTGCCAAAATCACCATGGAACCAATGCCAATAACAGTTGGGACTCTCGCATTCTTAGAAGATCCAAATGGGGTCCGAATAGCACTTATTCAACACCATTAATCCTATTTTTTTTAAAATATTCTATATAACTTGTTTTTCATGCAAAAATAATTTATTTTTCATTTATATTCAATTTAAATCTTTTTCCCGGCTAAACTCTTTAAATCGGTAAATTTATTAATTTCTAAGCTCATATTAATATAAATAAAATAATTAAGAGGTAATTTATGAAAAAAAATATACCTTTCACAAATGCAGAGCGTATATTAGCGGTTTTTTTGGGCGTTGGTTTCATTTTGGGCTTTCTGTTGACACCATTGGGAGTCGAGACTCGTATGAATGAACTAAGGACTCTAGCGTTTGCAGGGTTCTTTATTATCGTGGGGTTATTGATTCCGCTTGCAGGGCTAGTTTCGCTGTGGCTACGAAGACCGAGGCTCGCAGGCGTCTTGGCGGTAATTGACGCAGTGCTCCTTTTCCTTACCGCCCCCGCCGACCAGGCACTGTTTTTCTTCACAGTTGCCCCTCCACCTGCCGTTACTATTGGGGAGTACATTCTGATCTTTGTGGGTATTGGATACATGCTTTACGGACCACGGGTCTATGCCGAGAACCGAACACAGGCTGCAAATCTCTGTGAACCGAGCAAATAGTGCTAACACTTTTAATCCCTAAATTTTAGCAGTATTTGCAGTTTAACCTACAGAATTATCTTCTACTCTTCAATTATTAAAATACCTTCATTACTTCTGTGGTACGGAGTTTAATAACAGTTTTTGGCGTCCCTGGCCCGAAACCGAAAATAAACAAAATTTTACTTTTTTTATTTTTTTAAAATTCACATTTTTACATATGAGGATGTTTTTGTTGCGTTAAATTTGACCATTTTTAGCCATATGGTTGCTGTAATTTGAAAAAAAGGATGTCTGAAAATAATCAACTAAATTTTGAAAAAATAGATAACAAATATTATTAATATTTGATTGCAGTTTGGTAGTATTTTAAAAAAATATATCAGTTATTAAGGTTAATAAATAGAATGGTGTTATTATGTCAGAACTATATGAAAAAATGATAAATGAAGCTATTGCGGCTCAGAAAGCAGATGTAAATACTGTGAAAAAATATAGAGGAAATGAATTTAAAATGGAACATACAAAGGCGTATGTTGATGTAGCAAACAAAATGGAGGCTATTGATGGACAAAGTGAAGCAGTAATTAATCTTCATGTTGATTCAATCAACACCCACTACAACACATTAACCAGTTTAACTGATACAGTAAGGCCCGAAGATGATCCATTTGTAGAACACTATCAAACACCTGCAATATTGGAAATTTTGTACGAAGAAGATGAAAACTTTAAAAAGAGTGTAGACAAATTTATAGAAACCATTGGGAAATCCGAAGACATTATAGGGCTTGATTCTGTAAGGAGATATGCTGGATTTTACGGCCCAACATGTGTTGTTGATTTTGCGTTAATTCCTGGAAGTACAAGTAACATAGTAAATAAAATTCTAAAAAGAACCGAAATACCTGATGATCATAAACAGGCTATTTTAGCTGCTAAATCATGGGGAATGAACACTTCATATGGTATTGGTGAAATTTTTGCAAATGAAATAGAAGATGGAATTACAGTAACTGAAGCCATTAAAAATGAAATTGAAATGGTTAAATCAATTTATGAAACACCTATTGATGCCCAGGCAAAACTTATGGATTCTTTAGGCCATGAATCTTTTGATGTGAGAAAATACATGTCGAATTACAAGAAGAACATGAAAGAAACAGTAATGGCCGCAGTTGAGGATGATGTGCACTATGGAAACATTGTAACTGTTCCAGCATACTGTGTAGGTGATATATCTCACCATATATCTCAATCAACATATAACATGTGTAAAGACGATGTAACAATGGCAATCATTGAAGCTACAACTGATGTAATGGAATCAACACTTAAAAACGCATTAGATAAATTTAAAAGTGAATACCAATTATTATCTGTAGCTACTGGAGCTGCAGCATGTGCAGTAGAATATATACTAGAATTAGACGGATTTAACGCACCAACAGTGGTAGAACTCCTAACAAGAAGATTCCACAACTATGTGCAGCTTAATCCTACAAGAGGTGCTGCAGCAGAACTTCACAACTGTGACTTCATGGACACCATTTACCGAGGATGGAAAAGCTTGGATGAAGCAAGAAGAATGAAAAACGGAAGTGAAGGACCATTAGAACCAAAAGTAGCAGGATTTAAAGTA
>JAEZKE010000087.1 GCA_023436175.1 Methanobacteriota archaeon
GAAAAAGCAGGGGAAGAAGCGATTTCAATGGCAAGTTTGGGCGGCACTATCATTGTTTTATATGTAATTGATGCAGATTACCTGAATGCACTACCTCAACAGGATTTAAGGGATCAGCTCAGCGAAAACTTAAAAAGAGAGGGAAAAGAGGCTGTTGAAAAATTTAAAAAAGAATTAGAAGAGGAACAGTGTGCAGGTAAATGTCCAAATGTTAATCTCGTAACTATGATTAAAGAAGGCAAACCTGCCGATGTTATAGTTAAAACCGCTGAAGAAGAGGGTATAGATCAGATAGTGCTTGGAAAATCTGGTAAACACGGTATAGAGAAATTTTTGCTTGGAAGTACTGCAGATAGGGTAGTGAGGGAATCAAAGGTTCCTGTTGATGTAGTATCTTAAATGATAAGCTAAAATGGGAGTTTGCGGCAGGATATTATAATAAATTAAATTCAATTTCTTTTTTAGACTTAAACTTCATGATTGCTCCAAAACGCATGTTTTTGAATTATTAATTATAAAAAAATTTAAATTATTTAAATCTCTATTAAATCTATGTTTTCAGATATTTCAGAGTTCATACAGCAAAATTTTCTTTACCTTCATCCAGGATATACGGCCTTAAATACAGTAGTTTTTGGGATTATACTTGGAATTGCTGTTATATTAATTATAAAAATGTTTAACTACATTAAAAAAGATCCCAAAGATCTCATAGTTCCTTTAGTTCCATTTATATTCTTTGGATCGAGTGCAAGGGCACTTGTAGATAATGGAATTTATCCTCTTGTTTTATGGCTTGTTACCCCAGGGATTTATATTTTAACGGGTCTTGTAACAATTGTCACACTACTTACATCTGTTTATGTAGAAAAGAAGACTAAATTTGATTACAGGTACTTTATACTTATTGTGGGAATTATTTTATGTATTCCCAATATTTTAAACATTAATCATCTAAATTGGATTGCATTTTTTGAGGTTGTTGGCACATGGGCAGCTATATCTTCAATATTTGTACTTTTAGGGAAAAAATGGGGCCTTTTAAAGGATAAAGTTAATTTAAGTGTTCTTTCAGCCCATTTATTTGATGCCTCAGCCACGTTTATTGCAATTGATTTTTACGGCTACGGCGAGCAGCACGTGCTTCCAAATGCACTTATGAACCTTACAGGTACAGCAGCTGTTATGTTTCCTTTAAAAATAGCAGTTATTCTAACAGCACTTTATGTCGTAGATGAATACGTGGAAGATGATGTCATTAGAAACATGTTGAAGTTAGCTATATTCATTTTAGGGCTTGCTCCGGGTCTCAGGGATTTCTTGAGTTTGAGTATGGGCACATATTTATTGTAAGTTTCAGGATCAATCAGCAAATTAAGTTTAATTAAAAGCTGATTAATAAAATTCATTTTTATAGTTATTATCCTAAATCTTTTATTGAAGTATTCTCAAATACAAGTATACAAATTGCCAAACCAAGGAGAGATATTATGTATATAGAAAAAGTAAAAAACGAGATGAAGCTGCCGGAAACGGTAAGAATATTTGATACCACCCTAAGAGATGGTGAACAGACGCCAGGAGTTGCAATGACTGTAGATGAAAAGGTAAGAATTGCAAAAAGGCTTGATGAGCTCGGTGTCAATGTAATAGAAGCTGGATTTCCTGCTTCTTCAAGCGGTGAAGTAGAAGCAGCTGGTGAAATCCTTAAACTGGGGCTAAATGCCCGGATTTGTGGTTTGGCAAGACCATTAAAAGGTGATCTGGACGCAGCAATTGATGCTGACGTGGATTACATACATACATTCATTGGTACATCTCCCCTTCACAGAGAATTCAAACTTAAAATGGGTAAAGAAGAAATTTTAAGTAAATCAGTAGATGCAGTTGAATATATAAAAGATCATGGTATTGTGGCTGAATTTTCAGCAGAGGACGCTACAAGGACAGAACTTGATTATTTAAAGGAAATTTATAACGCGGTTGAAGATGCGGGAGTGGACTGTATCAACGTTCCGGATACAGTAGGAGTTATGGTCCCAACTTCTATGAAATGGCTTGTAATGGATCTTAAATCAGAATTAAATGTTCCAATCAGCGTGCACTGCCATAACGACTTTGGACTTGCAGTTGCAAATTCACTTGCTTCTGTAGAAGCTGGGGCTGACCAGGTTCATGCAACTATAAATGGATTAGGTGAACGGGCTGGGAATGCAGCTCTGGAAGAAGTTGTAATGGCTCTTCTTACACGGTATGACCTAAAAATGGATCTTAAAACAGAACGTCTTGTAAACCTTTCAGAATTTGTTTCAAGAATTACAGGGGTTAAAATGCCTCCAAATAAAGCTATTGTGGGAGAAAATGCATTTGCTCATGAGGCTGGAATTCATGTACATGGGGTGCTTGCAAAAGCTGAAACATACGAGCCAATAACTCCTGAAATGGTTGGCCATACCCGAAGAATTGTTTTAGGAAAACACACTGGTGCAAACGCCATAAAATCAAAGCTTGATGAATATGGAATAGAATTAAATGGGGACCAGTTTGGGAAAGTATTTAATCAGATTAAAGCGCTTGGAGATAAGGGAAAATGTATCACAGACGCTGATTTAAGGGCTATAGCTGAGAGCATTCTGGGAAGGGCAAAAGAAGAAATAGTAAAACTTGAAGGGTTCTCAGTAATGACTGGAAACAGCGTGCTGCCCACAGCCACAGTAAAACTCAGCATCGACGGAGAAATTAAGACAGCCGCAAAAACAGGAGTAGGTCCAGTAGACGCTGCAATAAATGCTATTCAACGTGCTGTAGGTGAAACTGCCGATATAGAACTTCAGGAATATAATATAGAAGCTATAACTGGGGGAACTAATGCTCTTGCTGAAGTTTTCGTTATAATGGGAGATAAAGAAGGTAACAAGGCAACTGGACGATCTACCACAGAAGATATTGTTATGGCCAGTGTTGAAGCAGTTCTAGACGCAATAAATAAAATACTGATTTTAAGATAGTTAAATTATCTTGAAATAATTATTTAAAACAGTTTTAATATTTTAAGATGATTTTTATCTATTTAAATCGTAAATAACACTGTTTTAATATTCTTTTTATTTTTAAACTCTTTATAAAAAATAATATTTCTTTAAAATATTAATACAATTGATTTTAAACTACTTTTAATAGTACAATACTTTGAATCTGTATTAATGGTTTAAAAACGCCTTAAATAATTAAAGTATTAATATGCGTAAATGCAAATGTTAAATCAATTTATAAAAAGTAGAGGCATGTCAATGAGTAACGCAAGAATTCTGGTTGTTGAAGATGAAAGGATTACAGCAGAAGACATAAAGGAAGGGCTTAAAAGCTTAGGTTATGAAGTACCTGCAGTGGTTCATTCTGGTGAGGAAGCTGTTTGTAAGGCAGGGGAACTTCAGCCGGATCTTGTTCTTATGGATATTAAACTTGAAGGCGAAATGGACGGTATAGAAGCTGCAGGAGAAATTAAAAAGTATTTTGATATACCTGTGATTTATTTAACTGCATATTCAGATGAAAGTACTATAGAACGGGCAAAAATGACAGAACCCTCGGGTTATGTTCTTAAAGAACCATCTGGATTTGTTCATAAGCCATTTAAAGAGAGTGAATTACATAGTACTATTGAATTAACACTTTATAGACATGAAATAGAAAAAAATCATGATCAATGGCTTTCAACGATGCTTGGGAGTATAAATGATGCTTTAATTGCCACAGATGAAAATGGAAAAATTAGATTCATGAACCATATTGCAGAAGATATTACGGGCTGGATACGGGAAGAAGCGATTAACAAAGATTTAGTTGATGTTTTTAATATCCAATGCGAGGAATTTGGCACCATAAATGGATTTAAACTTGATGTTAATGAATATTCCATGGATCGAGTTATGTTAAACGATAAAAACGGGACAAAAATTCCGATTAGTGCTAATTTAAATCATATTAAAGATGATAAAGGAAATATAAGTGGAATAGCTTTAGTTTTCCGTGATCTTACATAAAAATTGTATTTAAATGGATCATGATAATATTGGTTAAGGGGGGGTAAGATATGGCAGTCGCTCAGATTATGGTTGTTGAAGATGAAAGGATTACAGCAAAAGATATAAAGATTGCACTGGAAAGTGCAGGATATGGGGTTGCTGATTTAGTTTTCTCTGGTGAAGAGGCTGTTCGTAGGGCAGAAGAGCTTCAGCCGGATCTTGTTCTTATGGATATTAAACTTGAAGGTGAAATGGACGGTATAGAAGCTGCAACGCAAATCAGAGAACGTTATGACATACCTGTAATTTACTTAACTGCATATTCAAATGCAGGTATTGTGCAGAGAGCTAAAATGACAGAACCTGCAGGCTATCTTCTTAAAGAACAATTTGGATTCCTTACTAAACCTTTTGAAGAGAGTGAACTGAATACTACAATTGAAATAGCTCTTTACAATCATAGAATTGAAAAAAGACTTAGAAATCGTGAACAGTGGCTTGCTGCAATACTTAAAAGTGTAAACGATGCTGTAATAGCTACAGATTCTAAAGGCAGGATTAAATTTATGAATCCTGTTGCTGAAGATCTTACGGGATGGATACAGGAAGAAGCAATAGGAGAAGACTTAGATAAGATATTCAAAATTTTGAGTAAAGAATCCATAAAACTTAATCCTTCATCTGGAAATGCTATAACTGATTTTTTCGATAAAACTGTAATAACATCTAAAGATGAAACTAAAATACTTGTTAGTGGTAGTGTTACACCTATTAAAGATGAGACAGGAAATGCTGACGGTTTAGCTGTGGTCTTTAGAAAGTATAGGCGGAATTAAATTGAATGTTATTTTTAGTGCAGTGATTTAGAAAATAAAACTTTTAACTGAATTAATTACAGTTATTAAATGTAAATTTGTTGATAAGATTAAAATAGATTTGTGGTGTACTGTATAATTTATTTGGGACTAAAAAGTCTGAATAGTTCTAAATTAATAGTATGCTATTTAATAATATTAATTTTACTAAAAATGGCTAATTTGATTTTATCAACAATTTAAACGATTATTTAATCTGAGAAAGTTATTAATAATAATTATTACCTCTAATTATTGATTATAATCCTTTTATTCCCATAATAAGAGATTATAAGGCTAAGTATGCAAAACATAAACTATATATATTAATTAGGGAATTATAGTAATATTAGACCAAATTAACATGGTTATTCTTTGGAGGTAAAGTGATGTCAGAGGAAAATGTTGTATACATTGGAAATAAACCCGTAATGAACTATGTTTTAGCTGTCGTGACTCAAATGAACGGCGGAACTTCAGAAGTTATTTTAA
>JAEZKE010000089.1 GCA_023436175.1 Methanobacteriota archaeon
CTGGCACTTTTTTTAAGTATCAGCAATGTATCTGCAGCAAATTCTACAAATGTCACAACGGATCAGGTGATTAACGCATCAAGTGTTGTGAAATCATACGTAGAAACGAATCATACACTTCCAAATACTGTAAGTGTAGGCGGAAACCAAGTTAGTATGCCCCAATTCTTAGAACTTTCAACTACAGCACTGCTAAATATCAACAGTAAGTCAAACAAAACAATTGCTCTTGGAAATTATGGTAATGCAGCTGCTCCTTCAGAAAACATTACAAGCAGAAATATCAATAAGGCAGAATATCTAGATATTGCAAACCGTGTAAAGTCTTACATGGATTCCAATGGACGGGCACCAAATTACGCCACTCAAACCAGTACGGGAGATACCATTCGCTTTGAATCTATGGTTTACATGTATTCAAAGATACTCAATTACTATAAAACAAATAAAGTACTACCAAACTACGTTTCAGTAAATGCATGGTCAAGCATCAGTACAACAAATGGCGCAAATGTAATAGGCAGTACAAGCTATGGTTATGTAGAAAAAAAAGTTTATGGAAATCAAAATTCTAAGCAGACCATAGCCATTATAATTGGCGTGCATCCTCAAGAAAACGGAATACATACTGCCATTGCTAATGCTCTGGCAAGTAAATCAGCAAATCTCACTAAAAGATATGTACTTTATTATGTCCATGTAACTCAAAATGCGGATGATTACAATCAGGGAAGAATGAATGGACAATTATTAGCCCAACAATTTGTGGTGCCTGATGTTCCCAAAGAAAATCCAATGTTAGTGGTTGATGCTCATGAAAATCATGGGGCAGACAGTGGATATGAGTACTACCGGTTTTTATATCTAATTTCAAATAATGCTATAACCAAAACCTACGCTAACCAGATAATCAGCGCTATGCCATTCTTGGTGACATACAGTCCACCAAATCCAACAAGTACTCAATACGTTACAGTACCTATTGCAAATAAGGGCATACCTACAATGATCTACGAAACTTACCTGAGTGATTCAACAGCTAAGAAAAACAGCGATGCAAACGCTTTTATCAGCGCGTTAGATAGTAAAGTTGGAAGTGCATCAACTGGAAATACAACACCAGATATAACAGCTCCCAAAGTGATTTCAACTAATCCTACAAACGGTGCTACTGGATTTTCAAGAACAGCGACTATTACCCTCAAATTCAGTGAAAACATTAAAACAAGCGTTAACTGGTCTAAAATTTACATGAAAAACCTGAATACTGGAAAAACAATTGTAATCAACAAATCAATAAGCGGTAACACACTTTCTATCAAAATGGATTTAGTCAGATACGCTTATAATCAGTATCAGATTTATATTCCAGCATCAGCAGTAAAAGACAGTGCAGGCAATAATTTAGCTACAGCATACACATTGAAGTTTAAAACAGGGGCATAATACTATCATCCCCCTTCTATTTTATTTTTTAGATCAAATAGATGGTAACTTATATTAATCTCTCTTTTAATTTCAACTTTAATTTAAAGTATCATGATACTAATTTTCTTTTTAATAAAAATTAAAAATTCATGTTCTCTTATTTAATTAAGTTACGGACTTAAACTTTAAATTTAACTTAATGCCCGCTAATCCACAAAAATTAAGTTTACGTTTATGAATCAAGTTATGAGTGTTTAAAAAATATATAGAATGTTCTTTAAATATAGTAAAAATTAAATTAAAAAACAAAACTTAAGATGTGAAAAAATATGGGTAAAGATTCTATGTTCATGGGTGCATCAACAAAACAGGGCTATGATATAGCATCAAAAAGTAGAGAGATAGTAAGATCACTAATTTCTGATAAAATAAAGGGCCTTTCTCCAGCAGAGCAGAGGATAGTTGAGAGAATTGTTCACTCTACTGCAGATCCAGAATATGCAGATATCGCTGAAATATCTCCTGATTTTGTGACCGAAAGTGTAAAAGCAATTAAAGCCAGGAAAGATATCCTTACAGACATAAATATGGTTAAAGTGGGGATAAATAAATATGAAGGTGAAATAAAGTGCTATATCAGCCATGAAGATGCCATTAAACTTGCAAAAGAAAAACAGATAACTCGAGCAGCTGCTGCAATGCATATTGCTCATGATGAAGGTTTTGATGGGATTATTGTAATTGGAAATGCTCCAACAGCTCTTTTTGAGGCTATAAATTTAGTTGAAAATGAAGGTATGAAAGCAAGATCCATTGCAGGAGTTCCTGTTGGCTTTGTCGGTGCTGCAGAATCTAAAGAAGCACTTGCAAAGACTAAAATCCCAAATATTATAACTAAAGGACCAAAAGGTGGAACACCTGTTGCAGTGGCCATTGCAAATTCACTTATTGGGCTTGAAAAAGATTAATTAAATAGTAAAGTCTAATGCATGCAGATTTAGAATATTAACTAAATAATAAGTAGTAATGATTAAAATATATAAATTAAATTTGATTATTCCAAACGCATAAAAATTTAATTATCATGATAAATTTAAATTCAATGGTTTAAGGAGTTAAAATATGAAATCTGAAGAATTGTTCAAAGAAGCCCAAAATTATCTTCCCGGAGGAGTGGATTCTCCAGTTAGAGCTTATAAACCATACCCCTTTTTTGCAAAAGAAGCACATGGTTCAAAAATAATAGATGTTGATGGAAATTCTTATATTGATTACTGCCTCGCATATGGGCCCCTTGTTTTAGGTCATGCCAACCAAAAAATAATGGATGACGTTGCACAGCAGCTTAAAATAGGTTCCGCATATGGTGTCCCTACAGAAAATGAAATAAAACTTGCAAAACTTGTAATTAAAAAAGTGCCATGTGCTGAAATGGTACGTTTTGTAAATTCTGGTACAGAAGCAACAATGAGTGCCATAAGACTTGCAAGAGCAGCTACTGGTAAAAAGAAAATCATTAAATTTGAAGGATCTTATCATGGAGCACATGATTACGTTCTTGTAAAATCCGGTTCTGGAGCAGTTGGGTTACCAGATTCACCAGGCGTACCTGAAGATACCACAAAAAATACAGTTTTAGTACCATTTAATGATAAAGAAACTTTGACTGATTTAATTGAAAGAGAAAGAAATAATATTGCAGCTATAATTGTAGAACCTATAATGGGAAATATAGGATTTATTCCACCAAAAGGAGATTATTTAAAATTTTTACGTAAAATAACAGCTGAAAATGATATTATTTTAATATTTGATGAAGTTATTACAGGATTTAGAATAGCTGAAGGCGGGGCCCAAGAATATTTTGGTGTAACTCCAGATCTTGTAACTTTCGGTAAAATTCTTGGTGGAGGATTCCCTATTGGTGCTTTAGCCGGTAAAAAAGAATTCATGGAAATGATTGCTCCAGCAGGCACTGTTTATCAGGCAGGGACGTTTAATGGAAATCCAGTGTCCATCACTGCAGGACTTGCAATGTTAAACCAGCTTAATAATGACTTTTATGCAGAATCAAATAAAAAAGGAAATATGCTAAGAACTGGAATTCAAGATATACTTGATGACAATAATTTAAACTTCAAAGTAGCTGGATTAAGCTCTATTTTCCAGACATACTTCACAGATAAAGAAGTATATGATTACACCAGCGCCAAATCTGCAGATACTGAAAAGTTCAGCCAGTATTTCCATACCCTACTTAAAAATGGAGTGTTTATTCCACCATCACAATTTGAATGCTGTTTCATATCGTCGATGCATGATAATGAAGATATTCAAAAAACAATAGAAGCGGTTGAAAAAGCAATAAAATAAGGTATAATTCTTTTTTTATTTTTAAATTGTTAAAAATAATGTTAACAGCATAATTGAGGCTATAGCAAATAAAATTGCGCTTATTTTTATAAAATAATGATTTTCAATACGTTCTGCCCTTGACCGCTGTTTTTTAACATATGTTAAAAAGTTATCTTCGTTTAAGGTACTTTTTACAGCATTGTTTTGTGAATTAATGTTATTGTATAACCTATTTTCCTCGTTTGTATCCCAGAATTTTCCTTTTCCGGAATGAATTTCATTTAATACATCTTCCTGCATTTTAATACGTGTTGCTAGCTCTTTTAAAAATTCTTTTCTCTTTTCAGATTTACTTTTAAGAACATTTGCTATTTCCTGAAGTTCATTATCATATGAAAATTCTGAGTTAATTTTATTTTCATTATTTAAATATTCCATTTTCATGAGATCATCAATATTTTCATAAAACTTGAGATCATTACCGCACTCACATTCTAAAAAATCATCTGGTAATTCATTTTCTTTAAGAGGATAATATCCGCAACATTTATGACATATTAAATATCCATGGTTTCCCTTAGATTTTTTTAAATTTCTAAAGAAGTTTAAATCAAAGTAATTGCCCTCGTTACTGTCTGATGACATTGAAACACCTTGTTATTATATATTAATTAATTCTGTTAACTTATTATATAATACTATTAGTCTTGTGATGCTGTGTATTATTAGAATAAGAGCAGATATTACATATTTAGATCAATAAAAAAAGAAAAGAAAAATTAAAGTAAAGATTTAAACCCATATCCAATAGCTATTTTTATAAATGCATCTTTTGGTACAACTACAATGTTTCCCATAGCATATTGAGTAGTGGCCGTCTGTAAAAATGCAGAAAATTTGCTTTTATCCTTTACAGCAGTTATCATAGGATTCATAACAGATTGTACAGCTTCTCCTCGACTCATGTTTTCATTATACTGTTCATTTCGTACGAAAGCTATAGAACTACCAGTAACATCTACACCATTGGAATATATTGGCCCGATAGACCGTATTAACGCATCTATAGCATCAGGAGTTACCACCACAACAATGTCTGTTTTTAGGCCAGTGTGGTATTGAACGATCTCTTGAGCTAGCTTAGTTCCAGTTTCTACATTAGCATCCCATAATGAATCGTGGAGATAAAGTTTAGTTACACCCTGTGTTTCTTTTAGATATTGTGGAGGTGAAGCAGTTGGATGAGCCATGCCACCAGGGTATACTGGTGTTACATTTTGGATGCTTCCATCATGAGTATGGATTACAAAAGCCATATCTACAGCCCCAATACCTGGTCTCTTTTCTGAAGGGTCTGCACAAAGAACAAGTATGTTATGATCTCCCTGCAATACATTTTCACTTGAAGTTGTAGTTACATATTCATAAGCTACAAATAAAAGACCCACGACGAAAAGAAATAGAATTATAATAGCGATTTTCTTTTTCCATGACATATTTTAACCTGTGATATTAAATTTTTGAATAGGTAGTGATAGTAATTTATATCATATAATACTTTACTAATGATAAATCTCCATGATTTAGTAGTATTATTGCTTTTACAAAATTAATCATGTCAAAACTTTTAATAAGCATTCTTATTTACTAAACCCCTGATTAAAGTCATAAAAAATATTTTTATATCTAAAATTAAAGTCCAGTTTTCAACATAATATATATCAAATTCTATCCTTTTTTTGATGGACGTATTTCCCCTCCACCCATGTACCTGAGCCCAGCCGCTCATCCCAGGACGTACATGATGTTTAATCATATATTCTGGAACTTCTTCACGAAACTTATCTACAAAATAGGGGCGTTCTGGTCTAGGGCCTATCAAGCTCATGTCCCCTTTTAATATGTTAAAAAGCTGAGGAAGCTCGTCAATACTTGTTTTTCTAATAAACGAACCAAATTTAGTGGTACGAGGGTCGTCTTTAACAGTCCATTGATGCATTTCTCTTTCATCGTCCTGAATTTTCATACTGCGGAATTTATACATTACAAATTTTTTCCTGTTAAGTCCTATCCGCTCCTGTTTAAAGATAACTGGCCCTGAAGAACTTAATTTTATTATAAGTGCTGTTAAAAGCAGGATAGGAGAAAGAAGTATAATACCTGCTATAGCAAATATTAAATCTGAAATCCTTTTTACAACTTTTTTAAATGAACTGTCTAAAGGAACATACCTTATATCTATAATTGGGATATCATCTATCATGTCAATATAATGTTTTGCAGGGAAATATCTATAGTAATCAGGTACAATTTCTGCTTTTACCCCATATCTTTCACATATATCTATAATGGATTCTAATAATGCAGAATGTCTTGGGGATATAGTTATAATAACTTTATCTATTTGGTTCGTCAAAATAACATCACATAAATCATTAATATTTCCTATTACTTTAGAATCTGCAATTTTATGTCCCATTTCAATGTTATCATCTAAAAATCCAATTATATTATATCCTAAATATTCACGTTGATTGAGTTTAGTGGCAACCTGCTCACCAAGTACTCCTGCCCCTATCATCAAAATGTATTTAATATTAAAACCCTTGCTACGTATCAATCTAAGTGATTGTCTGAATATAACTCTTTCAATAGTAGAAAATAGAATGCTGAACGCAGCAAACATTGCAAGCAGATATCTGGAATAATCTACCTGTCCTATTATAAATAAGAATGTGACTAACACTAATAATCCTATGACATTTGCTTTAATGATATTTATAGGTAATGATCTAATACTTTTAGTTCGCTGTGGCTTATATAATCCAAAAACAGAATAAAGTAAAAGATATAACGGCAGAATAACTAAAAGGGATAATAAATAATAATTAAACCCTAAATTAGGCTCATGGGCCAACAAATTGCTCTGAAAACGAATGAACCATGAAAATATCAATGAAAAAGCAATTACAATCATGTCTATAATTACTAAAGATAGATTGAAAAATCTTTGATTTTGCCTGATCATTCCATCACCAATTAATCCAATATGTCTTATTTATTAGGTAGTCGCGAAACAGGCTCTTCTGAAGTTTTATTAGGCATAATCATGTCATAATTAATTTTTAAAGTGTTTAAAGATAGTTTTAATCCGTACATTCCCCATATTCCGGCATATATAATTGCCGTTATAACTTTAGAATATTCATCTTTGTAATGTTTGTTGTAAAAGATATACATTGCCTTATAAAACTCATATATGAGCTTGTTTTTCTGTTTACTACTTGCCCCTTTGTAATGAATTATTTTTGCATCACTGTAATACACTATTTTCCAACCAGCAGATTTAATTCGATAGCACCAGTCAATATCCTCCCCGTACATGAAGAATGTTTCATCTAAGAGCCCTATCTGCTTAATGGCAGCAGATCTTACCATCATGAAAGCTCCAACTAAACAATCAACTTCGTAGGTTTCATCTTCATCAAGATATGTGAGATTATATCTTCCAAAACGTTTACTTTTAGGAAAAATATGTGATAATCCCATCATTCGATAAAGTGAAACATTAAAATCGGGAAAACTTCTCCTACAAGCTTTGTCTAATGTGCCGTCTGGCAAAACAACTTTACATCCAAGCGCACCTATAGTATCATCTGTTTCCATATATTCTATACATTTTTCAAGACAATCATCAATGACTATAGTATCGGAATTAAGTAACAATATGTATTTAGAAGAAATTTGATCTATAACTAAATTATTTGCATGGGCAAAGCCTTTATTTTCTCTATTTGCAACGAATTTAATTAATCCATTCTCTGATTCTTTGTAAAAATCTTTTTGTAAATTTTCAAGGCTTCCGTCGGCTGATGCATTGTCTACAACGTATATTTCATAACTGAAAGGATGGCATTTACTGATTACAGATTTTATAGTTTGTTTTGTTAAATCATAGGTACGATAGTTCACTATTATTATAGATAAGTCCATAAATTCTGCCTCTCTATAAAATATTACATCTATAAATTGAAATAATCAATTTGAAGTAATAAATTTTCCAATATATTGATTACCATATTGAAAAGTTATCTAACATTTCAAGAGGTTATAATATTATATTAAAATAAGAAAGATAAGCTTTACTATACTATTTTGATACAATAATAACTTTAAATGTATTTTTAATAAAAAAAGTCATTTTATTTGACTAATTTAAAAAATATTCACTATTTTTTTCTACAAATTTTGGACTACTTAGAAAAAATTAAGTTTAATGATAAATATAGTAATAATATCCTATTAAATAATTTGTAAAAATTTTATTTGATAGTTCAATTTATTAAAAAATAAATTAAACTGTTTTAATTTAATGTTTATATAAAATAATCTTAAATATTTTAATTAAAATGATTTTTATATGTTGTAAACCCTATAAATAAATAAATTTAACAGTATTTTTAATTAAAAGCCATTCCACTTTTAAATAATTTGTAAAATTTTTACTTTCATATTTCGTTTTTTCTAATTTTTTTAAAGAGTTGAACCCTTCTTTTAAACCAGTTAAATATATGCTGCCATTCCCTTGTTTAGAGAAAAACAGGTATTTAATAAAATAACCTGCAAGTAAAAAAATGCCATTCAAGGCTAATTGAGGCCATGGCATGTTTTTATAAGGAACATAAACATTATTTCGAGCAGCTAATTTAATTTTAAACTCATTATATTTGCTACCGCTGGTTCCGCTGCCCAAATGATAAACAACTGCTTCTGGACAGTACATACATTTATATCCCCTAATTCTTGCTCTAAAACTGATGTCAACATCTTCCATATATGCAAAGAATTTTTCATCGAAGTATCCTATTTCATCTAGAATATTCTTTCTATAAAGAGCAGCACCAGCACAGGCACTGAATGTTTCTCTTTTAGTAGTGTATAAATCTGGGGATTTTCCATCACCCACTTTCCAGGTCCAACCTAAAATAGTATATTCATCCCCAGCATCGTCCATTTTACTTCTATCTGTGTATTGAATCATCTTAGATGAGACTGCAAAGATATTTTCATCTTTTTCAATACATTCCATAAGATTTGAAATACAATCTGGCTCTATTTCAACATCATTATTTAGAAGAAATACATATTCCGAAGAAGAAATTTTTATCCCATGATTAACTGCAGCAGCGAAGCCTAAATTTTCTTTATTTTGTATTAAAGTGAATTCAGGATAATGTTCATTGATATATTCGATACTTCCATCAGATGACGCGTTATCTACAATTATTAACTCATAAAATGGGTAATCTTGCTTTCTAATAGAATCGAGACACGTTTTAATGAACTGTTTTCCATTAAAATTAGGTATTATTATTGAAAGTTTTGTATTCATAAAAATTTCCTTTTTAAATTAATAATCATTTTTTACTATTTATTTCTTATAAATGATATTTAAATTCAATATTCTAGTCAAAAATCTACGTATACCATTTAATGATGGGATTAAAATATTTTTATTTTGAGAGTCATCCTTTATTAAAATTCTTACAGCAAGGTCTGTCAAAGCTTTTACACCATTGCTAACTACATCTCTAGACAGGACAAAAAGTACTATAGTTGATCCCAAAATAACATAAATTAAAGAGAAAAGGTAACTTTTAAATACGAAGTTAAAACCAAGGTATCTCATAAGTTCAGGCAAATAAGTTACAAAGTATAAATGTAAAATATAAATTGCCAGTGAATTTCTACCCATTTTGGTTAAAAATGTTTTTTTAGAGGTCATGATGTTAAACAAAAGGATACAACATAGTATTCCAACAGATATAACCATGAGCCTTAAAATGATACCCTCTAAGTTTCCCATGTGCATATTAACATAAGAATCTCTTAACAGTAAAAGTTTACCGGTTTTAGGTGCGAAAAATAAAGTTGCTGATGCAAGCAACGCAACAAAAACACCCGCAGACAAATATTTATTAAATGTGAATTTTTCTTTTAAATCTTTGAAATAATACCCAAAAAGAAACACAGGGAAGAAACATAAAGTCCTTGAAATTGATAAGAAATTTGTTTTGAAATCAATGGTACCTATAAATAATGCCAATGCAATACTAAGCCAAAACACATATTTTATTCTGTCTGCAGCCGGTAAAAAAGTTCTCCAGAAAAATAAACTCAATAAATACCACAATCCAAATCCAGGTATTATATATATGGTTTTAGTTAATTCTCCATTTATTAAAAAAGCAGATATAATCCAAAGCGTGTCAAATAACAAAAATGGTATAAAAATATTTTTTAAAGCCTTTATATTAGTATCAGGAGTAATTTTAGAAAAATATCCGCTGATAAATATAAATAATGGCATATGGAAAAGGTATATAGCTGCATAAACCATATCAAAAGTAAAAAAATTAAAACAAGTGGCAATAAAATGGCCAAAAACTACCAAAATTATAGCCAAACCCCTTAAGTTATCAAATTTAAGATCGCGACCCACCGTAACCACAAGTATCCCCTACAGTGTAATTAATAGAATATGGTATTAATAAATGTCGACAAATAGCCATCTTAATATTAAATAAAGGATTTATATGAATTAAATATCTGTTAATACACATTTCTGGTAATTTTTTTATTACTCAAGTTCAATACTGAACTCTTACAATAAACTCATGATCTAAATTTAAAACAGTATACTGATCTAAAAACAAGTAATTCATTTTTCAGCTTTAAATTCCCTTAATCAAACAATATTATTAAATTTTTAATAAAATATTTAACTTTACTACTTTTTTATTATTTTAGGACAATAAGTAATAACTATAAGACTTATTAGTCACAATTTAGTATTTAAATTAGTTTATTAATATTGATTTTAATGATATGTTGAAATGTATTATAAATTTAATGAATTCCAGTTTGACAATTACATGAGGTGATTTCATGGATTTAAAAGCATCCGTTATTGGAGCAGGGGGACTAGGAACAGCTATTGCACAACTTATATCTGTTAATGTAGATTCCGTGTATTTATATGCCCGACGTAAAGAAGTTGTAGATGAGATAGCTAAAACAGGATATAATACAGAATATTACCCTAATCTTAAATTAGCGGATAATATTATCCCTGTTAATGATTTTAAACATGTTAAAGATTGTAATATTGTATTTTTATGTGTTCCCTCATCTGGAATTAGATCTCCACTTAAAGAGTTATCTAAATCCATCTGTAAAGATTGCATACTGGTTAGTACAGCCAAAGGAATAGAGTATCCTTCCTTAAAAACTATGAGCGAAATTGTGGCTGAATACTTTAATAGGTCTCCAGTCATATTATCTGGACCTAATTTTGCATCTGAGATTGCACTTTCATTATTTACAGTAGCCAATATAGCTTCTAATAATTCAGAACATTTAAAATTAGTTAAAAAAGTTTTAACCACAGATGAATTTAAGGTCAAATTAAATGAAGATGTGATCGGGACAGAATGCTGTGGTGTAATTAAAAATATAAATGCAATTGCTTATGGTATCTGTGAA
Organism: Methanobacteriota archaeon; assembly: GCA_023436175.1. Taxonomy (GTDB): domain Archaea; phylum Methanobacteriota; class Methanobacteria; order Methanobacteriales; family Methanobacteriaceae; genus Methanobacterium_D. The sequence goes on from JAEZKE010000089.1 coordinate 11,329, forward strand.
GGAATGAATTTGAATGATAACGCCAGATATGCAGTCTTAACCAAAGGATTCAATGAGACTAAAGATGTAATAGAATCTTTAGGAGGTAAAAGGGATACAGTCAATGACTATTGTGGTTTTGGTGATGTAGTTTTAACCTCTACCTCCGGAGAAAGCAGGAACCACACATTAGGTATGTTATACGGTCAAAGGATAGTTGTTGATGAAAAAGCCTCTGGAATAATATTTGAAGGTAAAAACTCCATAATGGCCATAAAAGCACTGTGTGATAAGACCTCTGTAGACAGTACCATTGTTGACTTTGTATATGATATTATAGTGAATTCAATACCTCCCAAAATAGCATTTAAGAAATTATGGGATAAAATGGAATACTAAATTTGACTAATTTATAAAAATATATCAATTAACAGGTGATTTTAATGATAGCAATAATATTGGCAGCGGGAATGGGAACCCGATTGATGCCATTAACTAAGGATATTCCTAAACCATTACTTGAAATCCAGAATACAAGTTTACTGGAACGAATGATGCTAAACTGCATTTCCAATGGTGTTAAAGACTTTATTATAGTTTTAGGCTACAAAAAAGAAAGAGTAATAGAAAAAATTGATTATTTACAGAGCAAATATCATGTTAAAATATCTGCAGTGGAAAATAAAAAATATTCACAAACAAACACATCTTGTTCGGTTAACCTGGCAACCCGGCATTTAGATGATGATGTAATAATCATAAATGGAGATAATGTTGTAGATGAACGCATAATCTCAGGCCTGCTTAAGATCAATGAAACTGCCCTTGTGGTTGACAATTATAAACAGCTGAATGAAGAGTCTTTTAAGGTGCGAATTGAAGAGAATATAATAATGGAAATCGGAAAAGGGATAAACATTGATACAGCCTCAGGAGAATTCATAGGAATCTCAAAAGTATCTAAAGATGATTTACCATTATTCAACTCTATTTTAGAGGATTTAATAGCAAAAGATGTCCAAAATTATTATGATTTAACTTACAAAGATTTGAGTAAGAAAACAAGCATTGGATATTTCTACACTAATGGCTTAAAATGGACTGAAATAGACGATAAAAACGACTGGAAATATGCTCATACTTTGATCGGAGAGTTTAATGAGTAATATAATTTAATAACCAAGTATACTGGTTCGTTTATATTAAAAATATCCAAAAATATTTTAATTAATATAGGTGGAACATTGAAAAGACATTTAAAAAATCTAATAAAAAAGGTCATTTTATATTTAAAAAATCTAATAAAAAAAACCCTTTTAGGACATACGGTTAAATTAATCACAACTGATGACTCCCTAATATTTAAATTAGGGGATACAGGTCGTTTATCCGGTAAAAAATATTTATTAATTAAACACCGAAAAACTGGAAAAAGAATTTCAAAACCTGTGCAAAATCCTAAAGTTGAATTATATAATTACGAATTAGAAAATATGGGAGAACAGGGAACATTTGATATTTATCTAAAAGTAAAGTTAGGAATGTTCGAATTCCTTAAAAGAACAGCATTTAAACCACAAAATAAAGATAAATATATCATAAACAAAAAAGAAAAAACCATTTTTAGATCCTATAAAACTGTTAACTCCAATTTATCATTTACATTAAAAGAAGCTCTTTTTGACCATGAAATAACATCCCTAAAATCATATCAAGATCAAGTGGAATTAAAAGGAGTTTTAAATCTTTTTGAAGATATAACATTTGATTCTGTGGAAGTAGCTGCAAAATCTCCAGATTTTGATGAAATTAAAGTATTTAATTGTAAATACGAGAAAAAAAATAACCAGATTATTTTTAAAACAAAAATAAAATTTGAAATAATAGATAAATATGTAAATACAACCTGGAACCTTTCTATTCGATTGAAAAATAAGGGCATTATACTTCACACAAAAGCATTACATTTTAACGATTTAAAAAAAATTAATACTTATGAAGATTACTATTTAGAAGTACTTGATACTAAAATAAGTTCAGATAATGATGAATCTCAAGATATAGACATTGCTACTTATTATTATGTCACTCCCAATAATTATCTCAAGTTTAGGATAACTACAAAAGATAAATGGCTTGAAACATTAAAAAAAGCCCAAAATAAAACTGTATTTGAAAAATGTTGCAAAGAGGAAAAAATAGATAATA
>JAEZKE010000099.1 GCA_023436175.1 Methanobacteriota archaeon
AAGGGAGAGATTTGAACTCCCGTGTAATGGATCTGCAGTCCACCGCTTCGCCTCTAAGCTACCTTGGCATATCATAGCTCATTAGTTAAATTATGCTGTATTAGTATTTAAACCTTACGGAATGTGAGGTTCTGAATTTAACAGAATAACTCAATCAAATAAGACAAATAAATCATACCTAACTTCTTTTAAAGTTTTTTATAAATTTGTAGAATACTATGAGTTGCAGCACTTAAGTACATAATGTTTGGTGCATCAAAAGCTCCGCTTTTGATAGTTATAATTACAGTTAATTACAAATGTATTACAAATTATTTATAAAATACTTTCGTGTTGACAATGAAAAATATGAAAGTTGCAACTATCCTTTATGAAGTTGCAGATCTACTGGAAATGAAAGAAGAAAAATTTAAGCCTAGAGCATATAGAAAGGCTGCAGGTACAGTAGAATCTCTTTCAAAACCAGTTGAAGAACTGAATGAAGAGGAACTCACAAAATTACCAGGTATTGGTAAAAGCATAGCTGAAAAAATAGAAGAGATAATAGAAACTGGCTCGTTAGAATATTATGAAAATCTCAAGAAAGAATTTGCCATAGACTTTGAATCTCTTCATTTTGTGGAAGGTCTTGGACCTAAAAAAATCAAAAGGTTCTATGATGAGTTAGGAGTAATAGATCTGGATGATCTGGAAAGAGTTGCAAAACAGCATAAAATAAGAGAACTGGAAGGTATGGGTGAGAAAACAGAGCAAAATATCCTGGAAAACATCGAGTTCGCCCGGAAAAAAACAGACAGGAAACTTTTAGGTTACATTTTACCTATATCTGAACAACTGAAAGAGAGGTTAAAAAATTTTAAGCCAGTGCTGAAGGTTGAGATAGCAGGCTCCATTAGAAGAAGGAAAGAAACTATTGGGGATATAGATATCCTGGTTGTCACAAAAGAAAACAAAAAAGTGATGGATTTTTTTACAGGCTTAGAAAATGTAGATAAAGTGATTTTAAAAGGGCCTTCCAAGTCGACAGTCAGGCTGAGTGAAAATATAGAATCTGATTTAAGAGTTATTAACGAAGAATCATTTGGGTCTGCTTTATTGTATTTTACAGGTTCCAAAGAAACAAATATAGAACTGAGGAAATTAGCGATTAAGCAAGGCCTAAAATTAAATGAATATGGACTTTTTAAGGGCAATGAACAAATAGCAGGTAAAACTGAACCGGAAATATTTCAAAAACTAGGTATGGATTATATCGAACCTGAATTAAGGGAAAATAGGGGAGAAGTTAAAGCAGCCCTTGAAGGAAACATTCCTGAGTTAATTGGCTACAATGATTTAAAAGGGGACCTTCAAATGCACACTAAGTGGAGCGACGGGTCTTATACTATTGGGGAAATGGCAGAAAAGGCAAGAGAGCTTGGACACGAATATATGGCCATCACTGATCATGTAGGTACACTGCGCATAGCAAGGGGAATGGATGAAAATAAAATCAGGGACCAGATGAAAGAAATAGAAAATATAAACAGGGAAATAACTGAAATAACTATTTTAAAAGGGGCAGAAGTAAATATAATGTCTAATGGTAAGTTGGATATGCCAGATGGCGTTTTAAAAGAATTGGATGTTGTTGTAGCAAGTATTCATTCAGGTTTCAGGCAGACTGAAGAAAAAATAACGGATAGAATAATGTCTGCAATGTATAATGATAATGTAAATATAATAGCCCATCCTACAGGCCGTAAGATTCATGAAAGGAAGGCTTATGAATTGGACATGGATAGAATTTTTGAAACTTCCAAGGACACCAAAACTTTTCTTGAGATAAATTCTTATCCTAATCGGCTGGATTTAAACGATACAAATATTAAAAGGGCTGTTGAATCTGGCTGTAAACTGTCTATAGATACAGATTCGCATAGTAAATCTAATTTAAAACATATAGAATTGGGAATAGCTACTGCAAGACGGGGTTGGGCAAAAAGAGAAGATATAATTAATACTCTGCCTCTTAAGAAACTGGAAAAGTTACTCAGTTAATGGAATTAGTTTTGAAATTTTTAATTGAATTCGATATTTAATTTTAAAAAAAATAATGATATATTTGGATTCTATTCACCAAAAGAATCAATGAGATATTTGAATTAATACCTCACAGGAGGCGGCTGTATTGATTCTCATTTTTAAAAAAGTGCATCCCACCCTCTCCAATTAGAATCCAAATAATAAACATGCATGTTTTTAGAGTTTATTCATAATTGAGCTAAAGTCTAAATACCTGATAATTGTTTTCATTTGATTTCTACTTTGAAGCTTTCTGTTCTGTCTACTTTTGGGGCTTCAACTGTTAAAACACCGTCTTCAAATGTGGCTTCAGCTTCATTGGGTATCACTTTTTGAGGGAATTGCACTTCTCTTTTGAAAATACCTGTTGTGTTATTGTTTATAGTGATGCTTCCATTTTCGATTTCCTGTGTTATATCAAAGCATGCTTCAACTTTAAGATTTGAATCTGTGATTTTAAGTTTAATATCCTCTTTTTTAACGCCAGGCATATCTAAATGCACGATTATATTTTCATCTGTTTCGATGATGTCTTTTTCCGGTGCAGATTTGTAGTCTGTAACTGATTTTCCGAAATTGTATTTAATATTATTTGCTGTTCGTGATGTGGTTTTTAATATTTGTTTAACTAAACTTCTTTTAGTTAGAATGGTATCTTCACTATGTCTGTACCTTTTATCTGATGAAATTGAATTAACAACGTTAAAGAATTCTGAAGCGGTTTTTTTCATATTTTTATGTGATTTTTTAGCCATATGTTCTGAAAATTCGGCCATATCTTTTGAAATTGACATTTTTATTATCTCCTGTAGTATACTTATTAATTTTATTTTAATTTTTAATACTCATTTTTTGATAAATTATGAAACATATTTTTAAGTCCTAAGGTTCGTAAAATCTCTAAAATAAAGAACCTGCAGAAACTAACGTTTCATTTTTCATTTGATTTCCAGGGTAAAACTTTCTGTTTTCTCCAATTTTGGAACTTCAACTGTTAAAATGCCATTTTCAAAGGTAGCTTCAGCTTCTTCTGGAACTACTTTCTTAGGGAATCTGACAGATCGCCTCATAACACCTGATTTTCTATCATGAAATGTTATGTAACTTCCTTGTTCGACTTCCTGTGTTATATCAAAATTAGCTACAATTTTAAGGTTGGTTTCGGTAAGTTTTAGTTCAATATCTTCTTTTTTGATGCCTGGTAAGTCTACATGTACTATTATGTCTTCGTCTGTTTCGATAATGTCCTTTCCAGGTACAAATGTGTAATCAACCACTGATTTTTCGATATCGTACTTAATACTGTCAATTGTTCGTGCTGTATCTTCCAGCATCCTTTCAACTAAACCTTTCCTATCTAAAATAGTTTTTTGTTTATTTCTATATCTTTTATTCATTTTTTCAGCCTCATTATTTGAGTCGCTTTCATTATATTTCAAAAACAATATATAAACTTTTCCATGGTTCATTCAATTTAGAGGACCATTAATGGGTTGAAAATTATAAATATGAATTAATAATTACTATTTATTGAAAATAGGGTTATAAAATTAATATTAAAGGAATAGAACAAGATATAATTAATTATATTAAAATTTTGGAGATATAATTAATTAAACAGAATTAACAATTTAAAATTTTAAACATAATCTATCTAAAATAAGGAGTGAAATTATATTTTAAATTATTACCGTTAATTTAGGATTATGTCTTCAATTTTAAGCCTTTTTCTTGGCGCAGGATCTTCATCAGGATAACCTATTGGTAGCAGTGCTACAGGGTAAATATTTTCGTCCCATTTAAAAATGTCTCTAATTTTGTCTTCTTCTAGCGCTCTAATCCAGCAAGTTCCAAGATCAAAGTCAAGCGCCCTTAAAACTATATGTTCAATAGCAATTGCCACATTAGCGGCTATTCTTGGACTAATCTCTGATATGTTCATTTTTTTTATTTCATTTACATTTCTGCAGATTATATTTACAAGATTGTCTTCAACTGCACCTATTTTACCTAAATCCTGAATTCCAGAGGCTGAACCTTCAATATAATCTGAAATATCGGCACAGCAAACCAGTACAACTGGGGCATTGCCAATAAAAGATTGATTGTGGGCAGCTTCAACTAGTTGCATCTTTGTTTCTTCATCTTTAACGATCTTAAAGCGCCATGGCTGTGCATTGCAGCCGGAAGGTGCGAGTCTTGCAGCTTCTATTAGCTCCATTATATGTTCATCTGGAACAGATTTATCTTTGAATTTCCTAATACTGCGTCTCTTTTCGATAGCCGTAGGAATTTGTGATTCCTGGCAGCAAATCGAAAGATTTGCATGCCTCTTTGGTGGTTAACATGTTCTCCCTCATTGATTAACTGTTATTTAACTCTTCTTTAATTTTCTTATTTTTGGCTAAAGTAGTTTTTAGAAGTTTATGGAAGGTACCGGGCAGTTCTTTTTCTAATATTTTAACACCTTCCTCTGTAATGCCTCCTTTTGTAGCTACTCGTGAAATTATTTCCTCAAAACACATATTTTCTTCATAAAGTAACTTTGCAGTCCCATAAAGTGTTTTTATAACCATATCTTCAGTTTCTCTGAAAGTGAAATTACTATTTTCAGCGCCGGCTTCAGCAAATTTCATAAAAATCTCTGCAATGAATGCAGGAGCACAGCTTGTTAAGTCAGATCCGGCTTCAAAATTTTCTTCTTCAATGATTTTCACATTACTGATTGAGTTGAATAGATTATTTACAAAGTTTGCGTCTTGTTCAGTCACTTTTTCGCCGTGGCAGATGAGGGAAACACCTTCGTTAACTTGGGAGGTTAAACTGGGGATAACTTTGGTAATTTTCCCTGGAAACTCACTTTTCACATTTGCTATGGTCAAAGCCGCTGAAATGTATGTTATATGAGAATCCTTGGAAATTTTATCTTTCATTTCGTTAATTACTTCTTTTACTGCAGTTGTACCTACAAAAATAAATATTTTATGGCAGTTCCCTGCTAAATACTCATTGTTATCTGTAATTTCAATTTCAGGATATTCTTTTTTAATATCCTCCAATTTGCTCTTTGTTCTATTTGAAACTATTATTTCATCAGGTTTTATAACTTTAGAAGATAGGAAACCTTCTATAATCATACTTCCCATGCTTCCATAACCTATAAATCCAATTTTAGTCATATATATTCTCCATTTTATTTATTTAAGCCCACTGTAAACAGAAAAAATTCCATACTTATAATAACAGTCAATATCTTTAAATCCGGTGAATTTTAGTATTTTCAGTCGATTCAGAGTATTATCCTGATTGTTTCTATATCGATCGGTATATCCTGGAAACTCCCTGAGGACTTTATTTTTCCATTTAGATTTTTCTAATTTGTCCATTATAAACCCTCAAATATTTATTTTCTCTAAGTATACTAAACTTAAATTTTCTGTTAGTTTTTCAGTTTTAAATATTTTGTAACCTAATTTTTCATATAATTTGATGTTTTTTAGACTTTTGTGCCCTGTAATAAGCTCAAATCTTTCACATTCCTGAAAAACACTTTCTATTTCTTTCATTAACTTTGTTCCAATTCCTTTATTTTGGAAATCTGGATGGACATTGAGCCTTCCGATGTAACATGTTTTAGGGTCTATTAATAATGCCCTTACAGATGCAATTATCTTTTTATTCTCAACTGCTTTAAGGAATACATGATTTTCAAATTCTTTTTCTATCTCTGTTAGTGTTTGAACGAGTGGAGGAATATTGAAATCATTATACAATTCAGCTTCGCTTTTATACGTTAATTTTTGTAACGAAAGTATTTCTTTTGCATCTGAAAACTCAGCTTTTTTGATTATCATTTTAACCAACTTTATTCATTAATCTCAAGTTAATAAGCATCTAATGTATTGAAAACTTGATAATAGTTGAGCAATTAGTTATCAATATATTATTAATTAAAATACATTATATGTGATTCCTTAAAGATATTTTATATTTTATAAATAATTTAGTGGGGTTTAAATTTAGTATAAAATTTAAGACTACCATTTTATGTAGAAATTATTAATTTTAAGATAAGTAAAATATGAAAAAATAATTAGTATATTTTTCACATGATTAATAATAAAATTTAAACTTATTGATTATCATTTTATCTAAATTAAGGGGACTACGAAAACTCCATCTTAATCCAATTATTAATAATACATTTATGCACCTAATAACGGCTTAAGGTTATTATATATTGCTTTTTGGGATGAATAATTATTTTAATCTGATAAATTATCAAAATGATCTAAATTAGATATTTATTTAACCTTATTTATAATTTGGAGCTCTTAAATATCTTTAAATTTTGACATTTGATAAAATAAAAAACCTTTTAATATTCATTTTTATACAATTTATGTAGCTATGTGAGTTTTATTATGCAAAATACGATGTTTCATATAAATTTGGGCGTATATTGTTAAAATTATAACGTTTATATGTAACGAGTAATAATATATTATAGTGTGGTAATACACAATTTAGAAAAATTTATTGAATGGAGTTAGTGACATATGTCGGATACAACAATTTTGATTGTTGAAGATGAAGCCATGAATGCAATGAATCTCCAAAATTGGTTTGAGTTTTGGGGATATAGCGCCCCTCTCATAGCATGCTCCGAAAAAACAGCTCTTAAAAAAGTGCAAGAAATAAAAGTGGACTTAGCACTCATAAATATAGAACTTGAAAATATGGATGGCCGAATAAATTTTGCTAAAAAAATAGCTGATAATTTTGATACAGCCATTGTATATATAACACCCTATTTCAATAATGAAATTATGCAGCATATGAGGGCTACAAAACCATATGGATATATATTAAAACCTTTTGAAGAAAATCAATTTAAATATACAGTTGAAAATGCTCTTTATAAGAGGAAAATATACCGAAGGTTTATTGCAAGTAAATAAATGGAAAAACAAAAAATAATTATTTTTTTTCTTTTTATTTTTTTATTTAGAATGAATTAATCTTTTCCAGAATCCTATCACTTAAAAATTCAGAGGATATAAAATTAGGATACACTGGAAGTCTTTCGTCTAAAGATAATCCCATTTCTTCTGTCATTTTTTTAAGATCTTCTAATTCTGGCCAGGGTGCTTCTGGATTTACGAAGTCTTTTGTAATTGGTGAGACTCCGCCCCAGTCATCAGCGCCTGCAAGGAGGAATACCTGCGCATTCTGGTTATTCAAGTTTGGAGGGACTTGAACTCCAGTATTAGGGAATAAAAGCCGGGTTACAGCAACCATTTTTATCATTTCAATTACAGAAGGTTCCTTCCATGATTCCATGGGGATACCTGGTTTTGGCTTGAAATTTTGGATAATTATCTCCTGAATATGGCCGTATTTATCATTCATACGTTTTATTTCAAGGAGTGATTCAGCTCTTTCTTCTATTGTTTCTCCTATTCCAATAAGAAGTCCTGTTGTAAATGGAATGTTCAATTTTCCAGCATCTTCAATTGTTTTAATCCTTAACTTTGGATCTTTTCCAGGACTTTTCTCATGCACAATTGTCTTCATAAGTCGTGCACTTGTATTTTCAAGCATTAAACCCATGGATGCGTTTACTTCCTTTAACATCCTCATTTCTTTTTTTCTTAATACTCCTGGATTACTGTGGGGTAAAAGCCCAGTATTTTTTAAGGTTTCCTCACAGATAAAATAAAGATAATCAACCATACTTGAATATCCTTTATCCTCAAGCGCTGTTTTCACTTCAGATGTTTCTTCAGGACGTTCTCCAAAGGTAAAGAGAGCTTCTCTACATTTATATTTATCTGCTTTCTTTAAAGTATTAAAGATTTCTGGATAATTCATTAAAATTCGTGCTTCTTTATTATCTGGAGTTTTTTTAAAGGTACAGTATCCACATTCATTTCTGCATATATCTGTAAGAGGTAAAAAAACATTTTTTGAATAAGTAATTACATCTGTACTTCTTTTTGACTCTGCATTAGAAATTAAAGATAGAATATTTTTACCTTTTGCATTTAAAAGGGATATTATTTCATCTTTTGAGTATTCAGACATATTATCTTCCATTTAGTTGGTAAAAATAGTAATTTGAAAGTTTATAAAAAAAGGTAGTATGTTGAAGCTATTATTCTATGTTTGCAGCGACAACTTCAACAAATTGTGGGCCTATCCCACTTTTATCTTTCCATGTAACGATAAAGGTTCCAACATTATCAATGAGACCTAAGGTATATGCCACATTACAATTCATAGCTTCTAAAGATTCTTTGAGCCGATAAACTCCAGTAACATCAGTTTCAGCCGAAATATTAACGCTTTCCCGTATTCTTTCGTCCATTATTCCGATGATGTTTCCACCTTCTTCAGAAAACATATCTATCTGGCGTGCACCGAGATTTTTTAAAAGATTTAAAAGAACCGTATCTAGTTCTTCGTTAAATTGCTTTCTTGACATTCCTCTTACAATGAGAATGTTATCTGCATCTATAGCTGGTTTTGATCCATGGAATGCTTCTAAATCGCCCATTATTTGGCCTGCAATTTTGTGTATTGGTTTCACTAAATATCCTCCCAAAAACAATGATCTCATTTACAAACTGATTTAACGGAATGATTATTTTCTTCGATACCTTCAATTTCGTACTTAAGTTCGCCTAACATCGCAACTTTTTCTGCAAACGCGTTATGTCGATGTATACTTTCTTCATTTATCTGTCTTACAGTTACCAGTGTGTCATCTGGAAGATGAGAGTATTCATTCACGATCTTTTGCACCATATTTCTTACGCAGTCTTCAACAAACATTGGATGTTCATGTGCATGAACCACAACTGCATTTTCATCAGATCTTTTAAGAAGTTCACATACTGGAGAACTCATTGAATCTTCTATGATCCTTATAAGGTCCTCACCTCGGATCATATGCTGTTCTGGGACTTCTATCATGATCATTCCTCTGCCTCTCTGGTTATGTGATGCGAGAGATACAGTATTTAAGACTTTTTCAGTTGTTTCTTCATCTAAAAACTCAAGAAGCTTTTGTCTGGAACTTTCTTTTATAGATTCCTGTGCACAAGGGCATGCTGTCATTCCAACAACCTCAGCGCCAATCATCCTTCTTATTACAACTTTATCTCCATCTCTGTAACCGCTGGCATCTGCCATGATTTTGGTCATTTCCTGAGTTTTCATTTTTGTAACAGGAGATTTTTTCACAAACATGAAATCGCTTTTCATGCTTACTTCTGCCCTTCTTGCGTATTTGTGTTTCTTAAGAAGAAGACTTACTATTTCAGCGCATACATTTTCTATTTCAACTGCTGTGCTTTCCATAGCTTCTTCAAGAACTTCGCTAATAGCCTCTGGGTTCCTGGACATATGGATCCCTCTCTGCTTACTTGGAAGATCTACAAAGGCGTCGAAGGTAGGTAAAAGTACTATGGGTCTTTTCCCTTCTCTTTCAATTTTTAAAAGTTTTTTAACCCCGCTAACTCCGACCCTTGTAAGATGTACAGGGATAGTGGGTTCTTTATCTTGTGTGTCTGGAAAACATGTGATAGACAAATTTTTCACCCCGATTAAATAATCTTTAGTATTTTTAAAGCTTAAATGTTTAACTAAATCATAAATCAACTAATTATTAGTAATACTTAACGTGCTAATGTTTAGTAAATCTAAATTGATAATCAATTTTTTGTATCTTTAATTTTTAAATTATTTATAATTTTAAATAATGGTCAACTGATTTATAAAGGTAATTAAATGATCATTAAATCTTTACTAAAACCATTTTCCTAGTAAATAAAAGTAAATTAAATGATGAAGCACATAAAAAAATGTTTTAAATGGAGCATATCATCTATTCATATTTTAACTTTATCTCTCAAAACCAAGTTTTTGGCTTATAATCCTTGATTTTAAAATAAAATTAAACATTAATTATTATATTTTTAAATTCTTCTGGTGTGATGTCCTTTAAATTATTTGAAGTTACCACATTTGCATTATAAATTTCTTCTGCACGTTTACCCAGAAGTTCACTTGCTTTGTCTGATTCAACAATTACTAAAATCTTTTCTAAGTTAAGACTGCTCATTTTTCTATTGATATCATTTTTTACGTGTTCTATTTTCTTTGAAATTGCACCTAGTGCGGCATCAGGAATTTTAGGGTTGATGATTTTCATATCTTCTACTTCAAGGGGTACACCTGCAACAAGTATCTGCTGGGCATCAACTCCGAATTTGGATATCATTTTTCTAAAGTTTCCTTTACTTGTTAAAATTAAAAGGCCTTCAGATAATTTTTTAATCTCTTCTTCAATGCTTTCTTTTTCAATGACTCCAAAATTCATCAGCATGCCGTCTATTTCATTCCTCACACTTAAGATTTTCCCGCAGAATAGGCCTGCATCATGTTCGTTGAGTTTGTGAGATGGTCTGCTGGAATAGATAAATTCCTCAGCTTCAATTAGTTCATTTAAAATTTTTCCAAAGAGTTCAACATCTATATTTCCTTCTTTTGGCGTTTTAAATTTTTCACCTGCGGTTTTAGATTTTCCTGCTTCTTCAATTAGTAATTGGGCCTGATGAAGTCTAAGTTTTTCCATAAATATCACCGTTAATTAAATTCATAATAGGGAAAATAATTCTTTGCATGTAGTATCTTTTAACTTTTATTTTATATTTCCTCATTGGTTAGTATAAGACCTAAAATTCATAAAATGGCGAAAATATATCTTTTATTTTATTAAATGTATTTTTTGTACTTTCTAAAACTTTCAGTTCCTGTTTATAATTATAATGACTTATATTATTATTTAATGCATTCATCATTTTAACGTTACACCTTGAAAGAATGTTTAGATTGTATCCTCCTTCTAAAATTAAAGATAGTGATCCTGCGATGTTCATCATTTTATTTGTTATATATTCATAGAATTCATCAGTAAGATATAGACTTGAAAGAGGATCATCTGCATGCCCATCAAAACCCACATCCATAAAATAAAAGTCTGCATTAAATTTAGAAGCGGCAGGTTCAAGAATTTTATCTAAAATATAAATATAATCATCTGTGGTTGAGCCTGGTGCCATAGGAATGTTTAGATTACAGCCTTCACCATTACCTGTACCAATTTCTTCTACAAATCCATCCCCAGGAAATAAAGTTCTTGGATTTTGATGAATGGAGATATAAAGGACATCGGGATCTCTGTAAAATATTTCAGATGTTCCATTTCCAAAATGGACATCAAAATCAAATATAAAAAATTTTTTAATTTTTCGTTCATGCCGTAGATATTCTAAAGCTATGGCCAGGTTATTAAATATACAAAATCCCATAGATTTATTTGCTGTTGCGTGGTGTCCCGGAGGCCTTAAAAGCCCATATGCATTTTTGTATCCATTTAAAACTAAATCAACCGTTTTGATTGCGCCGCCGGCTGCAAGTTTTGCAATTTCATAAGTTTCAGGGGATGCAAATGTGTCGTAATCTATGTATCCTCCCCCATTCTGACAGAAGGATTTAATGTATTCGACATGAGTCCTGGAGTGAACCCTTAAAATATCTTCTTTTGTTGCAGTTTGAGGACAAATACAATGGATTTTATTGAGGATACCTTCCTTTTTAAAAGAATTAATTATAGCGTTTAAACGTTCCTTATTTTCAGGATGATTTCCAGTATCATGCTTTTTATAGTCTTCGCAGTAGACAAGTGCATTCAACTTAAACACCTATTTATCATATTTTTATTATATACAGTTCGTCACGTCTTTCTAATTCTCTGCCTTTTGAACAATAGAATGAAAATTTCAGGTTATATTTTTGGTGTATGCTGCAATTTTGAGGGCATAAACATGTTTTTTCTTTTACGGGGCATTCACTTTTGCCTAAAATACAAAAGAGTAGTTCTTTGCTTTTTTTCGTACATGTGTTATAGGTTGGACATTCATGGCAGATACAATCCTTTTTTAATTCTGCAATGAACATATCTCTATCTGTGCTGCTCATTTTATTTAATTCGTCTTGTAAATCCTCAAATTTCATAATGCTCTCAGGTTATATTTTTGAAATTTGAATGTATTAAATGATACTGTAAATTTAATAAAATTTTCATATATCTAATAAAATTAAAATGTGTTAAATTCAGTATATTTTAATATAAAATGTCAGGAACAGAATAGATATGGAATGCAAGTACTTTGAAAAAGTGAAGAATTATAATTATGGCGATTTAATAGTTGAAACAGAATATTGGCTTATTTTATTGGCCCCTGATCAAAGAAATCTTGGAACATGTGTTGTAGCTTTAAAAAGGCTTGATGGAGATTTAGCAGGATTAACTAATGATGAATGGCAGGAATTTGGTAAAATTGTTAAAAAATTGGAATATGCACTTAAAAATGCATTTAATTCAACCATGTTTAACTGGGGCTGCTTGATGAATTCATCGTACCTTAAAGATCATCCAGATCCACATGTACACTGGCACATGATACCTAGATACAAAGAAAAAACAGAATTTGCTGACCTTACTTTTGAAGATCCATGTTTTGGGTCCAGTACAATGAAAGCAAAAGAAGGTATCCGTAAAGTTGCAGAAGATGTCCGGATAAAAATCATTAAAGAAATAAAAGATAATCTTGAAATATAAATTTTAATTAGTTCTCGTTAATTGAATTCTTATTTTTACCCATTAAAATTAATGCAAATATTGCTGCAAAGCAAACTGCTGTATATACAATGAATGCAACATTTAAACTTTTTAAAAAGGTCATATAATACTGAAATGTTATCTGGACATTTCCGAGATACAGGGCAAAAATTAAAAGAACAACGCCCATACTTAGAAGCTGACCCGTAAATACCATTGTTGAAACAGTTGCAGAAGCAGTTCCATAAGTTTTTTTGCTTACAGAACTCATACTTGCATTTGTAGCAGGGGATGAAAAAAGGGCCAGTCCTGTTCCAACAAGGATTAATCCAAGAATTATTATATATAATTGGGTATTTTCGTTCAAGAAAATAAACAAAGAAAGTCCAATAGTCGTAATGGCCATTCCTATGGCGGTAATTGTGCGAGTTTCAACTTTATTTGATATTCTTCCTGCAAAAGGGGATAAAACAGCTACAGAAAGCGGTTGTAAAACTAATATGATTCCTGCAGCATTTGGACTCAGTAGTTTTAGATATTGGAGGTAAAGACTTAACAAATAAGTCATTGCAGAAGTTCCAAGATTAATTATTAAGATGGAAATTACTGAAATAGTAAAAAATGTGTTTTTAAAGATGGAAATTCTTAAGAGGGGATATTTTAATCTATTTTCATATTTTATAAAAATTAGAGTTCCTAAAATGCCAATTAATATTAAATATTTGCCGGTATTTCCATCAGGAAGTGTGGAAAATCCCCGCATCAATGTTACCATTATGAAAATGAAAATTATAGCGCCTATAAAATCAAAATTTTCTCCTTTACATCCGGCCCATTCTGATTTAAGCTTTAATAAAATGATTGTTAATATTAAAATGCCAAAGGGGATGTTAAAAATAAAGATAGTTCTCCATCCAAACTGTTGAATTAAAAATCCACCTAATATTAAGCCACTGAAAATCCCGGTATACACGGATGTAACATAAATCCCATATGCTTTTCCCCGTTCTCTTTCTTCAAAAGCTGAAGAAATAAGGGCTACTCCTGTTCCAAAAATCATGGAACAGCCCATGCCCTGTAAAAATACGAATACGAGGAGTAAAATCTCGGAAGGAGTTATTGCAGCAAGAAATGAGGCAAATGTAAAAATTGTAACTCCATATGCAAATATCTTTTTTCTGCCATGTATATCTGCTAATCTTCCAAAGGGGAGTATAAGTGCCGCGTTGGCTAAAATGAATACAGTTGGGATCCAGCTTAATAGAATTGCATTTAAAGCAAAGTCTGCACCAATGGATGGAATGGCGATATTTAGAGAAGTTCCCATAAATGGCACAAGGAAAGAGCCAAGTGCCACAGTAATTAAAACAATGTTTTTAAGCTCATTATCTTTCATTTTATATTTTCCGAACTAATTTACCATAATTTAAATGCATTTTTAGATTTTACCTGTAGCTTTAAGCCTTTAAATGAAATTATAACTTTCATTATATCTCATTCATAATTTGTATAACAAATTAATTAATATTTTCTATTTATTTAATGAGATATAAAAAATAAAAGTTTATTATGGCTAAAAATATAACTAATGCGAAAAGATTTTGGTTTACAAGGTTTATTGCTTTTTTTCTATCCTCTGTTCTTCTTAGATAACTTGATACTGCAAGACTAAGTGGAATTATTGAAATAAGTGTGATGACATTAAAATTTAAAACTACAGGATATAAATCAGTAAAGGCAATACCCAGAAAAGATAATGTGCCTAATATTCCTGAAACTGCAATTATTTTAAAGCCAAATTTACGCCCCTTGGATACGATCCATGTAATTTTGCCTCCAAGTTTATCCCCTTCCATATCTGGAATCTGAACTGCACTGATAAATAGCATCTGGTAAATTAAAAGGGGTATTGAAAAAATAATAAATGGCATATCTAGGGTCCCCATTAATGTTAAGTAACCTATAGCGGGCATCACAAAACCTATGGAGATAGTTGCAAGTTCTCCAAGTTTATTGTATGATAATCTAATTGGGGGAGCAGCATAAAACCATGCTAAAAAGTTGGAAAATACCATAAACAAGAAGAACCATATGGAATATGAAAATAATACCACAAATACTGCGGCAAAGATTAGAGATAAGCTTAAAAGCGTAATTGAAAACCATTTTGAAAATTTTTTAAGTTCGGGATTTTCAACAAGAATTCCGCTTCCACCAGCAAATTGGCTTGGTTTACCATATTTATCTGCTTCTAAATCAAAATAGTCGTTGCTGTAATGCATAGAAAGCTGTGCTGTAAATAAAATAGCATACCCTAATAAAAACTTATTTAAAGAAAATTCTGCGTTTAATAAAACTGCAAGAAAAGCTCCAATGCAAAAATATAGGAAGCTTCCTACTAAAAAATGGAAACGCCCAAGTTTAACGATTTTAACAAGTTTATCATAGTTTAAATTCATGGTCTTTCCCTCTAAATTGACCTAGTTTATGTTTATTTGATGTTATATTACTTTTTTACTATTTGGATAATAATTGAAATTTTAAGCCCTTAATTTATTTGCTTGTGAGCGTGTTTCTTTCATAAGAGGCGGTAATTAGGATGTTTAAGACATCAATATCTTAAATTAACTGAGTTTTACGTGTATGCTTAATGTTAAAACGGAATTAACTGTTATGATGAGGTTAATGGTAGTAAATTTATTTCTTAACTTGGCTTTTTTTTATTCATGGATATTAATTAAAAGATATTTTAAGTATGGTAGTATTACTAAATTATAAATAGTTATGATAACATATTAGAAATAGACTAATTTTGGGAGGTTGAAGAAAATCTTGAAAGAGATTTTCTGAACCCCAAATTTTTTATTAAAAATTTGGAGGTAGATTTTTTATGGCAGAAATGGAAGGAGATATGAAGGAAATGACTGATGTCATTAAAACAACTATAGATGAACTTTTGAAAGTTTTAGCTACTGATAATGTGATAGGAGAAACAATGGAAATAGATGATAAAGTAATAATTCCAATAACTAAAGTAGGGTTGATGTTTGGAACTGGAGCTGGAATGGGTGGCATGCGTGATAATAAAGGAAAAGGCGCAGGTGCAGGTGGTGGAGCAGGAATAAGCCCTGTATCTGTAATAGTTGCATTTAAAGATATAAAAGGTCCGGAAGGTGTTCAAATATTATCTGTACATGGTATGGGACCTCTAGCTAAAATGGCAACAGACGTAGGACACGGCATTAAAAAAATGGTGGAAGAAGAAGGCGGCCCTGAAGGAGTAATGAAAAAAGGAATGAAAATGGCCAAACAAGGAAAAGAACAAATGGGAG
>JAEZKE010000104.1 GCA_023436175.1 Methanobacteriota archaeon
AGATTTAATAGTAGAGGCTGGAATAAAAGCCATTGAAGATGCAAATGTAGAAGGAGACGAATTAGGAGCCATGTACGTTGGAAACATGTCTGCCGGTCTCTTTGTACAGCAGGAACACATCGCATCATTAATAGCAGATCATTCAGGACTTGCACCAATTCCATGTGCACGGGTAGAAGCAGCATGTGCATCTGGAGGACTCGCACTTAGAAATGGAATAATGGCTGTTGCATCAGGATATCACGATATGGTAATTTCTGCAGGTGTCGAAAAGATGACCGATGTAGTGGACCCAACTCCAGCTATCGCCACAGCTTCAGATCAGGAATGGGAAGCACAACAGGGCGTTACTTTTCCATCACTTTACGCAATGATGGCAAGAAGACACATGTATGAATACGGAACAACAAGAGAACAATTAGCAATGGTTTCTGTTATAAACCACAAAAACGGTGCTAAAAATCCACTTGCCCAATTCCCAATGGAAATTTCAGTAGATGCAGTACTAAATTCAAGCATAGTTGCAGATCCACTTAGACTTCTTGATTGTTCACCAGTATCAGACGGTGCTGCTGCAGTCATATTATGCCCTGCAGAAGATGCTAAAAAGTACACAGATACACCAATATACGTTAAAGCCTCAGCGCAAGCTTCGGGAACTATCGCATTACACGACAGGAAAAACTTAACCACCATTGACTCAACAGTACACGCATCAAGAAACGCATACAAAATGGCAGGTCTTGGACCAAAAGATATTGATTTGGTAGAAGTTCACGATTGTTTCAGTATTAATGGACTACTTGCAGTAGAAGACCTTGGATTTGTTGAAAAAGGAAAAGGCGGAATTGCCATCGAAGAAGGTATGACCGAATTAGACGGTCAGATTCCAGTGAACCCATCTGGAGGACTCAAAGCTAGAGGCCACCCATTAGGAGCTACAGGAATTGCTCAGGCAGCCGAAATAGTATGGCAACTTAGAGGAGAAGCAGGTAAACGCCAGGTAGACGGTGCTCAAATCGGTATGACCCATAACATTGGTGGAACCGGTGGAACTGCCGCAGTCCATATTTTCTCCAATTAAATTGGAATCTGTTGATTCCATTTAACTATTTTTTTTAAATAGAATTTTAATCCAACTAAACCTATTTTCGTGTTATACACGTTGATAATCACATATTTATTATAAGGGTGCAAAAAGGATCATTAAATATGCATCTGTATTACAGGAACAATTTTCTAATTAATTACCTAAAAATAAGTTTTATTTTCTATTCAGTGATAATACAAAGGTTTAAATAGAGCTAATTCATATTCAAAAAAATCAAAAAAGAGTATAAACATATAATAGATATGTTTAATTCCTCCCGAAGTTTAAATCCCATAAATATATACTCCATGTTAATAATATATTAATAAATACTTGATACTCATAAATTGCGTGGTTAATAATGGAAATACTATGGTTTTACATTGCAGTGATACTGGCTATCAGTGATGAAATTCACAGTAAGTTATTCTGGAATATTTTTGCTGATTTTTATATCCTGCTATCTGGAATATTGCACAGAATTATACATTCAAATATAAGGCTCTGGATAGTTCATGAATGTATGGAAGCAGTTTTTCACTTCATAGTGCTTTCAGTACTATTTTTATCATTAGAAATAGGTATCTTAGGAGCTCTTATCCATTTAGTGATAGATCTTTATCATGAGTTAGCAGGATTAGATCTCAAATGGTTACAGCATAGGGCGCTCCATTTCACTATAGAGTCACTGTTCTTCATACTGTTCTTTTCAGCCTTACAATAATATAGAATTATTGCCCATTAAACAATTTAACTACCTATTTTTCTTTTAACTTATTTTAAATAAAAAAGGGATTATTTCTCAACTGGAAGTCTTCTTAGTTTCCATTTATCTATTCCGCCCACAATGCTATGAGCTTCTTTATATCTGCTTTTTTCCATTAATTCAACTGCTTTACGACTTTTGCGTCCAGTTCTACAATAAACAAAGTATCTCTTATTTTTATCCATTTTTCCAAGTTCATCTTCAAAACTATCAGATTTAACATTTAAAAGATATGCATTTTCGATATGTCCCTCTTCATATTCTTCCGGAGTACGGACATCTAAAACCACAAAATCTGGATTATCTCTGTGCTTTTCAAGTATATTAAATACATCTTTAGGTTCTATTTCTTCAAATTCTTTTTTATGTGCAGACATAACAATACCTCTACTAAATTTATTTAACAATTAAATTTTATAATCCTCTCAGTGCGCAGTAAACATTCATTAAAGATTCCTTTATCATACCAGTAAAGAACTTGATTTCATCTGTTTTAATTCCTTTAAGAAGCCACAATACAAATATATACAAAGCGAATGAAAATAACCCAGATAATACAATATTAACTGGACCATATGGATTTAAAAGAATGAGTGATAAAGCCATGAAAAATGCTGCATACATCGTTTTTTTTGCAAAACTTATGTAAAAATCGCATCTTATGTAGTTCAATGAGTAATAAACTGTAATTAAAAATGCGGCTAGATAGAGGAGCAATGTTATAAGGGCTATACCAATAATTCCAAGGAAGTATCCGAATGTTACATCTAAAATGATGTTTAATACTGCAGAAATAGCCCATATATTACCTGTAATCTTTGTTTTTCTCTCCATAACTATTATTTGAGTTATAATACAATAAAGACCAAAGAAAAGCCCCCCTGTAGCTAAAATTGGAGTTATAAGATATCCTTCATTAGCCAAGGTTGGTGTGGATAATATATACAGTAATGGTCTTGCAAGAATAGATAATCCAATTACAGCAGGTACAGCCACTATCAAATATAATTTAATAGCATAATTTAGAAGAAATCTGGTTTCTCTTATCTTTCTTTCAGCGTAAAACTGAGATAAAATAGGAAGTAAAACTGTATAAATAGGTGATGTAAGAATGGTAAGCAGAGAACTTATTGTATAACCTGCAGAATAATAACCAACTGAGGTTATACCCAATACTATTCCTATTATATAACGATCACTTGCATCTAATACCCAAAAAGAAGCATTACTTGGAATTGTAGGTAATCCAAACGTTAGATATTGCCTTAAATTATGGAATCTTGGTATTTTAAATCCAATCTGTTTAAGTACAAAAAGAAACATTATCAAAGAAATTAGAGTTTGAGTGATTAAAATTCCTGTAACAGCTCCTACTACTCCTTTTCCCAACAATACAAGTAATAATGCAAAAATAACCACCATATATGCTTGTGTAGTTGTGAAAATAGCATACTTTGTCATCTGGTTGGATGCTCTGAAATAATCAACAAAAACAAGCTGTAACGCGGACATAATTACAGTAAGCGGAAGAACTAGTCCCACCCCTACATTTCCATTAAAAAGTACATGTGAAATAGGCACAGCCAAAATATATAATGCAATAGCCCCAATTATACTGGCAAATATAACGGTAAATAAAATTGAATAGAATGCTTCCTGTATTTCCGTCCTACTTTTGGATGCAGACAAAAACCTTACCATTGTATAAGGCAGTCCCAATATTGCAATAGCAGGAATAATTGTAATAGTGATCTGAAACTGTGTCCATACACCATAATCTTGAATAGAAAGGTTTTGAGTTAAAATAGGGAGCAATATAATTCCGGTTATGGTCACTAAAAAAGTTGATGTCCCAATTAAACCCATTCTCTGTAAAAATAATTTGTACTGATCCAAATTTTCACCTACAAAAATTTTAATTTTTTTAAGATTTTCTTCAATACAAAAACGTGATATTACTTATGTAAAAATTATTATTAAATCGTTTGCATTATAAAATATTGATTATTCTATTGGATTTAAATATAAAAGACAATTCAAGAAGATACTTAGCGTTAATATACAAAATAAGAGTTTTTCAATATAATAAACTAAATAATTAAGATTTTTTAAATATACTAAATTTTTTAGTTAAATTTATAGTTTAATAGAACATGGACATTGCAAAAATTAAATTCATTCCTTATTATTTCTATTTTTAGTTAAATATTAATTAAAAAACAAAAAATAAACAAATTAACTTAATAACGGACCTCAAAATCTCTAAAATCGCCATTATAATCCTGCCAGTCTATATTTACATCCAGCACCTTAGCTCCTGAAGGCCCTTTACCAGCAAAATCAATAAGCTTATCAACATTCTCTTTTTCGCCTTCAAAAACAGCTTCAACCCTACCATCAGGAAGATTACGAACCCAACCATTTACACCATATTTTTTAGCCTCATCTCTTGTTTTATATCTAAAATACACTCCCTGTACTCTTCCAGTTATAATAACATGAACTTTAACACGCAAAAAAAGACCTCCAGTTTTTTGCAACACACAAATTATCATCTCCAAGTTTATTTTATTAATCCAAAATTAAAAATTTTAGGGTGAAAGAAAACGTAGCTGACAAACACAATGTGTTTGCTGCGTCAAAATCATAGATTTTGACAGTTTCTTTCGGCGTCAAAATTCAAAAGAATTCTGACAGTGTTGGACGGCTAAATTCAAAGAATTTAAAGTGATTCACATATTTTGAAATACCTACAAAACATATGACATCAAATTTAACCCATTTCCATTTTTAAACACGTTTAAAGCCTTACTTTGGAATATTAAACATGTTTAATAAGAATAAAGTTAATAATATTATATAACTGAAGTGGTGCTTAACATGAAACGTAAACCAATCATTATCATTGTTTTTATTTTTTTAGTTATAATTTCAGTTTTGTATTTTGTTATACCCAAACCAGCAGACCAGCAAGGCTATGAAACCGAAATTTTAGCCCAAAATTTGAACACTCCTTGGGCAATTGATTTTCTTCCAGACGGTAAAATGATCTTTACAGAACGTGATGGAAGAGTAAGTATCTTGGATAATGGTACCACTAAAACAGTGGGAACTATCACTGCCACCCAAATAGGTGAGTCTGGATTGTTGGGAATTGCAGTAGATCCTGAATTTAACAAAAATAAATTTGTATACATATATTACACGGGCAAAAATGGAAATAGAATTTCAAGATTCACCCTAAATGGAACACTGCAAAATGAAACTGTTTTAATTGACAATATTCCAAATGCACAATTCCATAACGGAGGCCGGATCAAATTTGGACCGGATGGAAAACTATATGCAACCACCGGAGACGCTACTAACAGTCAATCTGCCCAAGATATTAATTCTCTTGGAGGTAAGATACTGCGAATCAACAAAGATGATACTGTACCCTCAGACAATCCATTTGGAAACTATGTTTATTCTTATGGGCATAGAGATCCTCAGGGGATAACATGGAACCCCTTGACTCAAGAGATGTATTCATCTGAACATGGATCAACAAAAAATGATGAAATAAATATCATTACAAAAGGTGGAAATTATGGGTGGCCCATTTATCAGGGAAATGAATCTGCACAGGGATATATTAAACCACTTGTCGTTTATACTGATTTCACACTTGCACCATCCGGAATAGCTTATTACAACGGCGCCCTATATGTTGCATGCCTGCGTGGTTCTCAATTACGTAAGGTAACACTTTCTATAGATGGAAACAGTGTAACTGGCGAAGAAGCCCTATTTACTAACTTAGGGAGAATTAGAGAGGTTGTGGTGCATAATGGATATCTTTACATTTCTACATCCAATAGAGATGGGCGTGGTATTCCACAATCAGATGATGATAAGATTATAAGGATTAAAATCCTGTAAAAGTCAGGAAATATTAAAATAAATATTAAATAAAAAAATACGAACTATTCATTAAAATATTACTTTTTAACTAACTTATTTGACATTATATTTTAAAAGGATATAAATAACTGCATCTTTAGGCTGTCTTGATACATAACATGTTTTAATGTTTCCACTAAATTAAATAGTAATTTTTTTTCTTGGAATTCGTGATGTTTTTAAATTCAAGAAATAGTTTATACAGTTAAAAAAGAAAAAAAATGAAATGATTTATTTTACAACTGTAAAGACGCTTGAGTAAAGTGCTAACTTGTTACCTGCTAAATCAGTTACACAACCCGTGTGTAAAATTACAGTATATTTAACTCCTTTAGCTAAACTAATAGTTGGTTTTATGGTTAAAACATTGCCACTGATGTTCGTAGTAAATGGTATTAATGTTCCATTGCTGTTTTTAAGTTCAATCCAGTTATTACCTGTTTTAACTGTTTCACTGAATGTTATTTTTATTACTTTGTTAGCTGGCACGTTTACAGCGTTGTTTACAGGGTCGACGGTTTTTACGGTTGGTGATGTTCCCACGCAGAAGTTGCTGCTCCAGAGGGCTATAGAGTTACCTGCTAAATCAGTTAAACTACCAGTATGTAATATTATAGCGTATCTATCTTCTTTCAATGGGTTAAGTGGTGTTATTGTGAGAGTGGTCCCATTGATACTTGTTGTGATTGGTATTATTGTTCCGCTGCGGTTTTTGAGTTCAATCCAGCCATTACCTGGTTTAATTGATTCACTGAATGTAACTTTAATCGTTTTGTTGATTGGTACATTTACTGCCTTGTTTGTAGGATCAACACATGTAACAGTTGGCGCAATACTATCCTCAATTACAACTGATGTAGTCATTGTTTGATTGTCTGCAGCAGCTGAAACATTAGCAGTGCCTGCGGTTGACTCACCCTTTAAAGTGGATCGTGCAGCTCCATTAACTGTAGATGAAGAACTACCTATAGTTCCACATGTTGTTTTAAAAGTTACAGGAGTACCATCAGGAACATGACCATATTTTGGATCATGATAAACGCCATTATTATCATGGCATAGATCTGCTGTCATATCGGATGTTCCAGTGCTTTTAATATAGGTTGGACTTGCAGTTAAAGTTAAAACCATCCATTTAGAAACAGTAACCCCACTAATTTTCCCAGATGGGCCATCATTTGAACCCCACCAATTATATTCAGCATCTGTCGAACCAAGGTCATTATTATATACATCTTTCAGGTTGTTCCCAACAATCCTGCTGAAATGGATGATCAGATCACCATAATAATTATATATAGCACCTCCTCTAACAGCTGCAGCGTTATTTATGAAATTACTGCTATTAACTGTACATTTACCAATATTACAAATAGCACCACCCATGACTGTTGCACTGTTACCAGTGAAAGTACAATTATCCACATTCAGGGTACCATTATTGTAAATAGCACCACCGTAATCTGCAGACCCATTTACAAGTGTTAAATTTTTAAGCGTAAGGCTTATATCATTTGGAACAATGAATATCCTGCTTAGATGTTGGACATTGATAATTGTATTTTCTTTGTTTTGACCTTGAATGGTTAAATTCTTTATAATACTAATATTACATTCATTATAGGTCCCATTTGCAAGGTGAATCCTTCCACCTGTGTAAACCCATTCCATACCCTTTTTAATAGTTAAAAATGGGTTACCCGAAGTACCATCTCCAGTAGAGTCATTACCCCTCAAGGAAACATAAATATCATTCAACAGTACGGTGATTTGTGTAATATTCGTTGCTTCATCAACGGCAGCGGTAATTACAGCAATACCCGATCTATTTCCTGCGGTAAATATTGTTACAGCTGAACCGTTGGCTGTATGAACTTCTGTTGGATCTATAGTACCTAAACTTGTAGATAGTACTGTTACTGCTATGCCATCTGGAACATGACCATCTGCAGGATTATGATAAATACCAAATGAGTCATGCTGTAAATCAGCTGTAACAGTGGTAGTATTACCATTATTAATGGTCGTAGGATTTGTAGCGACGGTTAAAACCAGCCAAGGTCTTGGATTCACATTATTAATTAAGCCTGCAATTAGATTAGTTATATCCTCAGGGTTTGCATTTGAACCCCACCAATTATACTGCGCATTTACAGAACTTGGATATCCCATAAGATCAGAATTAGCGCAGTAAATAGCACTTCCCTTATTTGCAATATTTCCAATAATCCTGTTGAAATGCATTTCAGCAATTTTTTTATTGCATATAACACCACCATAAGTTGCAGTATTGGTTAAAAATGTAGAACTATTCATAGTACAGCTACCGTTATTCCAAATAACACCACCATTAATACTTGCAATGTTATTTGTGAAAGTACAACCACTCAAAGTAACATTACCGCTCCAAGTAAGGATAGTACCATCATAGTCATAGCTACCTCCATCATTATAAATAACACCACCATTCTCCGCAGTGTTACCAGTGAAAGTACAACCATTCAAAGCAATATTACCACTCTTAGTAGATATAGGATTATCATCATTGTCATAGATGATATATCCACCATTGTAGATAGCACCACCATCATTTGCTGCTGTATTGCCTGAGAAAGTACAATTACTTAAATTAATAGTACCACTATTACCAATAGCACCACAATAATTTGCTTTGTTATTATTGAAAGTACAACCACTCAAAGCAGCAATAACACCATCATTATCGATAGCACCACCACCATTCCCCGCAATGTTACCTGAGAAAGTACAAACACTTAAATTAGTAATAGTAGCCTCATTGTATATGGTACCAGCAACATTTGCTGTGTTATTTGTGAAAGTACAATTATTCAAAGCAGTAATAATACCCTTCTTAGAATTACCACCATTATAAATAACACCACCACTACTATGTGCAGTGTTACCTGTGAAAGTACAATTACTCAAAGCAATAATAGTATCACCATTATAAATAACACCACCACCATCTGCTGTGTTATTTGTGAAAGTACAATTACTCAAAGCAGTAATAGTACCATCATTATAAATAACACCACCACTATTTGCAGTGTTACCTGTGAAAGTACAACCATTCAAAGCAATATTACCTCTCCAAATAGAGATAGGTTTACCCATATCGTCATAGATAATACCCATACCATTGAAGATAGCACCACCATCTCCCGCAATGTTACCTGAGAAAGTACAGTTAGAAATTGTTAAATTACCCTCATTATAAACAGCACCACCAGCTGGATATCTATCATCCCGTAAATATCCAGTTCCATCGGTTACGGTTAAATTTTGAATGGTGACATTAACATCATTAACGTAAAATATCCAATTGGTCCCTGTTCCATTTATAACAGTTTTTTTCTGGCTTTGACCTTTAATAGTCATGTTCTTGGTGATGTTAATATGAGTGTTTCTTGGTCCACTATAATTTCCATCAGCTATGATTACTGTCCCACCATTAGTTACTGTTCCTGTTGCGTTGTTAATGGTTAATTTGGCCCATTCCCAAGAAGAACCATCATTATCATCGTTTCCGCCAGATCCGTTTACATATACAGTGTCGCTAGCAGCGGCAGAAGCACTATCTATGCATATGGACAACATAAATAATAGTACCACAGTTATTAATATTTTAGTTGTTATTGCATGTCTGCTAATAATTTTACCTCCTTTAATCAATAATTAGTACTATTAAATAACTATTATAAATATTTTACAAGAAAGCAAGTATTATATAACTAATTTATAAATTTAAGTGATAAAATGGAGATTAATTGCACAAAATAGGATTAATAAAGTCCAATTACAAAAAAATATACAGAAAAAAGTCTACAAGTTGTACAAAAACATAGAAAAAATAAATAAGGGCTTATTTTCTTTTAGCACTAAATTGTTTAAAACCATGAATACAGTTAGTATTAAACAGTTTAGTGGCATCCTGTTTCTTTTAATCAGATTGTTGTTTTGTTTGCTGCGTTTACCATGTTCTCTGAACTTTTATTAGAATAATTACTGGAGCTAATTACTGTTTGATAGTATATCAATCATTTAACGTATATTCTCCAAAATTCCAATTGTAAATGATATAAAATTAAAAACAGCCTAATTTTAAAATTAATTGTTAAATTAAATAAAAATAATTGAGTTTTGTATTTTAAGATAAATTTTAAAAAAAGAAAATAAGATGATGTTTATTACATCATTGGTGGCATTCCACCAGGCATTCCGCCCATTCCTTCCATTCCTTCCATTCCTTCGGCTCTACCGGCACCAGTTGATGCGATAACGTCGTCGATACGGAGGATCATTTCAGCAGCTTCTGCAGCGGACTGCATAGCCTGTTTTTTAACTCTCTGTGGTTCAACTACACCAGCACGGTACATGTCAGTTACTTCACCTTTGAAGACGTCTAATCCCATGTAGAGGGATTTTTCGTGTGCTGCTCTTAAGTCTACAAGAGCGTCAATGCTGTCTAAACCTGCGTTTTCAGCGAGTGTTTTTGGAACAACTTCTAGAGCTTCTGCAAATGCAGAAACAGCTAACTGTTCTCTACCGCTTATTGTGTCAGCGTATTCTTTTAATCCTTTGGATATTGCTATTTCAGGAGCTCCTCCACCAGCAACAACCTTTTTGTCTTCTACT
>JAEZKE010000088.1 GCA_023436175.1 Methanobacteriota archaeon
ATTGAACGCCGTTATAAAGATAAGTTGGATGATGATGCTGATGAGTTTATTGAATACATTGTAGATGCTGCAAAAAGAATGCAAACCCTGATCAATGACCTCCTAAACTATTCACGCGTAGCAACAAGAGGAAAAGATTTTGAGCTTACTGATACAAAAGAAATCCTTGAAAATACAATATCTAATCTCTATGCCTCTATAAAAGAAAACAACGCAGAAATTACCTATGAAAAACTCCCCAAAATAATGGCTGATAAAAGGCAGATGATACAGTTGTTTCAGAATCTAATTGGAAACGCCATTAAGTTCAAAAAGCCTGATGAATCACCTGAAATCCATATTAAAGCGCGTAAAGATGAAAGTAAAAATGAATACGTTTTCAGCGTGCAAGATAATGGAATTGGAATAGAAAAACAATACATGAAACGTATTTTTATAATATTCCAAAGGTTACATACAAAAGAAGAATATGAAGGGACAGGAATTGGACTGGCAGTTTCTAAGAGAATTGTTGAACGTCACGGAGGTAACATCTGGATTGAGTCAGAGCCAGATAATGGTTCAACCTTTTACTTCACAATTCCTGAAAAAAAATCTTCAAACAATTCCACTACTGAAAATGAACTATAATATCTTCAATAATTCTTTTATATCTAACTTATCTAAATCTTTAGGTTCTTTTATACCATATTTTTCATACAATTCCCTTAAATCATATCCTGCAATGATTTCATAGAATATATTATCTGATAGTTTTTCATTCATCTTTATTTCTTCTAACTCTAAGATACACTTTCGAAGTATTTCCTCTGCATTGTCAAGTTCATCAAGTTCATTAATTAGATTACTCTCGCTTTTAGGCATACTGACATCCATATCCGGATAAAAAAACGTGCTGAAAGTGTTATTTTGATGTATAACTTTATAAATAATCACAATTTGCTCTTGGAGTTGATTTACTTCTTTTTTAGCCAAATCCATGGTATCACCTGAAATCTGAAATAAGTTTGAATAGATTTATAAATTTCAAGATTAAGTAAATTTCGAAAGTAAGTTAAACAAAAATTATCTAATAAAAATAGTTACCTAGCCTCACTTTCATCAATAACCTTCTGTGCCAAAGCAGAACCCACATATACACGAATTCCAACTATAATATCCTTTTTAAATTTGAATATCCAACTGTACGTGTTATTAAAATGCGTTCCATTAGTGTGGTTGAATAAGATTCCATTTCTACAGCATCATCATTTTGAACAATGATACCCGTAACTTTTAAAACTATACCTTCTTCTAATGTTTTTTATTATTTATTTAATCTTACAAAATATGTGTAATGAAGTCTTATTTGCTGTGGTACTTCCAGCCATGGATGCGTTCCCATTACCCCCCCAGCAAACATCATCTGCGTTCAAAAAACTTTTCATTTTCACTATTATCAATATAGCTGAATACATTTTCAACTTGATTAATTGTAACAGGCACTTTTTAACCCCATATCTTAAAAAAAACATATCAATCTAATCTAAAATTAAAATTTATTAATTATTTGGATTCTTCTTTTGCTGGAATTGTAAAATAAAAAGTAGACCCTGCACCAGGTTCCGATTTTACCCATATCTTTCCACCATGGCGTTCCACTATCTTTTTTGCAACTGCAAGTCCGATTCCAGTCCCTTTATATTCATCCCGTGTATGTAATCTCTGGAATAATTCAAAAATACGTCCTGCATATTGCTGTTCCATCCCGATACCATTATCTGAAACTCCCAAAACATATTCTCTATTTTCTTCATCTTTTTTAGATGAGACATGGATCTTAGGAGATTCGTCTGGCTTTTTAAATTTAATAGCGTTACCTATTAAATTTTGAAAAAGTTGCACAAGTTGTTTTTCATCTGCAGTTACAACAGGTAACTCATCATGCGTAATCTGTGCTTTATTCTCTTCAATAGTGATTTTAAGATTGAATAAAGCCTGATCAAGTGCATTTTGGACATCTGTTGGTTTAAATTCTTCACCCCTTGTTTGAACTCTTGAATACTGTAATAGATCTTTTATCATTGCCTGCATTCTATTGGTTCCATCCACTATGAATCCAATAAATTCATCTGCATCCTTATCGATCTGACCCTTATAACGGCGCGCTAAAAGTTGTGTAAAGCTTGAAATTGTTCTTAAAGGCTCCTGAAGGTCATGAGATGCAATATAAGCAAATTGTTGTAATTCTTGATTAGAACGTTCTAATTCTCCAATAAGATTTTCACGTTCCTTTTCTGCATTTTTACGTTCGGTGATATCTTTTGTTATGGCTACAAATCCAACTGGATTACCTTCAGCATCTCTAATACTGTTTCCAGAAATTTCTACGGGAAAAATCTTTTTAGTATCTACTGTGATTGAATTAAGTTCTAAAGTCACACTTCTTTTCTCCAATAAAGCTTCTTTTGTGGCTTCTATCAAGATAGATCTATCTTTTGGATCCACTAATTCCAATGCATTTAATCCTATTAATTCTTTACTTGAAGATGCATTGTACATATCCACAGTTGCCTGATTACAGGAGGTTATATTCAAATCTAAATCTGAAGCTATAATAGAGTCAGGAGATGATTTGATGGTAGTATCTAATCTTTCTTCACTTTCTATTACAGCCCTTTCAGCCTTTTTACGCTCAGTTATATCCCTTATAATTGCAGAAATTCCAGTTATTTCCCCATTAACATTTTTAATAGGTGATAATGTCACTAAAATATCTATGTTAGTTCCATCCTTTTTTATTCTCTGAGCTTCATAATGAGCTACTTTTCTGCCACTTTTAACTTCTTCTGTAAGTCGGAATATTTTTTCACGCTCAGAAGCAGGAGCTAAATTAAATATTGGTTTACCTACCATTTCACGGGCAGAATAACCATACATTTTTTCAGCTCCTTTATTCCAGCTTAAGATTGTCCCATTTAAATCTTCACCAATAATAGCATCATCTGATGAATCAACGATATCTGCCAATCTCTTAATTTGCTCTTCTGCATGTTTACGTTCTGTTATATCCTCAGTTACACCATACATTTTAGATGGTTTTCCTTCATCATCCTGTAAAATACTACTTCGAGTATGTATATATCTTATTTCGTCATTAGAGCGAATTATGCGGTGCTCTAAATCATATGGCCTAAACGTTTTTAATGATTCATTTAATGCTCTTCGAACCTTGGAGACATCAGCAGGGAAAACGACTTTCATAATCTCATCAAAAGGTAATTTGCTCTCTTTAACTCCATAAATTCGCTGCCCTTCTTTAGACAATATAAATTCATCTCTTTTTATATCCCATTCATAAGCACCTATTTTAGAAATATGTGAAGCCTCTTCCAAAATAGTTTCACTTCTTTTAAGCTCTTCTTCAGTTTTTTTACGTTCAGTAATATCACGAGAAATAGAAAGAATGACATTCTTTCCTTCTAAATTAAAAAGATGAGTATTAAGCTCAACAGGTATTTCTTTTCCATCTTTGGTTACCTGAACATTTTCAGCTGTTGAATATCCCTTCTCAAACATTTCAGATATCATCTTCAAGATAGAGGAAGTATGTAAGTATATATCTAAAGCTGTTATATTCAATAGTTCATTCTTACTGTATCCTAATCGGTTAGATGCTGTTTTATTTACTTCAATAAATCCTTTGAGCGTGCCATCATCATTTAACTCAGATAATGTAATCATATCCGTTGCTTGATCGAATAATTCACGGAATTTTTTTTCACTCTCTTTTAAGGCTTCTTCTGCACGTTTACGATCTGTAATGTCACGGGCCATAGATAGAGATACCTTTTTTTCCCTGAGCTTGAAAATATGCACACTAACTTCAGTGGGTATTCTTCTTCCATTTTTAGCAATACTAAATGCTTCAAATGTACTAACTCCCTTTTTTCGAAGTTTTTCCATGATTTCAGGTATTTTATCTTTGCTTTCGGGTGCAAACAAGTCTAAAGGAGTCATATTCAAAAATTCATCCCTATTATAACCTAATATGTTAATTGATGCCTCATTTACTTCAATAAATTTTCCAGGCATTCCGCTCTCTTCAACTTCAGACAGAGATATCATATCAAGTGCTTTGTTGAATAATTCACGAAATTTCTTTTCACTCTCTTTTAAGGCATTTTCTGCACGTTTACGATCTGTAATATCCCCACATGCAGTGAAAACAAGAATTTTTCCGTCAGATCCTTTGGTTGCACGTGTTGTTTCTTTCA
The DNA here is from genome assembly GCA_023436175.1 of Methanobacteriota archaeon. GTDB lineage: Archaea > Methanobacteriota > Methanobacteria > Methanobacteriales > Methanobacteriaceae > Methanobacterium_D. The sequence continues at coordinate 4,257 of JAEZKE010000088.1, forward strand.
CCCACAGTATACTTCCATCCTTGCGGACTTTACGTAGTTCCCAGTGAAATACCTGTCCATAATTTTTAATGGCATTTTTTAAGTTTCGCTCCGCGTATTTTATGTCTTTTTCATAAAATACCTTTGATAATGGCTGGTTAATTAATTCTGAAACAGTGTAACCAAGTAGTTCAGCCCCAAACTGGTTGACAGATAATATAGTAAAATCAGTATCTATAGTGAAATACATAAACGGATTATCATCATATAAAGTACGGAATTTCTCTTCACTTTCTCCGAGTTCTGCTGTTCGTTCTTTAACCTGTTCTTCTAAATTATCACGAGCTTCCCTTAATTTCTCTTCTGCATTTTTACGCTCAGTTATATCCTCCAATACTTCCATAGCACCCATTAAGTTACCTTTAAAGTCCTCAATGGTACTTACAGTGGCACGTAGCCACCTTCCTTCTTTACCCATTGCTGGGAAAAAATCTTCAAGCTCAAATGCTCCCTGTACAATCTTAGATCTTTTACATTTTCCATCATACCATCTTGAAATTCTTTTATAGTCCATTTCCACTAATAGATCAGCAACTGTTGGCCTTTTTTCACTGTAAAATGCTTTCCATTGATCTTCTGTCCCCACCATATCTTCAGCCTTAATTCCACTGTATTCTTCAATAGCCTTGTTCCAATAAGTAACCTTATGATCTCTACCCACTATGAATGTAAGAACAGGAGATCCCTTAATTATAGTCTCTAACCGTATTTTACTGTTTTTTAGTTCATCTTCTGCTTTTTTACGTTCAGTTATGTCAGTGTCCATTACAATTCCTAAAATGATATTTCCATTATCAGTCACAGGCAAAGAACAAACACTTATCCATCCTCTTGTGCCGTCACCCCTTAAAATTTCAATTTCTTCATCCTTAACTACTTCACCATTTCTAATTGAACGTGATAACGGCCATTCATAAGATTTATATGGTCTACCATCAGGATGGAAACCTTTGTACCTCTTAAATTCATCAGCACTGGCTGTTTGTGGATAATGCCAGATATTTGCGATCTGTTTATTAGCTAAAAGAAATTTTCCAGAAGGAGCCTCTGCAATAATGATTCCCGCAGGAATATTTTCAACTATTGCGCTTAACTGTCTTTTTTCAATTTCTAAATGTCCAAGGGTATCTTCCAACCTTCCTTCTACTATTTTTCTACCCGTTATATCTGCAAAAAAAATTGTAAGCTGTCTTTTACGGGACATAAATGCTGCAATATCATAATATTTATTTAATTGGGGAAAAAATTGTTCAAAATGAGCTGGTTTTTCTGTAAAAAAGATATCAATAAATATTCCAAAAATATCCATGTTCTTTATACCGGGTATTATCTCTGTAATTCTTTTACCTGTAACATCTTTCAGTTTAAAACCAGTTAATTTTTCAAAAGTGGTATTAGCTTCAAGTAAAATAAAATCTATGGGATCATTATTTTTATTTGTTACAGATTCAAGTATAACAAACCCGTTAAGCGGATTATTAAACAGTTCCAAATAGCGTTTTTGACTTTCCTGAACATTATTTTCAGCCTGTTTTTGTCGAGTAATATCCTGGACCTGAACTATATATCCCAAGCTTTTGAGGTGATTTATTGTCCAGATAGTATAATGAATTCCTTCAGGTTTAGAGATATAAATATCTGATTTTATAAATTCAATATCTATAACTGCTTCAAATTCAACAAATCCATCCATGTTAAGCTTATTTTTGTAATCTAAACCAATCCATGGAAAGTCAAACAAATTAATATGTTTAATATCACTTAAATCCTGCACCTCAAATATTTTCAAAGAAGCCTGATTAGCAGATATCAATTTACCTTCGTTATCATAAAAAAGAGTTGGAATAATAGATTTACCGAACATATCGTTGACTAATTCTTTAATATTCCTGAGATCTCCAAAATCCCTATTTTGTAGATTTTTATTTTCTTTTTGCATAAAAATCTTATTAGTACATATATACCCTTTAATGCCGTTTGATTAAACTATTAAATTATCTTTTAGTTATCATAGAGCTTAAAGACATTATTTTAATTCTTTAAGCTCTATGTCCCTACGATCCTATTTCTCAGTAATAGTGATTGGTGCTTACTTTGCTGCCATGCCAAATTTAATTACTGGCTTAACTACAGTATCTCTTTTATCAAACTGACTGTATGCCTGAGGAGCCTCATCGATGGATATTCTATCTGAAACTATAAAACTTGGCTTGGCTTTACCATCGAAGATTAAATTTCTTAAAAACACGTGCAGCTGTTTTACAGGAGTTTGTCCCATACCAATTGTAACTCCTTTTTCCCATAGTTTTCCCAGCGGAAACACTATATTTCCCTGTTTCTCGTTATCATCTTCTGCAGCAGGATTTGACTTTGGATAAACACCTATAAGTCCTACATGCCCACCTGCATTTATTACATTTGCAATATCCATAAGCACCTGATTACGTTTTTCCCGATTAGGGTTATTCCTGTCATATGCCTGGAATCCTACTGCATCTATGGCAGAGTCAACGCCTAATGTCTTTTCTTCCCCCTGTCTTAATGATTCCATTAAATTTTTATTTTGCTGTCTCAGTTCCATGATCTGCTGCGCAGGATCTCCATCATCGGTGTTTATTGGGATTGCACCAATTGACTCAGCACGTTTAAGTCTCTCCTGCGAATCATCGATTATATAAACCTCCGATGCACCCTTTAAAACTGAACTGTAAGCAGCGAGTAAACCTACAGGTCCTGCACCAAAAACTGCTACAGCTTTACCTATGGAAACATGGGCTAATTCTGTAGAATAATATGAAGTCGGAAATATGTCAGCAAGCAACACAAAATCATCCTCAAATTCATCTCCAGGCTCTCCAGGTAATTTTAAACACGCCCAATCAGCATATGGAACAAGTACATATTCTGCCTGACTGCCCTGATAAGGACCCATATCAACATAGCCATATGCAGATCCTGGTTGATCTGGATTTAAAGTAAGGCATGCATTGGTCAGACCTTGAATACAGTTCAAACAAAATCCGCAGGCTATATTAAAGGGCATAACGACTCTATCTCCCGGTTTTACTAACTGGACTGCATCTCCAACCTCTTCAACTACGCCCATTGGTTCATGCCCCAGTGTTCGCCCAGTTTCAAACGTTGTTTCACCGTCATACATATGTAAATCGCTTCCACATATTGCACTACTTGTAAGTTTTACAATAGCATCTGTTGGCTTACTAATTTTAGGATTTTCCACTTCCTCAACTTCAACCTTTTTTGGACCTTTATAAACTACAGCTTTCATTTTCAACCTCCAAAATCCATCAAAAATTCAAAACGTGCAAATCTTTGATTTGCAAGCCGTCAAAATTTTTAATTTTGACGCCACAAAGTGTTTGTTGGTTTGATTTTGGGGCTCAAAAAAATCTTAATCAAAGATTGAGATTTTTTTTTCAACCTCCAAAATTTTTTGTTAAAAAATTTTGGGGTTCAAGAAATTCATAGAATTTCTTTCACCTCCATACATTGAAGATAATTTCTATTGTTAATGATATTAATTATTTTTTAATAATTATTACAAAATAAGTTAAGTACATTATTAAACAAAATAAAGGGAACAATTGCATGAAATATACCCTTTAATAGGCATATTCTATTTTTAATAATTTAAACAGTTTAAATAGGAGTTAAAATAGATAAATTTAAAGGTATCCATTTTTAATTATTAATCATGAATTACCTTAACATTCAGTAAGAGGAGGTGAGAACATTGGTTTTAGGAATAGATGATCCGTGGGTTTGGAGTGCCTATATTTTAACCATATTAAGCATGCTTTTATGTGTGATCTATGGGGCCTTAAACTGGAATAAAGGCGAAGAAGAAGAAATTGAAGTTAAAGAAGAGATGGAATGGCATAAAAAAGAAAAAGAGATGGAAGAAAAAGAATTGGGATTGTGGGATGAAGAAGGATAAGGGTGTGATCAAATGGATAACTTGGTCTTGCTTAGTTTTATAGCTTTGATATATATTTTAATGGTGGGTTACGTAGGCTACATAGCCTGGAAAAGAACTAAAAGCGCCGATGACTATATGGTCGCCGGAAGAGAAACCCATCCCTTTATTATGGCCCTCAGTTATGGGGCAACTTTTATCAGTACTGCTGCCATTGTAGGTTTTGGTGGAACCGCAGGAATATATGGAATGGGCCTTTTGTGGCTTACAGTCTTAAACATTCTTGTTGGTATTTTTATAGCATTTGTCCTGTTTGGGAAACGAACAAGAAAAATTGGACATAATTTAAACGCACTTACTTTCCCCGAATTCCTTTCACGTCGTTTTGATAGTAGATTTATTCAATACTTCAGTGGTGCGGTTATATTTTTAGGAATGCCATTATATGCATCTGTAGTCTTAATCGGTATGGCAAGATTTGTAGAAACAACAATAGGTATTAATTATTCCATAGCCTTAATTGCAATGGCAATCATAGTGGCAGTTTATGTTGTCTTTGGCGGAATAAGAGGAGTTATGTATACTGACGCATTACAGGGAACTATAATGTTTATAGGGATGATTATTTTATTAGGTGCTATCTACTGGCTTACAGGAGGTATTACTACAGGTAACCAGGCCCTTACTAATTTAGTCCATACCATACCAGCTAATGCCACAGCTGCTGCTGCAGCCACAGGTTTTACTGGTTGGACGTCTATGCCTGCATTGGGAAGCCCATTCTGGTGGACTTTGGTAAGTACACTTATTTTAGGAGTTGGTATAGGTGTTTTATCACAACCACAACTCGTAGTAAGGTTCATGACTGTTAAATCCAACAGAGAACTTAATAGAGCAGTTTTAATTGGAGGAATATTCATTTTTATTATGACTGGTACTGCATTTGTCGTAGGCGCATTATCCAATGTTTACTTCTTTGATACTGTTGGAAAATTAGCAATGCAGGTTGCTGGAGGTAATGCAGATAAAATAATTCCTGTATTTATCAGTTCTGCCATGCCCCTCTGGTTTGCTTACTTATTCATGATAACATTGCTCTCTGCAGCCATGTCTACTTTAAGCGCACAATTCCACGTACAGGGAACTGCCTTAGGCCGTGATATATACGAAACAGTAACTGGAACCAAAGGTAAATCATCAGTATTAGTTGCAAGAGCAGGAGTTACCATTGCAGTTATAATAGCAGTTATTTTAGGCTTTATTTTACCAGATAATATAATAGCTGTTGGAACTGCTATGTGGTTTAGTATAACTGCGGCAGCATTTCTTTCAATGTATGTGTTCGCATTGTTCTGGAAACGTTCAACCAAAGCCGGTGTGATCTCAGGTTTAATTATTGGAACACTGATAAGTATCTTCTGGCTGGTATTTGAGTATAAAAAATCAGCAGCAGCACTTGGTATTTGTCAGGCAATTACAGGTAGCCCTGTTCTCATAGCTGCAAATCCATGGCCTACAGTTGACTCAATAGTAATAGCATTACCTATTGCATTTGTGATAACAGTTATAGTAAGTTTAATGACAAAACCACAGCCAAAAGAACAGCTGGATAAAATATTTAAGGGAATTTAATTCCTTTTTTTAATTCCCCTTCTTTAAATTTATTTTTTGGGTTCAAATGTATTATCTATTTATACACCCTTTGGACAAAATCCGGGCATAGTCTCGGATATTTCTTCTCAAATTCCATTTCCAATTTATCTGTTATCTCTTCTTCAAGTTCTTTATTTTTTGCTGCAGATACAGAAAATGTTTCATCCTCAAAGTAAGTATTTAAAACTTCTTCACCTATGTGCATTTCAATGTTAAACGATTTAAAATAGGAATAATCATTTTGAACTTCTGATAGCATTCCTGAAGTTAATTTAAGGCGTTTATTAGTTTCTTGAGTGTAGATATTATAGGGAGTAGTTATTTTTTTAATATGAAAAGATGCACAGCCCTCTATATTGGAAGCCTTACGTGTGGTTCAAAAAACACAAAGGAAAACTCTTTTTTCAAAATCAAGACTACTTTTAAGTTTAACCGATTTCATAAAAACTCCCCCTTATTTTTCCAAACAAACTAAGCTATCCTCACTATTATTTTGAATTTTATAGTATATATTCGTCAAAGAATAAGGAGGTTAAAATAAGTTAAAAGGGTATTTAAGTCCTATTTAAAAGTAAAAGTTAATTTAAGCAAAAAATTTAATTTAATATATTTTGGGAAATATGTTAATGGAATTTTACTTAAATTCCCAATTAGTTTTTCTTAAGCTGATCTTCAATCCGTTTAACCTGTTGACCATCATAAAGCTGTTTAGCTTTGCTTATAATCGCATTTTCATTCACGTTAAAATTCTTTGCAACTAACATCTCTGTAATTTCATCTATCCATTTTACTGCCTCAGCATCATCTTGAGAAGAGTTTAATCCCTCTTTTGGACGTGCTTTTGAAGCTATATTTCCATCATCATCGTCTTCAGAACTTATCCCTAAAAGTGCTGTAAGCTGATAGCGTCTACCGTATGTAATTGCGCTCCCAATTCCCTGAGATGTATTTTTATCAGGTTTCAAGAATAATTTATCAGTTTCAATTACCTCACCTGATGTGTGAATGAGTTTAGTTTGAACATATACATCTCCAGCTTCATTACTTCCAGTATTCTGGATTAACAATATTCCATTTTCAGTTAAAAGAGGACGTACACAGTTTAAAATATCAGGCAACGGCGCGTATTTACTCCTGAAAAATGGATTTGTAGCTGTGTTTGATGGATTCTTAATTTTTCTTTGAACTTCAAGTAGTGCGGCTGCTATATTTTTAATTTCCATTTAAATTACTCCTTTTCAGTTACTAATTTAGTTAATCACCTAATTTTTAAATTTTAAAACAAAATATGAACTTAATCAAAAAAATCCAATTTTATTATATCTTCTTTCTTGAGTTTCTTAGGAGGGTGCAACTCCTTAAATTCCAACCCATATTCTTTTAAAAGTTTCATGGCACTATCTGTAATAGAAGGTGCTACTAACATTCCCCTTAAACCTTCATTTTCTTCTTTCAAATTATCCACATAACGTTTAAGCTGACTTACCGCCCCTAAACTTCCCCTAACCCTTTTAAGCTCTAAAATTACCATGTTTCCATCTTTATCTTTTCCAAGAATATCAATTACTCCGTTTGAGATGGATTTTTCCTTTGCAATTGGTTTGAATCCTTCTTCAATGACTTCAGGGTTTTCATAGAAAATTAGGTTTGCCATATCTTCCTCGCTTCCAATTAAGTCCAGTTCTTCATAGTCTTTAGCAACGAAATATGTTGCCATGTAAGTTTTTGAAATTTCAACATCTAGAATTTCCTTTGGATTTTTCCGGATACTTCTTATAAGCATTAAATCATCTTTAACCTTAAATTTAACATTACATCCTGGAGGCTGCCAGTTTACAGGGTTTCTTTTCTCACTTTTATGAATTAAGAACGATCCATCTGGCTTTATTATAATTACTCTGTCACCCAATTCGAGATTGCTTTTAGCTCTACCTTCATAAAATACTCTGCAGCAAGCTGTAATTATTATAATAGCTTTATTTTTAATTCCATCCTTTAGAATTTCATTTGTTTTCTCAATACTTGGATTTTCTTCTACTTTGAATTTCAGCATGGCCATTACTCGTTTTATGTTAGTTAAGTGTAGTATTATGCGACTTTAAAAGAAATTGGGGATTTAAATGAATCTAAATTTAAAAAAATAAATTGAACACTGCAAAATTATAAATTTGACAGTGTTTTAAGTAATATCAATAAAAAAAAATAAAAGAATTATTCTTCGTCCTCAAAGGCCTTCAAAATTCAAAGAATTTTGGGGTTGAATGAAATTACAAATCTCTGATTTGTAATTTCCTGAACCGATGAAACAAGCTTTCGAAAATCAAAGATTTTCGATGTTTGAGGAACATAGTTCCTCAACCGTAAAAATTCGTAGAATTTTTACATGCTCCAAAAACCTTTCAAAATTCAAAAAATTTTGAATGCACAAAACCGTAGGTTTTGTAAGCTTCGGTTTTTGAGAGTTTCCCCTAGCATCGAAAAAAACTAAGTTTTTTCGAATGCTTCTGCTTTCACGATTTTGAGGTTTGGAGTCTTTGCATTTGGGTTACTTGCTTGAACTGCTTTTACTGTTACATTTTTGACCCTTTCATTTACTGTTTCCCGGAATGTATCAAATACAACGGAGTAACTTTCAAGCTGGTTTAGTTCTGTATTGTTTAAAGCATGACTTAAACTATCTATTAACTCGTAGATCCTGCCACCTTTTTCTCCATATATTTTGGCAATTTCGTCATCAAAGTAAGCAGATGTTATAAGTCCACATATCCATTTTTGCTTGTTTTCATGGTCTGTGATTATAACATAAAACTCCTGTACTTCTTTACCCTTAATTTCTTTGGATTTCAATTCCCCGACGTATATTTCACCAGTTATTTCACTTTCTATTTCTAATTGAGAAAGATACATGGTTTCATAGTCGTCATCATAGTTTGCGCTTCCTTTTTGGATTCCTAAATCAATCATTTAACCACCTCTATATTTGGGGAGGGAAGATGATCAAGATTATTCGCACTGGACGTTTTCATCTTCTGGATGAGAGTATTCAAATCCTTCTTTTCTACACCAGTCATAGAAAGCCTCTGTAGCTCCACGAGATAATCGCCCTTGTTTATCGCCATATTTTTGTCGTGTAATTCTCCTGAATGCTATCTCTAATTCATCCGGAATGCATACTGTTACTGCTCCCATCCAATCATCATCCTTTCATAAAATATGTTTTATGCTTTATGTTATATGTTTTATTTTTAATATTTAAACTTTTCGGTTTTTTATGAATAAACTCTAATTTAATAAGATTGGATAATGAATATGAAAGCGTTCAAATCAATATTTCCAAGCAGTAAATAAAAAGAATAGATTTAAAATCATATTTTTTGATTATACTTTTTAAAAATGGAATGTATGAAAGTATAAGTACTATGTGAAACTTAATTAATGATAACTATAAATTGAAGTCATTACATTACAATTTATATTCTATATGTAAAAAAATGGTGATATCATGAGAGTAGTGGAAGAGATCGTGGGAAAAGAAGTTTTAGATAGCTCTGCAACTGTAATTGGAAAAGTAAAGGATATCGAAGTGAACATTGGTACCAAAAGAATAGAAGCAATTGTAGTTGGGAAAGGCGGAATTTCAGAAAGTATAGGGATATCTAAAGAAGAAAATGTCATACCTTATGATATGGTTAAACAGATTGGGGATAAAATACTTCTTAAAGAGTATATAGATGAAGCAGGATTAGAAACACAAGAATTAGGGTTATGAAAAAAACTAAAAGTTTTTTTATACACCAAACACATAGTGTTGCTGTAAAAAATCAAAGATTTTTTACGCCGAAGGAAACTCTCAAAATCTTCGATTTTGAATGCGCAAATCAGAGATTTGCAAGTTACATTTCCTTGCCCCTAAAACTGTCAAAATCTTTGATTTTCGAGTGTTATAATTCAATGTTGAATGGCTTATTAAGCCACTTCTTTTAATTTTAAAATTAATTTAGGTGTTAGCTTGGAATTAATTGGAATCTGCAATATTTGTGGAAAAGCAGGTAAAATGCACACATGTTCTCTATGTGGAGGTATGGTCTGCAAAAGTTGCTATGACGTTTCAAAAGGTTTTTGTAAGCGGTGCACAAGAACTCCCAAAAAAATGGTTAAATAGATCTCAACATATAATCTAAAACAAACCTACAAATCTAGTGATGTTAATGAATAACGAAAAAAAGGAACTTATAGATCTTTTAAAGGCAGAAGAAGTTATAAAGTTCGGTAAATTTAAGCTGTCTTCTGGAAAAGAAAGTGACTACTACGTAAATATGAAAATGGCCATTACAAACCCAAAGATTCTAAAACAGGTTGCAAAAATTGTGGCGAACCAGATAACTGATGATAAAATAGATAAAATTGCAGGTCCTGCTCTAGGAGCTGTACCTATAGCAACAGCAATATCTCTTGAATCATCTATTCCAATGCTTATGATAAGAAAAGCCAAAAAAGGTTATGGAACAGCTAAACTCATTGAAGGAGAGCTTTTAGAAGGAGATTCTGTTGTTGTAGTGGAAGACGTAACTACAACCGGTGGTTCTCTTATAAAAGCGGTTAACGCCATTAAAGATAACGGAGGAATAGTTAAAAAAGCTATTGTAATTGTTGATAGGGCTGAAGGTGCTATTCAAAATCTTAAAAAAGAGGGAATTCTTTTAGAGCCTATAATTTCAATAAATGACTTCAAATAATAAATAAAAAAAAGGAAATATTTACATAAACTACTTGTTATTTCCTTTATTCTGTTTTGCTTGATTTTTGTTTGAATTTTTATTTGCGTTACTTGTATTCACTTTTGCAGCTTTTTGTGTACTTTGTTTAGAGAGTACTTGCTGTTTAACAGCAACTTTGTGTTCAAGAGCAGCTTCTCTTTTAATGAAACTATTTATTTTACCGTTAGTATTTGCTACTACAGTACCGTTTTCAACTGTTGAATTCTGCATAAATGCAGTGATCTGGTTGTTTAAGCTGTTAGCCTGCTTTTCAAACTGGCTTAACGAGTTTAAAAGTCCAGTTACAGTTGAATTATTACCATAAGTTGTCTTTAAACTTTCTATCGTTGCTATTAATGCCATTAATTTGCTTTGAGGATCTACCAATGTTTTAAACTGATCTGGTATTGAAGTTGTGTTGTTTAAAGTACTGTTATCTGAAATAGAACTGTTATTGCCTGATTCATTGCCAGTCACTGGATCATTAATGCTGGAATTTGTAATATCAGTACTATTTAGAGCATCAGATATATCCTCTGCAGAAATAGGGACCAAAAATGCCATGGTCAGAACTGCAACCATTAAAGTTATCAAAATTTTTTGCACAAATCCACCTCCGCATATTTGCGCTAATAGATATGTTATTTTGACATATAAAGCTTGGTATTGCATTATTTTCTAAAAAAAATGAATTAACGCCATAATGTGGCTATAATCACCGATTTAAATCCGTTAATCTTATTTTTTGTGATTATCGTCACAAAAAATTTATTTATTAACTGCCCATAAAATGTTATTAAACCAAATAAAATATGAAATTCATCAAAATAGATTAAACAAAAAAAATAAGTAGTAAAATAGAAAAAATAGACGATTATTTTAAAATTAACTAATCTCTTAAATGTTTGACAAGATGACCAAATTCAGGGAGAACTATTTTTAAACCTAAATTTACAGCATTTGGAGATCCTGGAAGAGTTATTATCAATTTATTTTTATAAACACCCGCGGTTGCTCTACTTAAAATTGCACCAGTTCCAAGCTCTTTATAGGACTCGTACCTAAATATTTCTCCGAATCCATTTAATTCTTTATCAAACAGAGGCTTTAGAGTTTCAATTGTTATATCTCGAGGGCCAATTCCAGTTCCCCCAGTGGTTATTATAATATCAATATCATAATTTTCTATTATATGATCTATAGTTGAAACAAGAAGTCCAGCATCATCTGGTATAACCGAATAAAAGACAAGATTATGCTTTTCACCTAAGGCATCTTTTATTATATTTCCAGATATATCACCGTCTTTATGCAACAAAAAGTCCCTATATTTAGAATCACTTAAGGTTATAACTGCACCATTTACAGATTTTGGTGCCCCTTTTTTATGCTCTTTCATACTTTCGCTTTTCATAAAATTATCCCTCATCATAAATATTAATTAAATAAAGAAATATTTGGAGCGTAATAATTAAATTTAAGATTTAATTTATAATTTATATGCTTTATATACTATATTTTTTATTTCTATTATATTTTACATATATACATAAAGACATAATTGGCAGAATTAACTTTAAGCTCCAAAATAAATTTTATATCTAAAAATAAGGAATAACAAAATTAATATAAGAGCAATAAGTCTTAAAACAGGCATTAAAGCGTAATTAACAGTAATAAGAAAACAAAAAATTTATATGCTATTTAAACAAAGCATAACTAACGGGCATTAGATCAAAACAATGCAATTAATTACATAAAAAGACGTAGGAACAATTTGGAAACCAGGAGGGCATTAGATCCAATTCAGAGGCGGTTTAATTTTTGCGGAAAAATTAAGAGGAGTCTAATTTTGCCCTCCCTTGCTATTTCATATTTGTATTTCATTGCATAAAAACTTTCTGTATCTTATGATAAGAGGTTATAAAAATGCCTATTTTCACTTAAATATATTAAAACATTAACGTATGTCATTATTTTTAAAAATTAATAACTGATATTATGCAAAAAAAGATTTACATTTTAGACGCATCTGCAATAATAGGTGGTTTTTATTCAAAAAGCTATGATAATTTTACCACAAGTGGTGCTATTTTAGAAATTAAAGATTTGAAATCAGAAATATTACTGCAATCAGCCATAGAGAACGGACATATTAAAGTAGATGAACCAGAGCCCCAGGATATAGAAGAAATTAACCAGATTATTATATCTTCTGGTGACATTTTACGACTTTCTGATGTTGATAAGGGTATTGTAGCACTTGCATTTAAATTTAAAAGAAATGGATTTAAGCCAATTGTGGTAACAGACGATTATTCTATGCAAAACACTCTTAAGACCATTAGAATTGATTACCAAAGTATTTTAACCCCTGGAATAAAAGAAATTATCAACTGGATAAAAATTTGTAAGGGCTGTAAAAAGAGATACCCCACAGATTATAAATTTGAAGAATGTGAAATATGCGGCTCTCCTGTTTTTAGAAAGAGAATAAAAACAAGGAAAAACATCTAAATTAGTGCAATTTAGATTCTCTAAGGGATCATATCTAAAATAAAAGTTAGTTATCATCTTCAAACATTAAACTCATTTTATTTTTAAAGCTACTTCAACGATAATTTTAATATATAATTCATCCAGAGAAAGAAATTATGAAAATTGGTGTAGTTGTGCATGGACCATATGTAGTTGATTCGGGATATGCAGATAAAATTTTGAACTTACTTCAAGATTATGGAGAGGTAAAAGCGCGACTTGGAGGTACAATGGGCCGTACCGCCGTGCATGATGCAGGACTTGAAGATAAGATAGATATAAGCCAAAAATTGTTTCCAAGTGAATCTATTAATAAATTTATCCATGATAAATGTGATGTTATATTTTTGATAAATTATGGAAAATCCAGTGTAACAGGTCATGCATTTGGATTTAAAGTTTGGAGCAGATGCGAAAATGTCCCTCCATTAATTCAAATTGAACGGCCGGGTGAAGTGGATGGAAGCATTATAGCATGGGAAAATTCATTAAATAAGTTTGCAAATCAAATAGCTGGGCGATTGAATTTAAAAGTCGTTGATGCAGAAGAAATAAATGCTGAACTGATGAAGAGTGAAGTTACCCAAACACGCAGAAATGTGGCTGGAGTCTCCCCCAACGAAAATATATTTGTAAACGGACTTGTTATTGGTAAATCAACTTCAAAGGACGTTACTTTAGTTGCAGAAGACGGTGTTATAACTGAAATAATTGGGGGAACCATTAAAAAACACGGAGTTGAAAAACTTGGTAAGGTTGATCTAACCAAAGTGGTGATAAAAACAGGTTTACTTAGAAGATCAGAAGTTATCCCCCGTGTCGTTAAAACACCTAAAACAGGTGATAAATTCAACATAGCATTTTTAAACCATGCAGCAGAAGATATCTACAAATTAAAGAATGCAGATATTGTGGTAACAGTTGGAGATGATACTACTCTTGTTGCAGGAGATATTCTCTACAGATTTGGAGTACCAATAATTGGAATCACCGATGGCGATATTGATAAAGTAGTGGAAAAAGGGTTTAAAGATGGAGAATCTTTGATAATAGAACTTGAAAGTGGTTATGATGATATTATTGGCCAAAAAATCTTCCATGAGCTTTTTAATGGTGAAGAAACCATAGAAAAAGAAAATATCGAAAGTTTTAAAAATGAAATACTACAGATTATAAGTGATAACACCACTTGCTTTAAAATAAAAGAAAACTGAGGTGGACAAGTGGATTTAAACATTCTCATTGATTCTATAAAAAATTTTGAAGGAATTACAAGAAAAAATTCCATAAATCACATCGCAAATATTTTAAAAGATACTTACAATATCGCTGGAAACACCATTTTAAGCTTCGGCGATGATGCATCTGCAATAGATATTGGAAATGAAAAATTAGCTCTTCTTGCAGCCGATGGAATGTGGGGAAAGCTCATGGAAGCTGATCCACGCTGGGCTGGTTACTGTTCTGTTTTAGTTAACGTAAATGATATTGCTGCTATGGGCGGAAGACCAATAGGTATGACCAATGTTATTTCTACAAAAGACAAGAGAATATGCAGTGAAATTATGGAAGGAATTAAAGAAGGAGTTAAAAAGTTTGGAGTTCCAATGGTGGGAGGTCATTTACATCCCGATACACCGTATAATGCCTTAGATGTGTCTATTACGGGGATAGTGGATAAAAATGCTGTTATTACAAGTTGTGATGCCAGTATAGGCGACAAGGTTATAGTTGCAATTGATATTGACGGAAAACTGCACCCACAATTCGATCTTAACTGGGATACAACCACAATGAAAAGTGATGAACTTGTACAGGCTCAAATTGAAGTTATGAATAAAATAGGTCAGGAAAAATTAGTTACTGCAGGTAAAGATATAAGTAATCCTGGAACCCTCGGTACGCTTGGGATGTTGCTTGAAGCGTCTGGCGTAGGTGCAACCGTTGAACTTGAAAAGATCCCGCGAAATGAAAGCATAGACTGGGAACAATGGCTTAAATTGTATCCAGGAGCAGGTTTTGTTTTAACAGCGAAAATTAGTAAAGTAGATAGATGTATTGAACTGCTTGAAGAAGTTAATATAACGTCACGAGTTGTTGGAGAGATTACTGAAGATAAAAAGCTTTATATAACTCATGAAGACCAAAAAGAAGTTTTATTTGACTTTGAAAGTGATAAAATAATGGGTATTAAAGAGGAACGATCATAAAATTGTAAGTGTATAACATAAATTATTAGACGTACAAATTATTAAATAAATTAAATAAAATTTGTTTAATAAGTTTAAAGCATATAAATCATGAGTTCAGTGAACAAATCTTTAGAAATTTATAAATTAAGAATTACTTTACTAAATGAATTATTTATAAATAGTCCATGAGGAGATTTAATGTTTGTAAGGGTTAACGGCGAAGAAATAGACCTCCCTGAAGGTTCTACAATTAAAGATGCCATAAAAGCTGCAAATGCACCATATATGGAAGGCTGTGTTCTCAGTGTCATTAAAGGTAAAGAAGAATTTGAAAGGCACGTAAATAAATATAAAATAAAAACCAGCAAAGGAAGTATAATACTTGAAATATTAGAAAATAGCTCTTTAGTTGAAGTATGGAAAAACATGTATAAAGAGTTTGAGAATCAGGAGGTAAGATGGACAACCTCCAATGAAGTATCCCTTGGACCCATTAAAACGAATCTTACTCCAACGAGAGATGAATACCAGTATGGAAAATGGGATGTTATTATAAGCCTTTCAGGTTTTACTGCTGAGGCAACCCATATTATTTTAAGTAAATCTAAGCATGAAGCAGTATATGGTGTTCCTGAAGGAACTAATGGAGTTTTTGCCAAAGTGCTTGGTGGTAAACGAACTTTACTTAATCTCACAGATGATGACATAATAAAGGAAATAAAGCCAGTTATAGAGCGAAGCAGTACTGTAAAAAGTGCCACGGTAATCGATTTAGATACTCCTGTTACTGAAGGGAACGAAATTTTCACTTATGCTTTAATTAAGCCAGAATTTAAATCTCCACAATCAGTTGAGCATTTCTTTGCATTAACTGAAGATGGTAAACTCAAGGTAGATTACGAGTCAAATTCTTTTGTAGGATTTTATGGACTGCAGGGACTTGGCAAAAGTCCAGAATATGTAGATCAACGAACAAGAGGAACAATTACTCTTAGAAATACAGGTAAAGGGATTGGACGAGTTTATATCTACAGAGAAGATAGGGTTTCCACACCTCCACATACAGTCATTGGACATGTTGCCCAAGGAATGCAGCTTTTAGATATTGCAAATTCTGGAGATTACATCACAATTAAATCAGACCCTGAAAGGGTAATGACACTTTCTATGACTCAAAAAGAGGCAGGAGAATATTTATCTTCAAGAGGTATAGAACAAATACGTGAAGGCTTAGATGAGGATAATGCAGTAGTTGTAGGTCAAAATCCAGTATTTACAACAGAAATTATCAGCGCCAAAAAGGTGAAAACCCTTGGAGTCAAAGAAGATGAAATAATTTACATTAATATTGATAGTAACGCTCCAAGATCCTCATGGTACTTCCAGAAAGTTACAGGACTTCTTGATTCTCCCATAGGATCACTTAAGGTTCACTTCGCATTCCCGGGAATGAAAGTTATGATGTTTGAGGGAAAAGCTAAAGAAGCGAGGGGACTTATTCCAGAGAATATTCCGTCACAATGTGTAAATGCGGGTCAAATCGGAATAACCAATATGTCAAGAAGACATGCAGGAATGATTGGAGTAAGATTTGAGGATAATAATGAATTCGGCCCTACAGGAGAACCATTTGCTGGAACCAATGTTATTGGTAATATTGTAAAAGGACTTGAAAACCTTGAAAAGTTTAAAGAGGGGGAAACCGTTTATGTCTCAAGAAAACCCTGAAAATTCTAAAGTTACCCGTATGATAGTACTCGGACCATCTGCGCAAATAAATCAAACAGAATTAGTTCAAAGAATTCATATGTTGGAACTTCCACTTACCATTAAATCAACATGTTATGGAGCTATAATACACGGCGATGAACCCGTTGTAAAAGAAGCCGTGACAAAAATAAGAGAATTAGACCCCTGCAATATATTTACAAAAGATAGAGGATTTCCACCAGGAGATCCAAGGCGTTGTAGAGCCAAAAGAGGAGCAGCAAGAGAAGGCTTTCATCAGCTTGAAAAGGAATATGAACTGTTGGACTGCTTAAGGGAAGCACTTGAAAATCCACGGGAAGTTCACGTGGAAAAACCAAAGAAAATTTCACCTGATGAATTCAAAAAGCTCATAGAAGAAAGTGAAAAATAATAAAATAAAAAACCATCAATCCTAATCTCATATATTTTATAAAATATTAAGAGGAATGATAAAAATGCAAATAACTTCTTCTTCAAGTAGTAAAGAGATAGCACCAATGGCACTTGCTATCCACCAGCTTGTGAACAAATTACCTGTAACAATGCGCTCTAAAAACTCCAATGGAGTTCGAGTAGAAGAAGGTAAAATCATAGACCATGATTATACCGGCCCTGTTCTGGAAAAAGTATTGGAAAACGGCAAACTAATTCATGAAACACCAGAAACTGGTATTTATGAAGGAATTCCAGTAGTGGTTGTTCCTGTAATTGAAAAAGATGAAGTTATTGGTGCAATAGGAATTGTAGACATAACAAAAGGATTATTCAGTGACCTTATGCAAATAGCAAGAAGACCAGACCTTATAAAATCTGAAACACCCAAAGGGGAGTTTTATTAATGATAATACATCTTACAAATTCAAAAATAAAAGGAGATTTACTAAATTAAAATCGTTTAACCAGTTACAGGAGATGTTTAATTGAAAATAGCTATATTTCCTCCAAATTCATTAATTTTATCTGATTTAGTTGAACGAAGAGGACACGAACCACTTTCACTTATGAAAGAAGTAAGAAAAAAAGTTACAGACGTGGAAATAGATTCACCCCCACTTAATATAACTGAAGCAGAACCAATAAAAGGACTTAAATATGCAGCAATTGAAGTTCCATCTGGTGTAAGGGGCCGAATGGCTATATTTGGGCCTTTAATAGATGAAGCAGAAGCTGCAATAATCATGCAGGAAGCACCCTACGGGTTCGGATGTGTAGGATGCGCCAGAACAAATGAACTTTCAATGTATTATTTAAGAAAGAAAAACATTCCCATACTTGAACTTCAATATCCAGTTACAAGAGAAGAAGCCATAGAAATGGTAAACAAGATCAATACTTTCTTAGACTCACTGGAGGAAAAAAATGGTTAAAATAGCCCAAATATCCTGTGGACCAGAGTACAGCGGTATTCAAAAAGAGATAGAAAAAGCTGCCGCTACTTTTGGTGCTGAAATTATCATCCCTGAGGCAGATTTAGATTACATCAACGAAGCTTACGAAAAATTTGGATTTTCTGCTGCAAGCAGCGGTGTAAGACTCATGATAGCACGAGCAATGTCTTTAGTTGAAGGAAAATCCACTGCAGATGCAGTATTTATTGCAACCTGTTTTAGATGTGCCGAAGGTGCGCTGGTTAGAAACGAATTAAGAAGACTTATACAGGAACACACAGATTTACCTGTTGTAACTTATTCATTTACAGAAAAAACCAAAGCGGACGAGCTTTTTATAAGGATGGAAGCATTAACAACAATTGTTGATAGAAAAAGCCTGCTTGCACGTGAAAAACAGGATGGCCTTACAATTGGGATAGATTCCGGTTCAACCACAACAAAAGTTGCTTTAATGGAAAATAACAAAATAATAGGAACTGGATGGCTTCCAACAACCGATGTTATCCAGTCTGCCGAAAATGGAATGAAAAGTGCATTTGAAGGAACTGGATATACACTAGACGACGTTGAAGGTATGGGCGTAACCGGATATGGAAGATTGACTATCGGAAAACATTACCATGCCGCTTTAATCCAGGAAGAACTCAGTGTAAACTCAAAAGGAGCTGTTTACCTTGCAGACAGCCAAAAAGGAGAAGCTACTGTGCTAGATATCGGCGGTATGGACAACAAGGTTATAACTGTTAACAACGGAATTCCAGATAATTTCACCATGGGTGGAATCTGTGCCGGAGCATCAGGACGGTTTCTGGAAATAACCTCACGAAGACTTGGGGTTGATATAAGTGAACTTGGAGCATTGGCTTTAAAAGGAAATTACAAAAATGTTCTTTTAAATAGTTATTGTATGGTATTTGGTATTCAGGACCTGGTTACTTCACTTGCTGCAGGAGGTACAAAAGAAGATGTTGCCGCTGCTGCATGTTACTCGGTAGCAGAACAGGTTTATGAACAGCAGCTTCAGGAAATTGATGTTCGTGAGCCCCTGATTCAGGTAGGTGGAACATCACTTGTAGAAGGCCTTGTAGAAGCTGTAAGTACAGTTCTTGGCGGTATTAAAGTTATTGTACCCGAAAATTCACAGTACATAGGTGCTGTTGGTGCCGCACTTCTAGTATCAGGTTTAAGAAAAAAACCATCAAATCTTACAAATCCGGAGGTTTTGTAAGATTTGGGGCATGCGAAATCTCAGATTTTGCTGTTCAGGAAACAAAGCATGCGAAACAAAGTTTTGCTGCATGGAAAAATTTTCAATTTTTCTGGTTGAGGAACTCTGTTCCTCAAACATCGAAAATCGAAGATTTTCGAAAGTTTCCTTCAACCCCAAACATAAAATGTTTGAGGGTAGATTGGCTGCCGGGAGATAATAAATGATAGTTGAATCATATGACAAAAATGGTGCAGACGTTTATGAAATGGTCATAAGGCAAACACTGCAAGATCTCCAACTCTCAAGAGCAATTAGAGACATGAAAGTGTTTACAGATCCAAGAGAGCCGGTATTTATCATCGTGATCAAATATGAAAAAGCTGCATCTCCAATTACAATTGATGATTTTACAGAATATGAATATAAGAAAGAAGAGAATAACTTATACATAAGGGTTAAAGATGAAACTTACCTCCCAGAATTACTTAAGAAACTGTGGGAAATGGAAGGAAGAGAAAATATACAGCAGCCAAGTAGAGATGAAATCATAATAAGTAATCCTAAAGTTAAAGTGGAAGGAATTCCCATCCATGACCCTGCAGAAGACTTAAAAAAGAAAATATATGATGCTATATTCCGAATAATTCCTGAAGGCTTTAGGGTTATCAAGCAATTATCAGAAGGTAACGTTATTGCAATGGTCTGTTCTGATGAAATTATTAAGGATGAATGGGTCAAAAAGCGAGATGAGATGATTAAAGAACTTAAATAAATAATTAAACCCCATATAAGGAGATAAATAATATGAAAGAAAGTAAGTTTGCCCATATAACAAAAGTGCATCCCTGCTTTAATGAAAAAATGCACGATAAAGTTGGAAGAATCCACGTTCCAATTGCTCCAAAATGTAACATTCAGTGTAATTTCTGTACAAGGGACATCAATAAATGTGAAGTCCGTCCAGGAGTCGCCTCAAGAGTTATGACCGTAGATGATGCAATAGAACACGTTAGGAAAGTTACAGGCGAAATGCCAATTTCTGTTGTGGGTGTTGCAGGCCCCGGAGATGCCCTGTTTAACGATGAAACATTTGAATTCTTTAAACGTGCAGGGGAGGAGTTTCCTGAACTTATAAAATGTATGAGTACAAACGGACTTCTTTTACCAGATAAAGCCGATCTAATTGCTGAATTAGGTATAAATTCAGTTACAGTTACAGTAAACGCAGTTGACCCCGAAATAGGAAAAGAAATTTACGGTGGAGTTTTCTATGATGGTAAAATGTACAAAGGAGAAGAAGCCTTCCAAATACTCTCTAAAAACCAGCTTGACGGCATAGAAAAACTTGCAAAAAAAGATGTAGTGGTAAAGGTTAACGCAGTACTGATTCCAGGATTAAACGACGAGCACATAATTGATATTGCAAAGGAAGTCAAAAAACGAGGCGCTTCTTTAATGAATGTAATTCCGCTCATACCCCTTAACAAATTCAAAGATTACGAAAAACCAGGATGTGCACAAATAAGCCAGGTAAGAGATGCTGTTGAAGAAATAATACCTGTATTTAGAGCATGCACCCAGTGTAGAGCAGATGCATATGGAGTTCCTGGTAAAGAAGATAAGCATCTGGATATGACTCCAGCAAGCCACTATTAAATAAACTAAGGATCTATCTTTTTTTAAATCTTTTTTTATTTCAACTAAAAACAGTAACTATTTTTTTTCTTTCATCTAAATAGGAATATATAATCTAAGGAGAAATTTTAATGAAAACAATGTTCTGGGAAGATAATCAACTTGTACTCATTGATCAAACTAAATTACCTCATGAACTGGTTTATTACCACTGCAAAAGCCATAAAGATGTAATTCACGCCATTAAAACTATGAAAGTACGCGGCGCCCCTGCAATAGGAGTTGCTGCAGCCTTTGGAATGGCACTTGCAGAATTAGAAGGTATTGACCTCCAAAAAGCGGGAGAAGAAATTAAAGCTGCGCGTCCAACGGCAGTAAATCTTTTCTGGGCAGTTGACAGAGTGCTTAAATCAGATAATGCACTTGAAGAAGCTTTAAAAATGTACGATGAAGATATTGAAACAAATAAAGCCATTGGAAAACACGGTGCAGAAGTAATAGATGATGGAGACACTATTTTAACCCATTGTAATGCAGGAGCTCTTGCATGCGTAGATTATGGAACAGCTTTAGGAGTTATAAGGGCTGCATTTGAAGAAGGCAAAAAAATTAAAGTTATATGTGACGAAACAAGGCCTTTTTGCCAGGGTGCAAAGTTAAGCGTCTTTGAGATGCAGCAGGAAAATATTCCAGTGAAGTTAATCGTGGACAATGCTGCAGCACGGATGATGCAGATAGGGAAAGTAAATAAAGTAGTTGTTGGCGCAGATAGAGTTGCTAAAGGTGGAATTGCCAATAAAATAGGTACATTAATGGTCGCACTTGCTGCAAAGAGGTTTAATGTTCCTTTTTATGTTGCAGCACCTAAAAGTACATTCGACTTTGAAAATTCAATATACGATACTAAAATAGAAGAACGAGACCCTAATGAAGTCCTTTACTTCGGCAGATGCAGAGTTGCACCTGAAGGAACTGAAGTTGAGAACCCTTCATTTGATATTGTGCCCAGTGACCTCATTACAGGCATAATTACTGAAGAAGGTATTTTAAAGCCTTTCTAGTCAGATTTTTCTAAAATTTAAAATATTTATTTAATTTTTAACCTTAATTTTTAAACTAATTATTCCATAAACTCTTCTTTATACCAGTAAAATACCAGCTGCCCACCACATTCACATTCAGTGAAATCTTCTGGATTTTCTCCTTCTTGAAGTTCATAGTAACCCCCGCATTCACTGCATACTAAATACCCATTTGTGTTTTCCTCAGGTAGTTCTAATTTTGCATTACAACATATGCAAAAGGTGAAATTTGGAGGATTTTGAGTTCCACATTTCTCGCAACGCATAACAAACCATCTATATGTATTAAAATTAATATCTTTCTAATTGAAAACATAAGATATGGTTTATATTACTATTTAAACTTTGCACCTACAATTGGAATTAATAAATTCTTGCATCAATACCCATATGCCATTTACCAGGGCTTCTGGAACGGACTTTCCGTTTATCAATAATTTCAACCTTTCTTGGGTAAGCAGCATCTTTAAGTCTCGCAATAGGTTTTTCAAAGCTTTCAGAAAACTCGTAGTAGTGAATAATTCCTCCATGTTTTATATGCTGCACAGCAGTGTCCAGAAATTCATATGCACTTCCGGGAAGATTCATGATTATCCTATCTGCTTTAATGTCTTTATTTTCTAGAACTTCCCTGACATCCCCTAAGATTGGGATTACTTTATCTTGGACTCTATTAAGCTCAATATTTTTCTCTGCATATTTATAGGCTTCAGGGTTAATGTCAATCGCATAAACCGTCACATCATGATTTTTTGCAATGAGCACAGGAAACGGGGCAACTCCCGCAAACATATCCACAATTACTTCTCCGTCTTTTACACTGTCAGCCACCCTTTTCCTCTCAGTTGCCAGTCGAGGGCTGAAATATACATTTCTAACATCAAGCATTAGCCTGCACCCAAATTCCTGGTGAACAGTTTCAGATAGATCTTCTCCAGCAATATGTTCCAGTTCTCTTGTCCTTATAATTCCTTTAATCTCGCTTGTTTTTCTAAAAACCGCTTTTCTTTTTGTAAATTTAAGTGCAGCTTCCCCAATTAGATCTTTATAGCTTACAAGATCATCAGGGATCTCTAAAATAACAACATCTCCAATTATATCAAATGATCCCCTTATTTCATCAATGGTTTCATCGTCGATTTTGCCTTTTAAATAATCTTTAAGGCTTTTAGGGCCTCTTTTTTGCATTTCAAATGTTGTTTCTATCATTTCTCCTTTTTGTCCTATTATTTCTTGCATATCCTGATCTAGATTTTCATTAAGGGGGAGTATAACAAAATCATTTTCACGCTTTATTCTAGCCTCAAGATTTAAAAGTGAGTGTTTCAATAAAATTTTACGCACATCATTTGCCATATTTTTGGGAATTTTTAGACCTATCATGATTTTCCTCGTAATTAAAGCTTTAAGCTAATATATAGTGAATGACTAGATACCTATATTATATTTATAAAAAATTTATTTGCTTTAAATTTGTAAAAATATCAGCCGAAAAACTTTCAAAAACCAAATGTTTTTGAATGTTTACGAAACTACGTTTCGTAACCGGGAAAATTGAAAATTTTTCCATGCACAAACTGAAGTTAGAAAAATGCGTAGCATTTTTCTACATAAAAAATCAGAGATTTTTTAAGGTTTGTAAGCTTGTTTTTCGGCTCCAAAATCATATATTTTGAGGGATTTTCGAATATCTAAAATTTATAATCTGAAAAATTACGTCATTCACTATAGCTAAATATTATCATGATTAAAATATAATCATTCTGATACATTATTGTTTAAATTAAAAATATAACCCCCCAAATTTTATGTTTTATTCATTCAATTTAGGAGATAAAAGTGTATTTATATATTGTACTTATTAAATAAAATTTTTATACTAAATAGAGGTGTTAATATGCTTTATTTTATTGGTTTAGGACTTTACGATGAAAAAGATATTTCATTAAAAGGAATTGAAGCCTTAAGGAAAGTCGATGTGGTATATGCCGAATTTTACACTGCAAATCTTTTTGGAACAACATTAGATGCATTAAAATTCATGATAGGAAAAAATATAGTTGTTTTGAAGCGAAGTGAAGTTGAAGAAGAAAATATCATTTTAGAAACTGCTAAAGATAAGGACGTTGGATTTTTAACTGCAGGAGATCCATTAATTGCAACCACACATACAGATTTGATGATTGAAGCTAAAAAAAGAGACATTGAAACTACAGTTATCCATGCATCTTCCATTTTATCTGCTGCCCCCGGACTTGCAGGCCTTCAAGCTTACAAATTTGGAAAAGTCACCACAGTACCATTCCCAGATAAAAACTTCTTTCCACATTCACCATATACTGCTATAAAAGCCAATATAGAATTCAATGCCCATACACTGGTACTTTTAGATATAAGAGCTGATGAAAACAGATATATGACCGTGAATGAAGGTTTAGAATATCTTTTAAAAGTTGAAGAAGAAAGAAAAGAAGGAGTTATAACTGGAGATACTATAGCTGTGGGAATTGCAAGAGCTGGTTCAAACAAACCTTTTGTACGTGCAGATAAAATTAAAAATTTAATTAATGAAGACTTTGGAGGGCCCCTACACTGTATGATTATACCTGGAGACCTTCATTTTATGGAAGCAGAATATTTAGTAAAAATTTGTGGGGCACCAGAGGAGATTCTTGAGGATCAGTAAAATCTTTTCAAATACCACTTAAAAATCAAAAATTTAAAGATCAATCACAATTAATTCTCGGATTGTAAAAATATGTCAAATGATGGTAATTTCGATGCAAAACCATTTTTAAAATGGGCTGGTGGAAAAACACAATTACTGGATGAATTTGATAAAAGATTACCCCCTAAAATAAAGGAGGGTAAAGTCATCAAAAGATACATTGAACCTTTTATTGGTGGAGGGGCAATGTTCTTTTTTTTAAAGAGAAAATATGATATAAAAGAATCATTTATTTTTGATATTAATCAGGAATTAGTAATAGCTTATAAAGTTATACAGAAAGACTATAAAGCGCTGACAGATAGATTAAAAGAAATTAAATACAGATATCTTCAAAAATCAGAAGACATGCGAAAGGAATACTATTACCAGATTAGAGATGAGTACAATAGACAAATTGAAAACTTTAATTACAATAGTTTCAATGAAGAATGGATTGAAAGAGTTACTTATTTAATATTTTTAAATAAAACATGCTTTAATGGGCTTTTCCGTCAAAATAAAAAAGGAAAATTTAATGTACCCTTTGGGCGTTACAAAAATCCAAGTATATATGACGAAGAAAATATAATCAAAATAAATAAAGCTTTAAAGAATACTGAAATCTTTTGTGGGGATTTTACCAGCTCTAGTGAGTATATAAAAAAAGGTAGTTTTGCGTATTTTGATCCTCCCTACCGTCCATTAAATAGAACTTCCAGTTTCACAAATTACTCTAAAGATGGTTTTTTTGATAGAGACCAAATTAGATTAGCTCGATTTTTTGATAAAATGGATGAAAAAGAAGCATATTTAATGCTCAGCAATTCAGATCCCAAGAACAAGGATATTGATGATTATTTCTTCGATGATCTTTACAAGAATTACAATATAGATAGAGTTCCTGCAAAAAGACACATAAACTCTGATGCTTCAAAAAGAGGAGAAATAAATGAACTGATCATTACAAATTACACAATTTAATATAATACATACATTAAGCTAAAATTATTTTTTCTCTCCCTCAATTTCAGCTTTTCCACCCTCTTTTTCCATATAATCACATTTTTCAATATTTTGAAGAGGAATTATCACATGTTTGATGCCATCTTCTTTAGCACCATATGTTACTTCAATTAAGCCCCTATCTTCATCGATTTCAATTTTTTCCACCCCAAATTCCCCTTTTTTGAAATTATGAACATTTTCGTTAATTAAGCTAACTTCAAGTTTTTCTATCATTTTGTTCACCTTTCACTTGATACTCATAATTATGTAAGTTATTATTCAAGTATTTTGAGCATTGTATTCACTTTTTTTAAATAATTGCATAATTTTCAAATCATACCGCGCTCATTACAAAGCCAGAACATGATTTAAAACTTATTTTTTAGCAAAACTTTAAATAGTTAAAAACTATATGTTAAAAATAACATATGTTAAAAATAACATATTGAGAAATTGAAAGTATTTGAATGTGATACAATGGCAAACACAGATCTCATAATTTTAGGCATAATTTACTTCATGCCAAGTCATGGGTACCAGCTTAAAAAAAATATCAAGGAATCTTTCGGGAATCCATATTTCAAGCTGAACAATAATGTTTTGTACCCAACTCTTGCAAGATTTGAGCAAGAAGGCTTTATTGAGGGAAAAACAGTGCCAGGTGAAAAAACCAACAAAAAAGTGTATCATATTACAGGAAAAGGTAAAGAAAAATTGCTTGAAATGGTAGCAGAGCCAGTTGAGCCCGATATTGACGGCTTTGATTTCAGTGTACATGCAGTATTTTTTGACCTTATACCAAAAGAAAGCCGCATAAAAATAATTAAACCAATTTATGAAAGTAAATTACAAATGTACAAAGAGTCTCTTAATAAAAAAGAGATTTATGGTGCCAATATGTTGCCTATTTCCTTTGCTGTCCTGGAATATGGTATTAAAGGGATAGAAAACGAGCTTGAATTTTATAATAAGTTAATGGAGATGGAATGAATGGGTACTACCAGCGAATATGCAATAGAAGCTCAAAATCTCACCAAGAAATACGGAGATTTTTTGGCTGTAAATGATCTAAATTTAAAAATAAAGAAAGGGGAAGTTTTTGGCTTTTTAGGTCCAAATGGGGCAGGAAAGACAACATCCATTAGTATAATGGTGGGGCTATTACGTCCTTCCAGTGGTAACGTTCTGATTAATGGTAAAGAAGTAGAAGATACGGATAAGCAGACAATCGGCATATGTCCCCAAGAACTGGTCCTTTGGGAAAATCTTACATGTTATGAAAGCCTTAAGCTTATGGGGGACATGTATGAAGTTCCCAAGGATGTTCTAAACCAAAGAATAGAAAAACTCCTGAAGGACCTTTTCCTAACAGATAAAGCAGATACAGTAGTTTCTAATCTTTCAGGAGGTATGAAACGCCGTTTGAATCTTGCACTTGCTGTAATCCACGAACCAGAAATAGTACTCTTAGATGAACCATCAGAAGGTTTAGATCCTCAGTCACGCCGTGTACTGTGGAATTACATCCAATCACTTAGGGATATAGAGGGTAAAACCGTTATATTAACAACACACCTTATGGATGAGGCAGACAGGTTAAGCGATCGAGTTGCTATAATTGACCATGGTCAACTGCTTAAATTAGATACTCCTAAAAACCTTAAAAAAGAGGTCGGAGAAGGAGATATCATTGAAATAACACTTTCAGACCAACAAAATAACGAAGAAGTTATAAATTATCTTAAAGGTTTTGGTGATGTTATATCTGTTATTGAATTAGAAGGAAAAATTAATTTACGTGCATTAAACGCGGTAAGTAAACTTCCCAAAATAATTGGAACTCTTGAAGAATCCAGCATTAGTATTGATGATCTTGCTATACGTCAAAACACTTTAGAAGATGTTTTCATTGAGTTAACAGGAACTGGACTGAGGGAATAAAATGAAATTTATAAGCATAGCCAAAAAAGATCTAAAGGAACTTTTAAGGGACAGAAGAGGATTGTTCTTTATATTATTATTTCCACTATTCTTTATGTTAATTTTCGGATTTGCATATGGGAATATGAGTGAAAATAATGAACCACACAGCATTGCAATAGTCAATTACGATCAGGGCGTGGTAATGCCTGGTGGAACCCATTTGAACTTCGGAGATAAGATTACAGATACATTAAAGGATACTAAATATCCCGAAAATAATATAAGTATGTTTAATGTCACTTTAACATCAGAAGCAGATGCAGATAACCTTGTAAAACAGAGAAGCGTGGATGCAGAAATTATAATTCCCGCTAATTTATCCAAATCTATTTCAACATTAACACCATCAACAGTTATTCTTCGGGGTGATACTGGTTATAGTGGATTTGGAATTTCTGAAGCCATGTTATCAAATGTTTTAGGACAATATCAGTCCAAATTATCTGCTAACCTTCAAAATGGTGGGAGTGCTCAACCACAGGAACTTATCCAGGGCAAAGTAGAAGGTTTACCGGGCACAGAATCATTCACAGCCTTTGATTATCTTGCTCCGGGAATGATGGTATTTGCAATATTAATGCTTGCAACCAGTGTTGCGACAATATTAACAAGGGAAGTAGAAAGTGGGACCCTTAGACGGCTTAAACTTTCTAAAATGACATCATTTGATTTTTTATTTGGCGGACTTCTGCCGTGGTCGCTTGTTGCTGCTGCCCAGGTATTGATTCTCTTTGCAGTAGCCATAGGTATAGGATTCCACTGGCAGGGGGGTATCAGTTCCATCATACTTGCAGTAATTATTGGTATAATTGGAGGTATAGCTTCTATATCTTTAGGAATGATCATAGCATCCTTTGCAAGAAGTCCCCCACAGGCAGGTCAGCTTGGAACTTTAATAGCAGTGCCTTTAACTTTCATGGTTGGTGCGTTCTTCCAGCTCCCGCAGATGGTAATTGGCAGTTTCATGGGACAGCAGCTCCAGGTTTATGATATTCTCCCATGGTACCATGTTGCAAATGCTCTGCGTTATGTTTTAACATATACCGCCAGTTGGGATACTATCATGTATCAAATAGTCTGGGCAGTTGTTCTTTCAGCTATTCTTTTTGTTATAGGAGTATTCCTGTTTTCCAGAAACAGATTAAGGCCAGATAATAGTTAAAAGATAGAATTAAAATTAATTTTTTTATCTTACTTTTTTATAAAATTAAAATAGTTCCAACCGTTTTTTTTTATTAACTAAACTAAAATAAATAAATTTTAGGATAATTAATGTATTATTAATACTTTTTTTATAAATAGTAGTAAATTACTTATAATTTGAACTTCAAAATTAGAAATAGTTCTATTTCCAATATTTTAGATAATAAATCCATTAAAATACTTTAAATCAGATTATTAATCCTAATAAAACTTAAATTTGCAATTAGATATATTTATTTTTATTTAAGATGTAACTAATCGAGGTGATAAATATGAAAGAAGAAAGTTCTGGAAGGGAAGGTATGTCCGAAAAAGAGAGAAAGGAAATGGAAGAACAAGAAAAAACTTCTGAAGTATGGACAACAGAAAAAAAGGAACGAATGGAAAGGGCAAGTGGAGATATTGCTGAAAAAACTGATGTAACAGTTAACCCCACAACTGCAGGAGGTAAAATACTCAAAGGAACACGAGGAGAAACAGCGGCAGGAGCAAGATGCGGATACCCAAGCAAACCATGTGACCGGTAAAACATCACAGGAAAAAAGATAAAAAAACAAGATGTTATCTGAATACATCTTGTTACTGATATTCATTACAATTACTGGTTAAATTTTATTAATTTCTTTTTTAGTTATGTCATAATTTGTTAAATTACAATTAATTATCATTTTAGGTTTTATTGATTTAAATACACTCATTTATAAGTTTTAATTAATCTTATTGGCTTAAATAGTTATTCTGCATAATTTTCAAGCTGTTAGATAATTTAATATTTTAGTAATTCTAATATTTTACAAATAAAGAATTTTTAAAAATTATTAAATAAAAGAGGGAAAAAATGGCAGAATCTAAAAAACATTTTCATCATGGACGTTCAAGTAAAGAAATTCTGGACTCAAATAGAGTTTTAAGTGTAATTGGAGTTAAAAAAGGAGATACATTTTTAGATGCTGGTTGTGGAGATGGATATATGTCTCTTGCAGCTTCAAAGATCGTTGGAGAGGAAGGTAAAGTCTACGCTGTTGATGTTTGGGAAGAATCAATAAATGCTTTTAAAGAAAAAATCGAAAATAATAATATCAGAAATATAGATGCAACAGTTGCAGATATAACCCAAAAAATACCAGTAGATGATGAGACTATTGACATATTATACATGGGTAATGTTTTACATGGGTTTGTTGAAAACAATGAAGTAGAAAACGTGATGAAAGAAATTCAAAGAGTAATTAAGCAAGACGGCTCATTCGCTGTGGTTGAATTTAAAAAAGAAGAAAGTACTCATGGTCCTCCATTACACGTTAGAATAACTCCCAAAGAAGTGGAAGAAATAGTTAAAAATTATGGGTTCACTGTAAAAGAAGTTGAAGAAGTCGGTACTTACCATTATGCCATCATATTAGTTAAGAAATAAATAATCTACCTTTATTTATTTTTTTATAAAATAAAACCTGAATTATTCATTTAATAAATTATTTTTAATTAAATTTGATTATGCCAAACTTTTTATACAAGAATGTTATAACTTATAATTAATATGAAACAGCACGTTATTTATCCTACTTTTTTTTTAAAGGCCCACGCTGTTAAACTCGGAGGTGTTTTAATTGGCTGAAAAGAAATCACCCGCAGAAGGATGGCCTGTAATTAATGGGGATTACGTGGTCGGTGACCCTGAAAGCCCCGTAGCAGCGACAACACTTGGATCACACAACGAACAAATTCCAGTAGATGCCGGAGCCGCCATAGCAGGCCCATGTAAAACCGAAAACTTAGGAATCGAAAAGATGGTTGCAAACCTGATATCAAACCCTAACATAAGATTCCTCATATTATGCGGATCTGAAGTTCAGGGACACATTACAGGTCAAAGTATAGAAGCATTACACCAGAATGGTCTAGACGAGAAAAGAAAAATCGCTGGTGCAACAGGCGCAATACCTTTCATCGAAAACATTCCAGATGAAGGGCTAGAAAGGTTCCAGCAGCAAATGGAAATTGTAAGTATGATTGACGTAGAAGATGCTGGACAAATCCAGGGCAAAGTTAAAGAGTGTATTGAAAAAGATCCAGGTGCATACGAAGAAGAACCAATTGCTATAAGGCTGGACGAACTAGAAAATATTCTATCCAAAAAAGAAGAAGTTGTAGAAGCAGAAACATGAATGGAATACATAGTATTCCATCTAATTTATTTTTAAGATTATTTAATCATCTATTTTTAATATAAAGGCATGTATTTCTCCAAAAAATCATCATATTTTTTATCAAGTATTCTAAGTGTGGACATAGCTTCGGGAGAAGTGCAGCATCGCTCCTCTACTAAATTTCGGAGAGTCATATTTTTAATATTTTCCTGTACTTCTTTAATTACAAAGTCCATGGTGTTTTTGTTGTATTTTTTAAGCTCTTCAAAATCTAAATCATAAATCTGATATTTGGTGATATCGTAGTTTGCAGTTGGAGTTTGCATGATATTTAAATAAGCATAAAAATCACATGAAAAGTCCCCAAAGAGGTCTACACCCATATAAGCAAGTAATGGAATAAAATTAATGTCTACAAATGAGAAGTAAAGTGCTGCATTTGGATTTACGGTTTCTCTTAAGTTCACAATTATATCAACAAGATCTCTAGGCTGCCTCATAAGATCTTTTGGATTTGCTATTAAAAATGTAGTAATTCCAAGTTTGTCTAACTCTTTTGCACATTCTATCCTTAAATCTAAATATTTTCCACCATGGATAACTCCAATACCTTTTTCTTTGCTTTTTTTTGCATTTTCAATTGTTTGGTTA
This sequence comes from Methanobacteriota archaeon, assembly GCA_023436175.1. Lineage (GTDB taxonomy): Archaea > Methanobacteriota > Methanobacteria > Methanobacteriales > Methanobacteriaceae > Methanobacterium_D. The sequence continues at coordinate 36,139 of JAEZKE010000088.1, forward strand.
ACAGACCATTTTGCCAGCTCTTTTGGAACGTCATATGGCATTGGTTCATCTTTTATAATTTTAAAGCCAGAATCTGGTTTAAAAATAGCTGGTGTTTTTAATTTTTCATAATTTCCAAGCCGTGCTGGACCGTCATGTCGTTTTATTTCAAGCATAAAAATCAATTTTCCATTTATTAAGTAAATGTATTTAAATAAAAGTTTAAAAATATTTGTATAACTAATTTAATTAACTAAGTCCAAGGATAAAAATGAAAATCAACAAATTAATTTTAGTTCCAACAGGAATCACAGCTTCTAGAATTGTATTATCCATTTTATTTTTGGGTTTATTAATAAATAACATCAAAATATTGGCAATTAGCATTTTTTTACTTGCAATCATTACAGATGCTTTTGATGGTTATTCTGCCAGAAAATTAGGAGTTGCCTCAGATTATGGGGCGTATTTTGACATAATTGCAGATTTTATTCTTGTTTTAGCTGCATTTTTAACATTTATAATTATTGGAATCTATCCCTACTGGTTACTGTTTCTCATAATTTTAGTATTCCTACAATTTGTATTGACATCCAAACTTAAGGTTCTCGTATATGATCCCGTAGGGAAATATTACGGAGCTTTCCTTTTTGCTGTAATTTTAATTACATTGATATCTCCACCAGCTTTTTATAGCTTTTTACTGATAGTTATCATCTTATTTACCATTATATCATTAATAAGTAGATATTTGTTCTTTATTTTTCAAAAAAAATGTTAAATAAAAATTAAAAATTTTAAACACATACGTGTCATCTAAAAGGTTACAGTTGGCAAAATTTCCGCAAGGTATATATACACAGATCATCAACTTAGATATGAAAATTATAAGTTTTCACGTAGACCCGTTGCCAAGGGTGTGAAAAGAATGAGAACCTTAAAGAAACTAAAAAATTTTTTAACTGGGGGAGAGGCAGAGAAAGAGGAAGATGACAAAAAATCTGAATCTGAAATGTCAGAAATCGTCGAAGAGGAAAAAAAACCAGTTGAATCAGAGACAAAACAACAAACTACTCCTGCGGTAGAAGAAGTTAAAAAAGAACCCGTTGCAGAAGAAAAACCTTCAGAAGTTGAAGTTAAAACTGAAACTGTTACTGAAGAAATACCTGCAATGGAGGAAAAACCAGTAGTAGAAGAATCTGAACCTATTGTAGAAGCTGAAACTACTGTAGAAGAGGATGTTGAAGAACCTGCTGCTTCAAAAGAGGAAGAAGCAGAAATCATTGAGGAAACTAAAAAAGACGAACCCAAACCCAAAGGAAGTGAAAGTATGAGTTTACTTAATAAAGAAGCAAATTTAGTACGCGCTGAAGAAGTAGAACCAGGATTTAAACAGGAAATAATGGATGCTGGTGCAGAAACTGTAGCTTTATGTTACCAGTGTGGTACTTGTACAGGATCATGTCCATCCGGAAAAAGAACCCCTTACAGGATAAGGAACATTATAAGAAAATCCCTCATGGGACTCAAAAACGAAGTTATGGAAGATGACAGTCTCTGGGAATGTGTTACATGTTACGCATGTCAAGAAAGATGCCCAAGGGGAGTAGCAATTGTAGATGTTGTTAAAATTTTAAGAAACATGCAATCCCAGGCAGGAAAAATGGCACAGGCACACAAAATGACTGGAGTATATGTATTAAAAACTGGACACGGTGTACCTATAAATGACGCCACAATGGCACTAAGAAAAAGAGTTGGATTAAACGAATTACCACCAACCACACACGAATTCCCAGAAGCTTTAGAAGAAGTAAGAACAATACTCAAGAAAACCGGATTTGACAGTTTAATCGGATACAACTGGGAAACCGGAGAAATAGAATAAATTTTTTGGAGGAATTATAATGGCTGATTTCGCATATTTCTTAGGATGTATAATGAACAACAGATACCCTGGAATCGAAAAATCATCAAGAATGATGTTTGAAAAGTTCGGCATAACCTTAAACGACATGGAAGGAGCTTCATGCTGTCCTGCACCGGGTGTATTTGGATCATTTGATAAAACTAGCTGGCTCTCAATAGCCGCAAGAAACATTACCATAGCTGAAGATATGGGTATGGATATAGTAACTGAATGTAACGGATGTTTCGGTACCTTATTTGAAACTAATCACGAACTTAAAGAAGATGAAGCAGCAAAAGCAAAAGTTAACGAAATTCTTAGTGACGTTGGAAGAGAATACAAAGGTGACATTAAAGTAAGACACTTTGCAGAAGTATTATACAACGATGTAGGTCTCGACAAAATAGCAGCTGCTGTTACAAACCCATTAGACGGGCTTAATGTTGCTATACACTACGGATGCCACTTCTTAAGACCAACAAAAGATATTCAGATAGATAATGCTGAAAAACCAACAATTTTAGATGAAATTGTAGAAGCAACCGGCGCAAAATCTGTAGATTACAGAGATAAAATGCAGTGCTGCGGTGCTGGTGGTGGAGTACGTTCAAGAGACTTAGATGTCGCTTTAGACTACACAAAAGACAAATTAACCAATATGGAAGCTGCTGGTGCAGACGCTATTGTAAATGTATGTCCGTTCTGCCACTTACAGTTTGATGTAGGTCAAAAAGAAATTAAAAAGACATTCGGTGACGAATTTAATATACCTGTCTTCCACTTAGCTCAATTCTTAGGTCTTGCAATGGGATACAGTCCTGAAGACTTAACCGTTGACGTTCACCAAGTATGTGTGGACTCAGCTTTAGAAAAATGTTCAATGGAAGAAATTGATAAATTAGACAAAGTAACCGGTGGAGAATAATTATTTCTCCATTTACTTTTATTTTTGAAAGTAGTATTTTTTAGTAAGACATTTCTGATTCTGCAAACTATATCTCATTTTAAATGGTTTATTTCTAGTATACATATAAGTTAAGCTCTTTAAGTACATCCAGTAACATTTAACACCTTAAAGGACTATTTATTCATTATTTTGTCAAAATTTTAAACTTAATATATAAACTTTTAAATATTTTGAGGCCTATATTTTAACTTGAATTTGAATTTGATTAGTTGGAAACTTAAATTATTCGAGGTGTTTTTTTGTTTATTGCTACACTGGTTGGAATATTTAAATTTAAAGAATTACCCCAAGAATATGGACCATATGTCAGATATAAAGCTTCTATTGAGAATAAAAACATTGATGAAAATGAAGAAATCGCTGTTTTAAACATAAGCGGTACAGAAAGCTATCATGTTTTATTCATAGATTCATATAAAAGTACAGCTGAAATAGACGAAGAACTAAAAGCAGCCGATGCAAAACTTAATTACAATACTAAAAAAATCCTGGAAGGACATTTATGACCGAGTTACCTATGGAACAAACATGGTTAGTCCTTGTTGAACTTTTAACTGACCTTAGAAAACGCAGCATCAAAATTCCAGATGAAGTACCCAAAAATGTCAGATTAGCAAAAACTACCATAAATTTTTACAAAGCAGACCCTACTAACCCGGACATGATGAACGAAATAAAAAGAATAAATGATTTTCTAAATTTAATCCAGGAAACCCTTCTTGATCTTGCTGAGAAAGTAAGTAAAGATTACAAAGATGGATGGCTTGATAAACTTATGAGGGCTTCAAGAGGGGAAACAGTAGTGAAAAAAGAGGAAAATGCACCTAAATTCGCTGTTGGAGTTCCTTCAGGATTTTCAATGGTGAGGGTTACATTCCAGGAACCTTTATCAGAAGAAAGGTTAAATGATATTGCTGAAGAATATGGAGTTATAATAGAATTTGAAGAAGATAACGTAGTTGCCATTTATGGGGATCAGGACAACGTCAAAACAAGTTTAAAAGAAATAGCTTCATTTTTCCAGAAATAAAGTAAGATAATATTTAATTTTTTATATTTTAAGGGAGTTACAACATGAAAATCCTGGTTATAGGCGATATACACGGACAATGTCATAAAATTTTTAATTATCTTCAAAAGAATACTGCAGATCTAATAATCTTAACCGGAGACATTACACATTTTGGACCTCCTAAGTTATGTGGAGACATATTAAATGGAATATGTGCATTTAACGTTCCTACACTTACGATACCTGGTAACTGCGACCCAACAGGTGTTTACGGAGAAATTGAAAACTCCAGTGCAATTAACATACATAACAGATCCATTATTATTAAAAATATAGGTATCTGCGGATTTGGTGGGTCAAATCCAACTCCATTTAATACTCCTCTCGAATTTGAAGAGTTACAAATATATAATGAGATTAAAAAACTAATGAAACAAATTGAAAATCAAGAAATAAGAATACTTGTAACCCATGCGCCCCCTTACAATACAAAAACTGATCTAATACCTTCTGGAGACCATGTGGGGAGTAAAAGTATTCGAAAAATAATAGAAGAGTTTCAACCCTCCATAAATTTATGTGGACATATACATGAAGCTGTAGCGATTGATAAAATAGGAAATACAATAATATTCAATCCCGGTGAAGCATCCCATGGTTTTGCAGGTATAATAGACATAAATGAAGATGATGAAGAAACAGAAATATCCCCAAAACTCATAAGTCTTTAAGAAGGACTGTATTAAAAATTATAAAAAGAAATTATATTCATAACCTGAAAATAAAATAGTATAATTATTTATGTCAATAATCTTAAGAAATAGACATGTAATTAACTTTAATGATTAACAAGATATGATCTGTAAAGAGATCAAATCATTTAATGAAATTTAAAGTATATTAACCAATTAAAGTATTCAATTAGTTGACATTTACCCTATTTGAGTTGAGAAAATGTATAGCATGCAAAGTATTGCACGCTTTGATTTTGTAAACATGTGAAAATTTTTAATTTTCACGGTGGCAAACCAAAGGTTTTGCCAACATTTTCTAACTTCCAAAAATCAGTCAAATCTACGATTTGATGCACAAAAAATCGTAGATTTTTGAATACTTTGATTTTTGAGGATTTTTGAGAGATTTTTAAAGGTGGAAAATTGAGAATGATAATGGTAGAAGGAGAAGTAAGTGGCAAAAAATATAGAGAGCCTTTTTCTAAAGGAGTTTTAGCAAGATCTTTAACTCGAGCAGAGATGGACCCAAACAAGGCATATACATTCGCATCTCAAATAGAAGCCCATTTAAGAAAAGAAGGAATAAAAGTTATAAGCTTAGATGACCTTGTAGGAATAGTCCGTGTAAAATTAAAAGATGAAGATGAAGTAGTGGCCGAGAAATACGGATTATGGAAACGAATTCGAACATGTAAAGAACCTCTCATCATATTAATAGGAGGAGCTTCAGGAGTTGGTACATCTTCAATTGCTTTTGAAGTTGCTAACAGGCTTGGAATAAGAAACATGACAAGCACCGATATCATAAGAGAAGTTATGCGTAAGATGGTATCAAAAGAACTTTTACCAACTTTATTTGAATCCAGTTATACTGCATATAAATCTTTAAGAATTCCTCCATCCCCTGAACTGGATGAAGTAATTATCGGATTTAGGGATCATGTCGATACCGTAAGTGTGGGTGTTGAAGCTGTAATTGAAAGAGCACTGAAAGAAGGAGTAAGTATAGTCATTGAAGGCGTTCATATCGTTCCAGGATTTATAAACGAAGAACTTGTGAGTAAACACAATGTTGCCATGTTTGTTTTAACCTTGCAGGACGAAGAAGTTCATAAAGGAAGATTCTACTCAAGGTGCAGGCAGCTGTGGGCTCGAAGACCATTAAAGAGGTATATGAACTACTTTGGAGCAATACGAAAGACACATAAATACTTTGAAAATCAGGCCCAGAAGTATGATATACCCGTTATTGAAAATATTGACGTTACAACCACGATTGATTGTATAATAGAAACTATTACAAAAACATATGGACGTGAAGAAGATGTTAGAGAAACAAAAAGTTAAAGAAGTGATGACAGAGGACGTTATAACAGTTCCCCCTAGTGAAGACGTTGTTTTCGCTTTTGAAAAGTTAATGAAATATAAGGTAAGTTCTCTTCCTGTTGTTGATGAAGATGGAATACTTTTAGGTATCGTGACAGCAACAGATCTTGGACATAATCTGATTCTTGATAAATATGAACTTGGAACAACCGTCGACAAAGTCATGGTAAAAGATGTAATCTGTATAGGCTCGCAAGATAACCTGAAAACTGCAGTTAAAAAAATGAATAAATATGGTGCTGGCGGTGGAATTGTAAATCAACTGATTGTAATGGATGAGCATAAAATAAAAGGTATAATTTCAGATGGAGACATAATAAAAGCATTAAGAGCACTTTAATTATTAAATTATGTTCAGCATACATTTATATCAAATAGCCATCCAAAGCAGGTTATATTATTTTTAGATGAGATAACCACACAAGTCACTAAACCGTGGAAAAACTATTATTTTTCATAAAATTTTATACGAGTATTGGGAAATTAAATGTCCAAATACCGCTAAAATTCTTTTTAAATATTTTATAAAAATGAAGATATAACAAAAAAAAGCGTTCCAGATATAACAGCACATATCGGGAATGTAAGAGCCCATGAAGATACAATCTGTTTTACAACATCACTGCCCACATCTCTGGTTTTTCTTGCAAGACCAACTCCGATTACAGACCCTACAAGTGTTTGGGTGGGAGATATAGGCATTCCCAAAAATGTAAAGATCAAAATAACGGAAGCTGCAGCTATTTGAGCTGAAACTCCCCTTGTCGGGACTAAATTAGTTATTCTTTTCCCTACAGTACCCGTAATTCTATTTCCAGCAACTAAAATTCCTGAAACAATACCTATAGCACCTAATACTCGTATATCACTACTTGCAGCACTTCCAGCTACTGCAATCATTATACCCGTTGCAGCTGCAATATCTATAGCACCTACACCCATAGCAGCGAAACAGGAACTCACAATTTGCAAATAAGAAAAGATTTTTTCTAACCTGCCTCTTACGGCCATACTGGTTGTTTTCTCAAGAAGTGAAACTCTTAAAAGGTAATAAAATACAAATCCCACTAAAAGACCTAAAAGTGGAGATGAAACCCAGCTTAATGCAATATTAAGCAGTGAATTCCATTGAATATTATTTATACCTGCATAAACAATTCCATATCCAAAAATAGCCCCCACCATAGAATGGCTTCCTGAAACTGGGGTCTTCCTAAAAATAGAAATACTGACCCATATTCCTGCAGATAAAGTTGCTATTACAGCCCCTATAGGTGTTATAAACGATGCTGAAACTATTCCTCCAGATATGGTTTTAATAACATTACCACTTAAAAACACGGCACCAATAAACATGAATACAGCCCCAACTATAAGGGCTTGCCTCATTTTAACAACACCACTTCCTACAGCAGTTCCCATAGAGTTCCCAATATCATTGGCCCCAATATTAGCTGCCAAATAGATACCTGCAGCAACACCAAGTATAATGAGATAGTCTAAGATTTTATTCACTTTCCCGTGTAAGTTTTAGCATAATACTTATTTGTCAGTCAAAGAATTTATAACATTCTCTAATTTATTAAATAACAGGTTAACCTTACAAAATTGAAGCTATTCTTCATAGATTTCTTTAATAAATAAGCAGCAAATAAATCAGCGATATATAATATACTTTACTAAATTTCTCTTTAAATTCCTATAAATGACACTATACTCAAATAAATAGTTCCAGATATGACAGCACATATTGGAAACGTAAGAAACCATGAAGATACAATCTGTTTTATGACGTCCCCGCCAATATCCCGCGTTTTTCTTGCAAGACTAACTCCAATTAGAGACCCCACAATTATTTGGGTGGGGGCTATAGGCATCCCCAAAAATGTGAAGATCAAAATAACAACTGCAGCAGCTATTTGAGCTGAAACACCACTGGTAGGAACCAAATTAGTTATTCTTTTCCCTACAGTACTTATAACTCTATTTCCGGCAATTAAAATACCTGAAACAATTCCCACAGCACCTATCAGCCTTATATCACTGCTTAAACTGCCACCTGCTACTCCAATCATTATACCTGCCGCCGCCGCAATGTCTATAGCGCCTACCCCCAATGCACTAAAAAGAGAACTTCCGATTTGAAAATAAGAAAATATTTTCTCAATTCTACCCCTTACGGCCATACTGCTTGTTTTCTCAAGAAGTGAAACTCTTACAAAATAGTAAAAAATAAATCCCACTAAAAGACCTAAAATAGGAGATAAAACCCAGCTTAATGCAATATTAAGCAGTGAATTCCATTGAATATTATTTATACCTGCATAAACAATTCCATATCCAAAAATAGCTCCTACCACAGAATGGCTTCCTGCAACTGGTGTTTTCCTTAAAATAGAGATACTGACCCACAATCCAGCAGATAAAGTTATTATTACTGCCCCCATAGAAGAAACAAATGATGCATCAACTATTCCTCCAGATATGGTTTTAATAACATTACCACTTAAAAATACGGCACCAATAAACATGAATACAGCCCCAAGTATGAGGCCTTGTCTCATTTTAACAATACCACTTCCTACAGCAGTCCCCATGGAGTTCCCAATATCATTGGCCCCCATATTGTTTGCCAAATAAATACCTGCAATAATACCGATTATAAGAATATAATCCCAGATTTTACCCACTTTCCTGTGCAACTTTTAGTACACTATTTTTTGTTCTTTAAAGGATTATAATATTACATAATTTGAAATTATGATTACATGATGATGCATGAAATTACTCAAAAAATAAAAAATTTAAAAAAGCACTCATTAGTAAAAATGCAGACATGCAACTAATTTTTAAGAATTGAATATTTATCCATATTTACACAATAAATTCTGGATCATTATAAATAGAGTCACATTTGTAATAATATGGTCCTGCTAATTAATCGTAAGGTTAAAATAGTATTAGACATATAAATACTGTGGGCTAGACTGGAGAGTTAGGGGTCCTCTGTAAGCGCAAATCCCCTATACGGCGTGGTCGAAGTTCAAGAGGCGGCAAGCTGAATGAATGTTGGCCCAGAATCTCAACGTAGAAACCTCGTCCCGCAGGATCAGTGGTGGCAGGATTTCGGCCGTAGGGCCGGAGTTAACTATCTTAACTGTGGGAACGGGTCAGGTCTGGAAAGAAGCAGCTCTACTGCAGACAGCTGATGCTTGTGGAGCAACGGGGCGGAGTTGGGGTTTTGGATCACCAGTGTTCAGGAGGTTTGTCCACTCTTGAACGGGCCCATTCTCATTAAAAAAGAAACAAGTTTTAAATAGGATAAAACCAAAACTATTATAAACTATTAAAGACAATCATCTTTTTTACCGGATAACTATTTTTATCATGTGTCGGGGTGGCCCAGCCTGGTACGGCGTGGGACTGCTAATCCCATGATCCTTAGGATCACGCGGGTTCAAATCCCGTCCCC
>JAEZKE010000161.1 GCA_023436175.1 Methanobacteriota archaeon
AATACTTCATCAAAATCAAGGCCTTCTTCAGTCATTTTAGTTAAAATATAGTTTGCAGTCCCATTTATTATACCATAAATAGATTTAATGTGGTTTGCTGCAAGCCTTTCATTTAATGGTTCAAGTAAAGGGATACCTCCACCAACACTTGCCTCAAAGCAAATTCGAACGTTGTTGTCATTTGCAGTTTTTAATATTTCTTCCCAGTGTTTTGCAAGTAATGCTTTATTTGCTGTGACTACATGCTTTCCATGGTTCATAGCTTTTAAAATAAATGTTTTTGCAGGCTCATAGCCTCCAATAAGCTCTATTACTATATCTATTTCTGGATCTTCCAAAATATCGTTGATATCAGTCGATAAAACATTTTTATCTACTGCTACACCCCTGTCAGTTTCAATATCTAGATCCACGATTCTTTTAAGATTTATTTTTGCACCTACTTTCTGTTCCATAAGGTTCAAATTCTGGTTGAAAGTTTCTACAACACCTGCTCCAATTGTTCCAAATCCAATGAGCCCCACATTATAAATATCCTTCATCAAAAGCCTCCTTAAAGAGATAAAATTTTAATTTTTTAAAATGATTGTAAAAGATATCAATTGTTATAATTTGACAGCTTTAAATCTTTCCTCCAAAGCAAAATCAAATTTGAAAGTTTTAAGTAACTAAACTCTATCCCTCAATTTGATGTACTCATCTAATGCTTCCCTAGTTGTGCCAACTACGAGCCTGTATCTCACATTTTTATCAGTTACCTTTTCTAATTTACCCTTTGCAACTATTTCTTCACCCTCTTTTGCCTGTCCAGAATAAGTATGGGTAAATGAAGCAATCTCAGTTATATCAACATCTTGACCTTCTAAAATATTAACGTCCTCAATTTTATAGACCGCAGGATTATCAAATGCTGCCATGGCGTCAGATACCTTGCATTCAATCTTTACAGTACCTAAAGATTCATACTTTTCTTCCCCATATTTTCCAGTTATTTCATCCCAGTCACGGGTGGAAAGAATGTCAAACAGAGTACCGTCAATTACTCCCCGGTTATTTTTACGTTTTTCATACCATTGGAACTCTTCATAGCTTAATGTATCATCTTTTATTCTCTTTTCGTATAAGTGCACCCAGTACTCGTCACCTATACTCCTCAAATCACTTTTATCTTTGATTTCTCCAAAGGTATCCATTGCCTTTCTGTGATTTTTAAGACCATAAAATACAAAATCTATATCTGATACAGCTGGATCATATAAACCCGGTAAAATTGAGCCCGAAACTCCCATTTTTGAATAAGGAATACCCGCCTGATCATGGAAGATGCCTGCTAATTTTACGACTTTTTTAAGTAGTTCATCATTATCCGAGTTATTTAATATTTCATTTAATCGTTCTTCTGGTTTTAATATTTTTTCAACCTTATCTAAAGGGACACCCATCATTTTAAGGCTATCATCAGGGCCAAAAAGATATTCAGGATATTTGCTGCCTAAAAAATCGTAAGCCTGTTTAGAGTCCACTTTAGAATATCTCTGACCATTTTTAGACCTGTTGCCATTAGGATCAGGAATATATCTCAAAAATGACAGAATTCTGTCTTCTGGATGCAGATAAGAAGTTGTGGCAAAGAATAAATTGTCTTTAGTGTATATAAAATCTCTTGTTCTGGCTCTCATAAGTTTATTTAATTGTATCAACCTATAAATAAATAACAATCTATTTTGAAAAACAAAATATTAATGAATATATCTGCTTCTTTTAAATTTATACCGTACAATTTTATTTTTGGGCTTTGTTTTCTTTTCGTTGTTTGCAAATCGTAGATTTGCAACCGTAAAAAATCAAAGCTTACAAACACTGTCAAATCTTCGATTTGACGCATCGAAAAACTTTGTTTTTCGAAAGCTTCGTGTTTGTGCTCCAAAAATTCTTTGAATTTTTGAGAGATTTTTTACATGATATTAACATTTTAAAATATTTTTGAAAATAAATGAACTAAGTCTTAAAAATTTACATTATCACAATATATGTTTAAAACTGGTATTTAGTACAATTTTGATTTTATGTATCTTTTTTATTTTGAATCGTATAATAATAACTAAATTTAGTACTATAATAACATTTATATATTTGATTACAGTATTAATCATTAATAATAAGTGAGGTGATAATTAATGCAACCTGAAACAATTGGAACACAATCTATGTGTTTAACCTGTTTAGTTTGTCGATTCTGTCCAACATGGCAGTACAAAGTACCATTAGGAGTAATTGCTGTTGTAGCTAAAAGCAGTTACCAATAATAAAATTATAAATTTTAGCTTTTAGGTACTATCGTATCCCCTATTAATGGAGAGAAGAATATGGATAAACTGTTTCCTGCAGTGAAAAAAGATTATGCATTACATTTAGGGCCAAAACAGAGTTTTATTTACCCATTTGCATTTGGAAGTAATAATACTGTTTATTTAGTAAACACAGATGCTGCAAAAATACTTGAAATATGTAATGGTAATATAAGTTTGGATGAAATTGTCAAAAAATTTGTTAATAATTCTAATAATTATGATTTTTTGTTTAAAACTTTCAAATTGTATTTAGAGAATTCTAGTTTTGTTGAATTATTTAATCAACCTACATCAACTAATTTTAGAGTAACTGGAAACTGGAATTTTCCAACACCTACTCATGTTTCAATTGAGCTTACTTATTACTGCAATTTTTCATGCAAACACTGCTATTCTGAAAGTGGCCCAAATAAAGAACAATTATGGGATAAAAAAAAGTTATTTAAAGTTATAAAAGATTTAGCACATTCTGGGATCCAAATAATTGAATTAACTGGTGGTGAACCTTTAACTCATCCTGATTTTCTTTCAATATTAAAGTTTTGTTCACAGTTTTTCCCATTAATAGGAGTTAATACAAATGGATATTTATTAAATAAAGATCATATTAAACCATTTCTTAAACTCAAAAATAGATTATTCTTTCAGATAAGTCTAGAAGGAGATAACTCAAGATATGTTGATGATTTTTGTGATAAATATGGGGCATTTGAGAATTCTAAAAGAGCAATTCAGCTTTTAAGTAAAGAAGGATTTATCACTAGGGCAGCTATGACAGTAACGCCTCAAAACCTAGATCAAGTTCGAAATACTGCTAAATTAGCTAAAAAAATAGGGGCAACAAAATTCATAATTGCAACAGTAGTTCCAATGGGACGTGGCCAATCAAATGATTTAATATTTTCTTCGGGAAAACTTCCAGAATTACTTAATAAGGCAGATATGCTTAAACAAGAATTTGGAGATTTTGTATTTGATGCTCCAGAAGCTATTACTAAATGTATACCTGAAAATGAACATCTAAATTGCGGAGCAGGTAGTAGATCAATATGTCTTACTCCCAAGGGTGATGTAAAGATGTGTCCAATGTCCAATCCAGATGATCTCTATTTAGGTAATGTTTACAATGAAGATTTAAATACAATATTTTCAAGGAGTTTACCACTAATTATGCCCGAAATAGAAGATCCTAGACCCGAAATATGTGGTCTATGTAAGAATATCGATTATTGTGGGCACTGTCTAGCTAGAGGAATACAGAAATATCATGAAATAGAAAACTCTTGCCCTTGGGGAAGAACCAAAAAAATATCTTCAATGTTAAGGGAGGCTAAAAAGATTGACAGACATAGTTCTGAGCTTGAATAATGTCCATAAAATTTATGGAAACTTCAAAGTCCTAAATGGAATCTCACTCAAAGTTAAAAAGGGACAAATATTCGGGTATCTTGGCCCTAATGGTTCAGGGAAAACCACCACTATAAAACTCATTTTAGGTCTTATTAAACCATATTCAGGCAATGTCAAGGTATTAGGACAAAATCCATACATTAATAACGAGAATGTGATGCAGATGAGAAATCTCGTTGGAACTATGTTAGAGATAGATGGATTATATGAAAAATTAACAGGGCTACAAAATATCCTTTTTTGGGCCAATTTGCATAACATGGATGGTCAAAGAGCAAAAAAATCCGCAAATAATGTAATTAACTCTATGAAGCTATCTAAATGGGCTAACATCAAAGTTGAAAAATATTCACATGGTATGCGCAAAAGGTTGGCTTTCGCAAGAGCTTTAGTATCAGATCCTCATATTTTGATATTAGATGAACCAACTTCAGGAGTTGATCCAGAATCACGGTATTTAATTAGAGAAATGATGAAAGATTTAGCACAAAATGATAAAACTATCTTTTTTTCTTCTCATGACTTAGATGAAGTGCAAAAAACCTGTTCAAACATTGCTATATTAAATAAAGGAGAAGTGATCTCATATGGTGCTTTGAATGATATTCTTGGTAAGTTTGGAACACATAAACTACATGTACGTCTAATATCCATAGAAGATGCCCAACTATTTGCCAGGAAACTACAAAACTTTGGATATAACATTAAAATAAATGGTCCTGTAATTTCATTTTATCCAAAAAAAGATTTGAGCATTTTTGAAATAATAAGTCATCAAAAAATAATTGATACTTGGAAATCTAAATCTTCCCTTGAAGAAGCTTATTTAAATTTGGTTGTAGATAACAGGTGAAAAAATGAATTTACAATTAAAAACAATTATCTTAAAGGAAGTAAATGAAGTTTTAGAGCGCAAAAATTACTGGGGAGGGTTAATTGTATATTCTGTCTTTTTTTCATGTATAGGCATTTACCTTTTTTATTCTATTGTTAATCAATCACAAATTCAAGACTCAAATGTTATAAAAAACTTTGGTTTAGAAATATTTTTGATTATGTTACCTGCATTTGCAATGTGGCTGTTTAATGAACAGTTTGTTAAAGAGAAGTTTGCTGATGAAAAATTATTTAGAAAATTTGAAATAATATTAACTACCCCCGTTAAATTAACTACAATTTGGGCAGGCAAAATAATTGCAATTTTTTTATTGAGTTATCCTTTAGCTATACTCACTATAATTACTTTTTCTTTGATATGGATGATTTTAGGCGGCTCAAGTTCAGTTCTCATTCCATCAGTGGCTTCATGGGTAATGATAATCTTTGTTGCCCCAATCATGCCCATAATTTATGTAGCACTTACAGGTTGGGCTATTTTAAGATTCGCTAGTTGGCAAAGAGTAATGGAGTTGCTGTTTTTCATAGCAATTGCAGCATTTATAGGTATATTCTTCGTATCCCGCAGTTTTTTAACACCCACAACCACAGAACCTATAACAAATTGGTGGACGATATTCTTTAGCATTACAGGATCTGTAGCATTCTTTGCGTTAATTCATTATTTAGTGTCACATCTTGATAAAGAAAAGATTATGTCCAATTAGAACTTGAAACACATTCTTTCATGTTGATTGGTAAATATTTGAATATAATTTTTTACAATTGTAAATAGAACTCGTTTAAACAATGAAAATGAAATAATATAAAGGTAAAATGTATGTACCAAAAATCGTTTTTAAATAATGTATGTGAAGGTAAGAATAACTGGTGGCGATATTTAACTGTTTTTATTTCTTTACCATTAATAACAATTATAATAACTTTGTTATTTTTATTTATTATAAATTTTAATTTTGATATAATAAATCAAATTTCAAATCAGTTATTTACGTTTATATTGTTAATTATCAGTTCTACAATTTCATTTTTAGTTTTTTATATTTTAATACGACTTATTCACCATAAAAAACTCATATCTTTTATCAACACATATTCAAAAATAAATTGGATAAAAATCACGAAAGGTGCGATTCTTTGGCTGTTGATTCTATGTATGTTTAATACTTTGTCTTTAATTCTTTATCCAACAATGTATAAACAATCTTTTGATTTGAATACATTTGGAAGCCTGTTAATCTTAAGTTTAATTGCATTTATTATACGGGCTTCTTTTGAAGAAATATTTTTTCGTGGATATTTGATGCAGGGAATGAAATTAATATCAAAAAAGCCAATTGTAGCTCTTTTAGTTACATCCGCTTTATTTGGGATTTTTCATTTTTTTAATACAAATAATATTAATATAAGTATTTGTCTAGTCTTGGATTCATTTATTTTTGGAATTATGGTAGGTATAATAACTTTAGGAGAAAATAGAATTGAGACAGTTATAGGCGTTCATATTTCAAATAATGTATTTACAACAGCTATAATTAGCACCCCTAATGCAGGGTTTGGTAATTTACCCTCCATATTTACAGCTCAATTGAATCCATATATAGGTTTATCAATGACTATTATGACATCTCTAACTTTAATAGTAATTTTATTTTGGAATAGGAAGGATGCTTTGTACAATATTTTCCAGATAGAACAAAAAGACATTATTAACAAAAATTAGACTTAAAAAATTAGATTAAATATATTTTTTCATTTTTACTGGGAGTGAAACACTATAACTTTTCTGAATCATAAATTAGAGTAATATAATTATAATTTCTAGAATAAAATAGTGTAAATATTTTACAATAGTTTATCAATAAATAAAATATTCAAAATATTTTTCAATAGATTTAGAAGGTAACTAAATTATATACAATTTAAACTATGATAATCTCAAGATTAAAACCTCAAGAAGACCTTAAAAAAGGTATTATTAACATATCAAAGCAGGAAGAAATCCAATCAGGCATTATAATTTGCATGGTCGGCAGTTTAAATTATGCTACGTTAAGAATGGCAAATGGTAATTTTAAAACGTTTAAAGGGCCATTTGAGATTGTATCATCTGAAGGTACTGTATCAGCAGATGGTGTTCATGTACATATATCGATTTCAGATTCAGAAGGACGCGTATTTGGAGGCCATCTAAGTGACGGCTGTATAATCAACACTACCGCAGAAATTGGTATCTTGAAATCAGATAAAACTCTTAGAAGAGTATTTGACCCAGATACAGGTTATAAAGAGTTAATTGTTGATGATTAAACAAATGATAAAAATAGAATTAAAAGATAAAGTGAAATCATGAAATACAAAAAGTTAGAAGAAGGCTTAATTTATGATGGAAGCCCAATACAACCATTTTGGGCATTTAAAGAGCATAAAGTTAAAGGATCAAGTATAGTAGCATGGATAGGTCCTCTAAATATTGAACCTGAAGAACTCATAGACTATGAAGATGTGGGCCTTGAAATAAAAGCAGACAAAATGATGCATTTTATAGTGGAACATTTTGATCGCCAGCCTGCAGACCTAAAAACATGTTATCACAGGCAAAGGATACTTGTAATGATATCTAAAGATATTTTAGGTCAATTAGGTATTAATACAAGCCGTGAAGGCGATGATCTATATTTTGAAGGCAAAAAACTCAGCGTTTCCATAGCCACGTGCTCTAACAGCAGCATGAAAATACATTTCGGCATGAATATCATAAATAAAGGCACTCCTGATGATGTAGAAACTACAGGACTTTGTGAATGTCAGGAGAATATGAATGAGCAAAAGATAAATAGCCTGATTGATAAAATATGCGAAAATTATATTAATGAAATTGAATCTATTGAAGAAGATATTACAAAGACACGAGTATTCTGATCAATATAAGTGATCTGTAAAAAAATAGGGATTATTATTGACTACTTAGTTCGTTATTTAAAGACATATCACAATAAAAATTGAATTGCATAACATTAAATTTAAGAGTATTAAATACATTTAATAATTCTAAATAACATAATTAAGAGTATAAAAAGATATTTAGTCAAATAAATCATTTAAAATTCATATCTTTAATTTAAATTAGTTAAGAGGATATTATAATGAAAATAGAGATTAATGGGATACATGCTAACTTAAGATTTTCATCAGCCCATATGATTCCTTTACATGAATCATGCGGCGGAATACACGGTCATTCTTATATCGTTGATCTATCTGTAGAAGGAGAAAGAAGTGGAAAATTTGGATTCGTGGTTGATTTTAAACAAGCAAAAAAAATTGTTAGAGATATTTGCTCAAAATTCGATCATAAGGTTTTAATTCCATGCAACAGTGAGGTTATTGAATTTACGCATAAAGATGACAAATCTGTAGAATTTAAAATAGGTGAAAAAGAATACAAACTTCCTTTAGAAGATTGCTGTCTTTTAGAGCTCAAATCAACCTCTGCAGAAGATCTGGCGGAATACTTTGCCGAAGAAACATTTAAATATTTAAAGGAATCAAATAATAGTGTTTCAAGTGTTCAAATTTGTGTAAATGAAGGCATTGGACAAGGTGCATACTTCCAGAAGACTGCATAATTAATGTGGTGACCAGAACATGAAAGCTCATATAAATGAGATTTTTTCAAGCATCCAAGGTGAAGGCAAACTAATTGGAAGAAGGCAAATTTTTGTAAGATTTTCTGGATGCAATCTCCAATGCAATTACTGTGATACTCCACAAGGCTTAGATCCTACAAGTGGAACCTCTTTTTCAGAAAAACAACTTTTTAATTCTGTAAACAATTTAATAACTCCAGATTTTCATTCTATTTCTTTAACAGGTGGAGAGCCATTATTACATGCAGATTTTATAAGATCATTTTTAGAGAAATATGATTTTGATTGCCTGCTTGAAACGAATGGTTCATTACCAGGTGAAATGGAGAAAATAGCAGAGTTAATTAAATATGCTTCTGTGGACATTAAATTACCGGAGCATTGTTCAACCCCCAATTGGGACAATCTATTTGCAGATGAATTAAAATCACTAAATCTATTAATAGATAATAAAACAAATATATATTGTAAGATAGTTATACTGCCCTCCACAAAAGTTGATGCAATAAAACTGATAGCTTCAAAGATACTTGATGAAATTTCAGACACTTCCAAATTATCAATAATTATTCAACCTGCATATCCGCTCAATTACTGGATAAATAATAATAAAAAATTATTTGAATTTTCTGAAGCGGTAGGAAACTATTTAGACGTATTGACAATACCTCAAGTTCATAAACTTCTGAAAGTACGGTAAGGTGTTTTAAAAATGGAAATGGAAACAAAAGTTACAGTAAATGATGCAATGACATCAAATGTAGTCACCGTAAGCTCCGAAAACAGCGCTGCAGATGCTGCTTCTTTAATGAGTCAAAATGAAGTGGGTTGTTTAATAGTAAAAAACAATGGTGAACCAGAAGGGATAGTTACAGAAAGTGATATCATCAACAAAGTTGTAGCCCATGATATCAGAGCCAGTGAAATATCAATCGATGAAATAATGACTAAAAATCTTATAAAAATCGATCCTGGAAGAGAGTTAAATGAAGCCGCTCGATTCATGTCAAAAATGAATATACGCCGGTTAGCAGTAGTAAAAGAAGGGATTCTTAAAGGTATATTAACTGCAAAAGATATAATGACCGTTTCTCCAGAACTGACTGAAATTCTTGTTGAAAATGCAAGAATGGAAAATCAAAAAAATCAAATAGACCATGAAAATATAAATCCGCCAGTACCTGGAGTTTGTGAAACCTGTGGAAACTTTATGGATGATTTAGACGAAATTGATGGAAAATTTGTCTGTGAAGACTGTAAAGAAGATTTAGAAGGTGATTTAATTTGAATAATGTTGGAGATGTTATGACACCTAATCCGGTCGCAGTTTCTGTAGATACGAGTGTAACTAAGGTTAGATCCATATTAAGAGATGAAAGCTTTAGATGTGTTCCTGTAGTTTCTGGAAAGCATTTAGAAGGAACAATAACTCGTGGAGACATGATGCGCATCTCTGCAACAAAATCAAATATTGAAGCCCGCGGGATTATGGAACACCCAAAGGTCATCACAACCCCCGACGTAGACATTGGCGAAATTGGAAAGAGAATAATAGATGCAGATATTATTCAAGCACCTGTTGTTAAATCAGAGGATGATATGACTCTTGTTGGAATAATAAGTGTAGCCGACATTCTTGAAAATTTATTATATAGAGAAGTAAAGCCTAAAAAGCAAAGTGTAGGCGAAGTGACAACAAGAAATGTTGTCACATGCAACTATGATGATCCTTTATCAAAAGTATGGGATAAAATGGATGATACTGGATTTTCTGGGCTGCCTGTAATTAAAAAGAAGAAAATAATAGGTATGATAACCAGGAAAGACATTATAAACTCAGGCCATGTAAGACTTTCTAAAGAAGGGGGAGTTAAAAAGCCCACAAGAGTAGAAAGTGTCATGAAGACTCCGCCAGTGGCCATCACTGAAGATAAGGACATCAAAGAAGCTGCAAAATTAATGATTAAGTATAATATTGGAAGATTACCTGTAGTTGATCATCCAGTACACATCAAAAAAGAACCCGAAAGAGTAAGAGAAGCAGAACTTGTTGGAATAATAACAAGGGAAGATGTTCTGGGGTCGTATATAAATTGATTTTAAAATATTACTTATGGGACTTAAATATTTCAAATTTATTTTTAGAGATTACTTCAGGTTTAGTTTCATATGAGGTGTACTCATGAGAAGAAAAGAACTAATAAATATAGTAAAATCTAGAGAAAGAGCTCCATTGGAGTTTGAAACCCA
>JAEZKE010000101.1 GCA_023436175.1 Methanobacteriota archaeon
TGATTATCTCTGCATCAGGTGTAAAAAGTGTATGAAAGCCTGTAAAGTTGAAGGTGCCATTATTGAAGAAGACAATAAGATCATGATAGACCAGTCTAAATGTGTAGCATGTGGAGACTGTGCCAAAACATGCCCAGTAAAAGGTTCCATTAAAGGAATATACATTTCTGATGTTGAAGGTCAAAAAGAAGTAATTAATCTGGTGGTACAGACACTTGAAAACTTAATAGAATCTAAGCAGGATGAACTTAAGGATCTTCCGCCTGAAAAAGCAGTGACCTTCGAGGTTCCATTTGAGGATATCCTTAAAAAAGCTCGTGAGATCATGCCTGATGAAGCACGTATAAGAGACCTGGTTGAAAAAGTAACAGATAGATTAAAACTTAGAGTCATTACATGGGATGATTCTAAATGTAAGCAATGTAGATTATGTGTGGATGAATGTCCTACTGGTGCTATAACTTATGATAAAGAGAAAGGTACTGTCAGAGATTCGAATAAATGTCTGAGATGCACCACATGTTACCAGACATGTCCATTTGGTGTTGCAGGATTTTATGTTGCAAGATTTTTACTTACCCAGAGTGAAGTGAAAGGTGATGAAATCCTTGTGACTGTAAAACCGGCATTATTACCCGTGGGGGAATGATAAAATTCCTGAAACTAAAACTGATAAAAAGTCATACAAACCACTTCGAGAAGTAGAAGTGGCCTATGAAATAGATTCATCTAAATGTGAAGAATGTGTAGATAAACCGTGCCTTCAAGCGTGTCCAGTAGAGGCAGTTCATGAGGTACCTCCAGATAAACACATAGAAATTGATGATAAATGTTTTGGATGTGTACTTTGTAGGGAAGCATGTCCATACGACGCCATAAAAATGGAAACTACATTAGCAGAAGCTGTAAGGGAAAATGTTCCTAATATTAACCCTAAATTGTGCAGGAGATGTGGTGCATGTGTAAATGCATGCAGAACAGGGGCGATTCAGCTTATATCTTCTGGTAGGGAAGAGGCTCACAGTGTAATAGATGAAGAAAAATGTGTTAAATGCGGTTACTGTTCCAGAGTATGCCCTACAGAAGCTATAAAATATGGTGAAATTTTACCAAGGTCTGTAGCAGGTGGAAAAGGAGTAGTTGTGAATGAAAAGCAATGTATTGGCTGCATGACATGTACGAGAGTTTGCCCATCTAAAGGAGCTATAAATGTAGGTAAAATAAGTAAATTACCTTATATAAATCCGGCATATTGTGCACGGTGTGAAGAGTGCATGGATGTATGCCCATCAACTGCAATTAGATATTCTTCAAGAAAAAAGGCGTACGAAAAGTTCGGTAAAATCAAAACAATGGAAATAGTTTCTGAACTTCTTGAAAAAGAAACCGCTAAACTTGCAAGGGATGCAGGTAAAGTAGATAATATCTTGAATAAAATTTCAAGGGATGTCAGCTTTGAACACACTGAAAATGAATTTGAAATTGATATAACTGATAAGTTAAAGGATGAAATCAGTGCTGCTATGGATGGCGCCCTCGAAATTGAGGATATAAAGAATGTAATTGAAAGCACAGTTCCAAAAAGGAATATAGCTGTGGTTGAAGAAAGCTGTATAGGATGCGGAGCGTGTATTGGCGCCTGTCCAGTTGAAGCAATTGAGCTAGAAATGCCTTCACCGGTTCATGTTGGTGAAGAGTGTATTTACTGTGGAAAATGCGTTGAAACATGTCCATTTGGATCTATAATTCTTAAAGAAGAATATTTCGATGCTCACGAGGATAAAATATTCTTTGTTCGAAAGAATTTAGAAGGTCCAAGGACTGGAGAGATAGCTATAGATAGTGAAACATGCCAGTTATGTGGAGTCTGCATAAATAAATGCCCTAAAGATGCAATGAGTATCGAGGATGGCAAAGTAGTTGTTGATACTGAAAAATGCATAGTATGTGATACATGTGAAGTAACATGTCCAGTAGGTGCTATAAAATTGAAAACACCTTAAAATATTATTTTTTTATTTTTTGGAGGAAGAAAATTGGGCAGAAAAGTTTTTATTTCTGATTGCGAAGGCCCCATATCTATAAATGATAACGCTTTTGAACTTGCAGGTATTTTCATTGAGGATGGAGAAAAATTTTTTACCATACTCAGTAAATATGACGATATTTTAGTTGATGAAATTAAAAGAGAAGGATATTATGCTGGAGGAACTTTAAAACTAATTGTACCTTTCCTAAAAGCATATGGCGCTACAAATGGTAGCATAGTGGATTTTTCTATGGAAAATGTACTACTTCTTCCTGGTGCAAAGGATACATTACAATTTATAAATAGTACAATGCCTTCTTTCATTGTAAGCACGAGTTATGAGCAATATATTCGTGCTCTTTGTGATTTAATCAAGTTTCCATATGAAAATACCTATTCAACTAAATTAGATATGGATAAATATTCAATTGATGATGAAGATAAAGAAAAGTTAATGGAATTTAGAAAGATTATATTGAAAAATCCAGATTTTGAAGTATTAAATAAAATATTCTGGGAAGATATTCCAAAGATGAAAATTAGCAAAATTATAGAAGAAGTAAATCCTGTTGGTGGAGAAGGTAAAAAAGAAGCGGTTATGGATATTTTGAGCAAATTTGGGTTTGAGAATTCAGATGTTATGTATGTTGGAGATAGTATAACTGATGTTGAGCCTTTAAGATTTGCAAAAGAGCATGGAGGCCTTGCAATTTCATTTAATGGAAATGAATATGCCATAAAAGAATCAGAAATTGCAATAATGGCAGATAATACAGTTATAACTGCTATCATCGCTGATCTATTTAATAGATTTGGAAAAGATGAGGTTATTAAGTTCATTAACTCATATATGGATAATACTGAAGACGCTCTTAATAATTATCCTGTAAATGAAAAACTCAAAGGGGCAATAAAACAGGTAAATCTCCCTAAAATTGCAATAGTAAATAATGAAAATTTTGAAGCACTTGCTGCTGAAAGTAAAACATTTAGAAGATTAGTACGGGGAGAACTGATAGGTGCACTTGGATAATATTGAATGTTACTGGTTGATAAAATGGTTGAAATAGAAAATACTTATTGTGAAGCTTTTGATGGGATCTGTTGTAGGCTAATTGTAACTGCAGATGATAAGGAGATACTTCAAAGAGCAGCTTATGATGCAACGGCAACTCCAGGAACTGTTATTGGGCGTGTTGAAGGTGGAATTGAAGGCTGGCTCAGTGCTGATGAGACTCCTGATGGGAGAGAAGGAGCATTAATTCAAATTTGGTATCCAAAAGAGGATATCAAGAAATTTGAAGTTGAATTATCCTATAGAATAAGGCAGGATATACTTGTAAAACCTTTTACTGCCCTTTTTGATGCTTCAGATAATCCTGCTGGAAATATGGATATGATGAAAAATGTAGGTCACTGTGGTGATGGTTATGAGTGGGAAGAAGAACATAATGGACGCAAAATGATAGTTGTACCTATAGCTATTCCTGACTTCCAGATAGAACGTAGTGTAGGATACATGAGAGGTATTATGGGTGCAAATTTCTGGTATATGTGCAGTAGTAAGGAAGCTGTAATGGAAGCTGGAAGGGAGGCATTAAATGCTATTGAAGATGTTGAAGGTGCTATAGCTCCTTTTGATATTTGCTCTGCGGCATCAAAACCCGAAACAAATTATCCGTGGATAGGGCCAACAACAAATCATCCATATTGTCCTTCACTTAAAAAAACTATTGAAGAAGAATCAATGGTTCCAGATAATGTTAAATATATTCCTGAGATAGTAATAAATGGTTTGAATATAGATATTACAAAAAAAGCCATGAAAGCAGGAATTGAAGCTGTAATGGATGTAGATGGTGTTATGAAAGTCTCAGCAGGAAATTATGGCGGTCAGTTGGGTGATCATAAACTCTATTTAAATGAATTGTTTGAATAAATTTAAGTTAAAGGAGAATTTAATGAAATTTGATGTAGTGGGATTCGGCGCATTAAATGTTGATAAACTATATAATGTGAATAAAATAACCTGCGAAGATGAAGAATCATATATAACTGATTTCAATATGTCATGCGGTGGATCTGCTGCTAATACAGTTATAGGGCTTTCAAAGTTAGGTATGAAAACAGGGTTTATAGGTAAAGTCTCAGAGGATTATGATGGAAAACTTTTACTTGAAAATCTTCAAAAAGAAGGTGTAAATACAGAGGGTATTATTATCTCAGAAGGTAGAAGTGGAAATGTTCTTGGTTTTGTAGATAAGAATGGACAAAGAGCTTTATATGTAGATCCTGGTGTTAACGATTTAATCAGACTTGATGAAGTTAAATTAGATTATCTGGAAAATTCTAAGATATTACATCTTGCATCGTTTGTAGGTGAATCTTTTAAGGCTCAAGAAAGTATTATAAATGAAATTCCAGAAGATATGATTGTAAGTCTTGATCCTGGAAGAATTTATGCAGAAAGAGGTGTTAACTATCTTAAAAATATTTTAAATAGAACAGATATTATTCTTATAAATGAAGAAGAATTAAAGTATTTAACTGGTAATAAATATAAAACATGCAAAGAAGGAGCAGAAGTTCTACTGGAATACAATATAACTACAGCAGTAATTAAAAGAGGAGATAAAGGTGCTTATATCACAAATGGTGATGAAAGTTACATCATAGAACCATTTAATGTTAAATGCACCGATACAACCGGCGCAGGAGATGCATTTAATGCAGGATTCTTATATGGACTTCTTAATAATAAAAATATTGAAGAATCGGGTAAATTAGGGAATTTTATTGCTTCATGCTGTATACAGAAATCAGGAGCAATTAAAGGGCTACCAGACATATCTGAATTGGATAAATTTCATAAAATGATTAATATATAAATTTCATCTACCTACTAAAGGTGTAATTATGGATATAACATTTAAAAAGGACAAAAATGTGCTAAAAGAAGAAGTCATCCATAAAGCTATGGATTTAGAAGAAATTAAACCAGAGATTGAAAAGTATAGACTAAAGAGAAAGTGCATCACTATTTCTCCAGAGTGTATAAGATGCAACTTGTGCGCTGAAGAATGCCCTGTGGGTGCTATATCCGAAGCAAAATCAACTAAACCTGCCAAAGTACTTGAAAACTGTGTAAACTGTGAAATATGTGCCCAAACTTGTCCTGTAAAAAGCATACATGTTATAGAAAGTACATCCGATGTTGAGGATGAAGAAGTAAAATACCGTCTTAAAGAGTTAAAGGTACCACATAGAACCCTTAAAATGAAAGATATTGAAATAACTGAAGATAAATGTATTTCCTGTGGAACTTGCGCTAAATTCTGTCCTACAGGTGCATTAAATGCTGAAGAGGGAAAACCCACTGCAATAGATAAATCAGCATGTGTCGGGTGTGGAGCGTGTGTTAACGTATGTCCAGAAAATGCGATAAAGCTTGAAAGGGAGTTAGGGTCGGTACTGAAAACAAGAGAACTTACAATTGACAGAGAAGCATGTGTTTCCTGTCAGGTATGTGAAGAAAATTGCCCTGTAGGTGCTATTAAACTTGAAGATGGTGAATTAGTATTTTCTGAAGATAAATGTATTTTATGTGAAGTGTGTTCTAGTAAATGCCCTGTGAGCGCATTAAAACTTAAGAGGTTGTCCAATGAAAGTTAAGGAAATGATGGATAAGGAATATATATACGTATCTCCGGATCAAAACGTGGTTGAAGTATCATTAATAATGGAAAAGACAAAAAAATTTACAACGCCTGTTGTGGATAGCGAAAAAAAGTTAATTGGCTGGATAACTTCTCTTGAGATCGCAAAGGCACTTAGAGAAGGTAAAAAGAAAGTGTCAGACGTCATGCGTCCTAAAGATGAAATTGTCAACGTCCATGAAAATGATCCGGCAAGATTAGCTGTTTTAGAAACTACAAAGCATAAAGTAATAAGTATACCAGTTTTGAATGATGATGGTGTTGTAGTTGGTGTTGTAAGGACATTTGATATAGTAGAAACACTTTCACAGCTCTATGATATTAAAGTTTATAAAATATTTGAAGCTATGGCTGGAGAGCTTAAAGGTGTAAGCTGGGATGAGCTCATGGAGGCATCTGCAATAGTTACCAGAAGAAGAACCGGTCAGCGGATTACACCAGAAGATTATGAGAAAAATATTAGAGATGCTACCTTTGGTGAAGCAATATGGGCAACTGGTGGGCTTGAGAAGTTCTTCGTTGGTTTAATTGCTATTGGCGAGCTTGTAATTGCAAGAAAAGTTGCAAGAGCAAGACAATAATTTTTTTTATTTATTTTTAAAATTCAATGAAATTGCCAGTAAGTTGTTTCTATAAAAATGATTTGCTCATTGGTGATTTTACATAATATTCAATCTAACACTTTTAGTTTTTTAGCTAAATTGTATTTTAGTGTCTAATGTGCTATTTGTTGATTTAATTAAATATTTCAAAATAGAAAAGGAGGACTTTAAATCCTCCCTATTTTTCATCCTTTCGCTCATAAGTTAGGTAATGTTACTTATATTGTCTTGTATTTACCAATGTGGGCGATGATGATATCTCCACCACCACCATGGGCGATGATGTTGTCTCCACCACCATGGTCCGTGTCCCCACCATGGTCCATGGC
>JAEZKE010000007.1 GCA_023436175.1 Methanobacteriota archaeon
AAAAAATACCTGTTTCCCCTGCAACATTTGTATATCACACTGAAGACGAATATATAATGGAAGTAGAACTTCCTGGTGTGAAAAAAGAAGATATAAACATTAACGTGACTGAAAATACATTTTGTGTTAGAGCTCCAAGGCGAAATACAGAGTATAACGGATGCTGGGTACTTGCCCATGATTTTAATCCAGATGAAGGCAGTGCACATTATGAAAACGGATTATTAACCATTAGAATGCCTTTAACTGAAGAAAAAGAAAAAGAACGCAGGGAAATAGATGTAATGTAAAATTATAACTATTTTTTTACTATTTTTTTAGGAGAATTAACTATGGTAAAAATTGGATATAAACTTTCCAGTGAAGAATTTGGCCCTCTTGATCTTGTATGTTTTGCTAGGCAAGCAGAAGAAGCAGGATTTGATTTTGCCATGATTTCTGATCACTATCATCCCTGGATCTCTGAAACAGGACAGAGTCCATTTGTTTGGAGCACGATTGGAGGCATATCTCAGGTAACTAAAAGATTACCTATTGTAACTGGTGTAACATGCCCTACATTCAGAATACACCCTGCAATTATAGCTCAGGCTGCAGCGACAGCAGCCTGCATGCTTCCAGGCAGATTTATATTCGGAGTAGGCTCTGGTGAAAATCTAAACGAACATATTCTCGGTGACAGATGGCCGTCAACCCCAATTAGAATTGAAATGCTTGGAGAAGCTGTACATATAATTCAAAAGCTCTGGCAGGGTGAAATGCAGGACTATGAAGGTTATTTCTATACACTTGAAAATGCAAGAATTTATACATTACCCAAGGAGCCTCCTAGAATA
Organism: Methanobacteriota archaeon; assembly: GCA_023436175.1. Lineage (GTDB taxonomy): Archaea > Methanobacteriota > Methanobacteria > Methanobacteriales > Methanobacteriaceae > Methanobacterium_D. The sequence goes on from JAEZKE010000007.1 coordinate 837, forward strand.
TTTATAGCTGCAGAAGGAGAAATGGCTGCTACACTTGCAGGACAAATGGGGGATGGATTAATTGCACAGCATGCCAATGAAAATGTGGTAAAAATTTTTAAAAACAACGGTGGAGAAAATAAACCCTGCTACAGTGAAGCTACAATTTGCTGGGACGAAAATGATGATGAAGCTGAAAAAACTGCCCATAAATACTGGCCTATTAAATTAAATGACGTTCAAATAAATGTTGACCTTCCCACACCTACACATTTTGGAAAATTAGCACAAAAAGCTGATAAAAAATCAATAGCTCAAAAAATAGTCTGTAGTAATGACCCCCAAGATCATATAAACGAAATAAAAAGATATGCGGATGCTGGCTACGACCACGTATGCATGCATCAAGTTGGTCCAAAACAGCATGAATTTATCGAATTTTACAGAGACAAAGTATTACCTGAATTCAGATAACTTCTAATTTATTTTTGATCAGTATATGAATTCGCTGCAAACTGAGCATCTTTACTTTCTTTAATTTATCCTGTTAGAATACTCCTAATAATCGCAGTATTATTATAATTACAATTATAACGATTATCCAGTACAGTATTGACATTTGTCCTTTATTATCCATATTTTTAGCCTCCTTTTATGATTGATATCTTTTATAACTGCGATTACCCTGATTTTGTTACAAAATGTAATTGCAGCTATAATTTCATGACTAAAAGTATCGTTTCAATCAATCCACCAACAATAGCTCAGATAATGATTAAAATAATCCCAATAATCAAATTTTCACGACGTAACACCATATACAAATCTCTATAACTTCAGCCGTGTTTGTATATTATGTAATTGATATATTATAAATTTTATTATTGTTATTACTAACTATACCCAAATCCTTCTTATAATACGCTACATAACTTCCTAATTCATCGATTTAAAATAAGATTTAAGCTTTAGAATTAGTTATTTTAAGATTTAAATTAAGTCCATGAGTAAGGATTAAATTCAGAAGGAGGAATATACATTATTTTTGCGTATCCACCTTTTAAAAGTGCTGCATTTATATTAATATTATCCGCATAAACTACAGCAAGAACCCTACCATATTTATCATGATACTTTGCATCATCTATATCGAGATAAACAGTTTTCCCTAGACATCTCTTTTTTACGAAGTCTTTAGCTTCCTGATATCCAGGTTGATCCTTCTCAGGTGTATTTATACCTACAAGCCGTATTCTACCAACATTATCCACATCTATGGTATCTCCATCCACAACATGATAGCAAAAACCACTGGCTTCAGATATATTTTTAGTTGATACCCCCAAATTAGATTTAGCGGATATATTACCATTTATATTTGAATCATTGTTATTTAATATCTCACTATTTCCTATACATCCAGAAATAGCGATTATTATAATAATAATTCCAATTACAGTTATTGATTTCATCTATTTCCCTGATGATTAATATTTTAATAATTCATTTTTAAAGTTCTTTATTTTTATTTGCTTTAAACTCGTTAATGTTAGTTATCTAATTAAAATCATATTAATTATATTTAAAATTAGCATTTGAATTTTTTTCAATTGATTTTCATAATAAAAAAAATTAAAAAATATTTATAAAACCTGTAATTTGCGTTAATCAGGTTTTAAATTATATTTAAAGACTGTACATAAAAATTATATGGTTGTATTTGTGCTACTTACTGTAACAGCTATTGGAAATATCCATTTACAACTTTTTTTCCATTAATGACACCCTTATAAGGGACTAAATAAACCCCACGATGGTCATGAGATTTTCCATGAATTAAACAGAAGTCCATATCAGTATCTCCAGCAACCCACAGTCCTTCAGGGGATGTTAAACCACATGGCCCCTGTTCAAAGCTTAAAACTCCCCAATGACGTGTTGCAGGGTTATAGTTGTAAAAAATTCGTGTATGATACTTGTAATTTGTATATAAACTACAACTGCATCTTCCAGTTGCATAAACATATTTACTCGTTACAACAACGTTATACGCCCCAACACCGCATTTAGATACTGTAGATACAGCCTTATATTTCCATGTGTATTTCCAAGTGTATTTCCAGGTATATTTCCATTTATATGTCCAGTAGTAATGCCATCTTCCATGGCTTTTATACCAGTGTTTATACCACTGCTTATACCAGTGCTTATATTTGCATTTATACCAATATTTATACCATATTTTAGCCTTTACAGTGGACGCTGCATTCACTTCCAAAACATCGTTATGTCCATTTAAAACAATTTTTACGTCATTATTTGATGTAGATTGGGTCAATAATGAAGGAAAAATTAATGCAAGCGTAAGTGGCACTAATAGGATCGCGAACAAATATTGTCGCTTAATTATATCGCCTCCTCGCCCCAAAGTATTAATACACCTACTTAAGGCTTTTTAAACCTATATATTATTCAATTTAACATTACTTATAAATTTTTTCATTTAATTTTATTAAAAAGAAGCTTATAAAAGCATTTTTATAATTTAAAGCCCTATTATAATTTATTTTTAGAAGCAATTCTAAATCAATTTACTTCAATCGTTTTTTAAAGTGTCTATAAGATACAAGAGTAATAATTATGATTAAATCAAGGAACAACGTATTAACTAAAAGTCAATATTATCCCTAACTATATTCAAATTAATCTACGAAATTTAATTAATAATAAAATAGAATAAAGAATATACTTTTGAAAATAAAGTTATCTAAATATATATTTTAAAAAATAAACAGTAAAATTCAATTAACTATAATTCTAGATTTGAATCTTGAAATACTTTAAAAAATAAAAAATGGATTTGCGTTAATCCAGTTTTTCTAAATTGCAGTCACTAAATATTTATACAAAATATCCATTAACTACTTTTTTACCATTAATTGTCCCATTATAAGGAATTAAATATTTTCCCCTGTTATCATGGGATTTTCCATGAACTAAACAGAAGTCCATGTCAGTTACAGTACTATACCACATACCTTCAGGATTATTCTTTCCAGAGCCTACTTCATATTTTAAAACTCCCCATTTATGTGAAGAGGGGTCATAATTTTCAAACACTCGGGTATGGTACTTATAATCAGTATATAAACAACAGGTACATTTACCCGTAGCCATTACATATTTTGAAGTTACTACCACATTATATGCGGCAACACTACTTTTAGTAGTTTTAGAAGCTGCATTTACTTCTAAAAAGTTTACATTTTGATTTAAATTGGTTTTTTCATTTATATTTAATGTATTTTGAATTTGCATCCCTTCAACTGAAGGTAAAATGCTGATTGCAATTACTACCACAAATAGTAACGCACTCTTAAATTTCCACGTAATTGTACCGCCTCCGTGTCCTATATGTTAAATTAACCATGTAGGACGTTTTAGTACAGAACTAATAATAAGTCACAGTCACATATAAATATTTTGGTTTTAAATCAAAAAAAAGACAATCTTATATCTCTTTTCTAGGTTTAAAGCATTATTAAAAGTTTTTTTAGTAGCTTTCCAAGGGCCGAACTTCTTGGTTGCTCGAAAATTCTATGAATTTTCGGCACCCCAAAAATTAAAAATTTTTGAAGGTCATATTTTAGATAAAACAGCTCGTTTGGAACTCTATTTAGAAAAAATAACAAGGAAGAATGTTTTTATGCATTGCATACTCACCTTTAAATTAGCTTATCGCATGACCGATAAAGCCTGTTAATATAATATTTACTTAAATACCATAATTTCTAAAAATAAGTTATATTAATTTAAATAGACATATATAAACTAAAATTACTATTTTTTAGGATCTATAAAAAAATTATGATTTTAAGTAAGATAAATCACATAAAATTTGTTATTTAATATAAAATTTAAATTAAATATTTAGGGATAAAACATTAAAATACAAATACTGATTGAAAGTCAAATTTTAATATAATTTTAAATTAAAAGTTAATTGATATTAATTAAAGGCAAAAATTTGATTTCTTTTAACAAAGAAATAATGAAAAAAAACTGTAAATAGGAGTTAAATAAATGATATTAATTGTAGGCGGAGCAGGATACATAGGATCTCATTTAAACAAAGAAATCAGCAAAAAAGGAATTAAAACAGTGATATTTGATAATTTAAGCTATGGCCATAGAGACTTTGTAAAATGGGGAACATTTGAGCAGGGAGATTTAGGCAATATAGAAGATATACGATCTGTTTTCAAGAAGTACCCAATTGAAGCTGTGATGCATTTCGCCGCATTTACCTATGTAGGGGAATCTGTGGAAAATCCACAAAAATACTACATGAATAACGTTAAAAATACTTTAAATCTACTTCAGGTAATGCTTGAGGAAAATGTAAAATATTTTGTGTTCTCTTCAACTTGTGCAACCTACGGAAATCCTGTTGAAATTCCAATAACTGAAAGTCATCCACAAAATCCAATTAATTCCTATGGAAAAGGTAAATTAATGGTAGAAACAGTCTTAAAAGATTATAGTGATGCATACGGATTAAAATATGCATCACTACGGTATTTCAATGCTGCAGGTGCTGATCCAGATGGCGAAGTAGGTGAACTGCATGAGCCTGAAACTCATTTAATACCACTTATCCTTGATGTTGCAGCGGGAAGAAGGGAAAATATAAAAATATTTGGAACTGATTACGATACCCCAGACGGTACCTGTATCAGAGATTACATACATGTCACTGACTTAGCAGAAGCACATATTTTAGCTCTTGAATATCTTCAAAATGGTGGAGAAAGTGATTTTTTTAATCTCGGAAATGGAAATGGATTTTCTGTAAAAGAAGTTATAGAAACTGCAAGAGAAGTTACAGGTAAAGATATTAAAGCAGCTGAAGCAGAAAGAAGACCTGGAGATCCACCAATCCTTGTTGGAAGCTCCAATAAAGCAAGAAAAACATTGAACTGGAACCCCCAATATGATGATCTGTCTAAAATTATAGAAACTGCCTGGAACTGGCATAAAACTATTTAAATTTTAGTTTTTTAGACCATTTTTTTATGGATATAATTTAATATTTTTCAAAATCTGAAGAATTACTCTTTTTTATTTTTGAAGATGCATATCATAGAATATAATAATCTCACAAATTTGAAATAATATTAGTATATAAAAGTTAGATACATGTAAAAATAGTTTATGACAATCATATACAATAATTTTAACTGATGATTCATTTTAAAACAAGTTATTTAAATTGCTATTTTAAGTCAGTTTGGACTAAAATTTTGAATAAAAAAATGAATCAAAGTAAACCTCTGTAGATCAATAAATACCATAAAACTATAATTACAACTGCAAAAATCATTGCCCCTACAATTAAACTTTTATCATTACCAAATATGATTGGAATAGGACCTATTAAAATGACTCCACCAGTATGGACTTCTCCATTTTGAGAGGTAGATTGTAGAGCAGTTCCTATAATTATGAGAATAATTCCAATGAAAATGACGATAATTCCAGTAATAACAAGCATTGCAGAGTTCATAGTATCCCTTAAATTTTTCAGTAGAATTAATTTTAATTACGTCATATAAATAATTAAGGAACTAATAACGTTTAATTAGTCTTTTTTAAGACGGTATTCATATTTTCCATCAGATATTCGGTATTCAATTATACCATTTACATACATTTCTGCCAGTATTTGTTCCAATTTAGTATCCAACTGACATTCTTCGTTCTCAATTTGGTTACATAACAACGCAAAACAAGGACAGGTTATATTATTTTTTAGATCGTCTTTTCCAATCCATATATCTGTTTTATTTAAAGAATCATATATAGAAAGATATGCTAACAGTGTATTTTTTTGTTCTTCAGTAATTTCCGTGTCACTTGCTGTTCCCTTGATCTCTACAATTAATGCTTTAGTAGTTTCAACTTCTTCTTCTGGCACTACAAGGAGTACATGAACTTCGTTTGCAAGAAAATATTCACCGCGAATCAGCTCAAAGTGATCTTTGCGGAGTACCATCCCCCCTACATCTTCTATGTACTCTACTAATTCATCAAATTTATATAAACCGCCTCTAAAATAGAAAATTTCGTACATAAAAACTCTCTATATTTTTTTTAAAATTTGATGGGGCTTTAAAACACTGATTCCAGTATCATCGCCAACTACTTCAATTTGAACAACCCAGTTCGGATTTATTTCATCCACGGTAGCATCTATGTTATTAAGTAGTTCATTGGTTACTGCTTCGGTAAGTTCTTCTTTTGATTCTATGTATTCTCTACCTCTTAAATCACATCTCACAACAAAAGAATTATCTGAGCTCATTTTTTCCCTTGCAACTATCAGTACCCTCTCCAAAATAGAATCCATTCGTGTTTTAATAACTACATCAATTGGAACAACCTTAGATACTACTGTTGTTGGAGCTTCCTTTAATATTGATACTGCTTCTTCAGGATTCATAGTCAATTCCACTAAAACAACATTTGGATATTGTGATTCTTTTATGTAAAGAACCGGTTCGTAACTTGAAAGAGCTAGTTCTATTTCTTCTATACCTACTAATTCTTCACCAGCATGCGAATCTTTGTGGCCCTGAAGAGTTACCAAAAGATTAAAGCCGTCTATTGGCTTAATACGCCCACCTCCTAAAAGCAAACTGTTACTATTATATGTAGTTATTAATATATTAAAATTATGGATAATCAATAGATAATGATCATTAACCTAATATTTACGATATTTTTAATTATTATAGGCTAAAATCAAGTATTAACTCAATAATGATTCTTTTAGTTGAATAAAAATTAAAATTATGGTCTTTATCTAAAAAAGTAAATTAATAATCCAACTTATTTAATATAAAGACTTATATGTATCTTTTGAAATATTTCGTTGAAATTTTCACGTTTCAGTTCTTTTAAAAATAAAATGTGTAACTTTACATATGTTTTCTCTCATTTCAACTATATACGTAATTAGGATATAAGAAATTATGGATAATTGCAGGATAATGACTATTAACTTAATGTTTATTTTAATTCTTATAGAGTGAAATTAGCCCATAGCTTGATAATATTTATTTTAGTTAACTACAAATTACCTATTTTTATTTAAATAAAGAAATTTACAGGTCATTTTTGACATAAAAACTCATAGATATCATAATATAATGTTAAAACTTTCATATCCGGTTCTTTTAAAATAAAAGGTGCAGCTTCATGTATATTTTCTTCCATTAAACTATTACTATTATATATGATTAGTAATATACTGAAATTATGGATAATCAAGGTATAATGACTGTTGACTTAATATTTGCAATACTTTTAATTATTTTGGTAGCTGGAAGTATAATAACAGTTGTATCAGACAGAATAGATACTGCATCCCAAACAGAAGAACTATCAAAAGCAAGAATGACAGCAGATGGTGTTTCAGAAGCAATTAACAGGGTTTATTCCGGAGGAACAGGTCATTCCGTGGCTATCAGTTTACCCGCCAACATCACAGATAAAATGTATTATATAAACGTAAATTCCTCAGGAGTTTATTTTAATATAGGTGGAATGATTGGTAAATCATATATAACTCCCAAAAAAGTTTCAAACTCATATTCATTGGATGAATCTCAAATTACCATGTATGGTGGCTCTAAATACACTATCAAAAATGTAAATGGCTCTGATGGATACAACTGGATTGTAATTACAGAGTCTTAATTTAAGATAAACAAGTATATACGTATTAATGATAAATCAGATTTATGGAAATTAAAGGCCAGTTATCTATAGAACTAGTTCTGATAATGGGATTTATATTAATAATAATCTTGGGAATTGCTTCATTTATGGGAAAAGATAATGAATTAAATCAAGCTATGGCTGCAGCAAGAAGTGGGGCAATAGAAGGTGCAAATGCAGACAGTTTTGCAATTTATCCAGAAGAAGCGTTTAAAAATTATACAGTAGAACACAAGCGGCTTTTAATCCCAAGTAACGTTAAAATTATAAAGATAGATTATTCAAATCAGGGATTTAATGAAAAATATAATAAAACAAAGATACAGTTTAAAATCTCTGCATCAGCACCTTCTGTTACAGATAGCGATAGAAATGCTTTGGGAGATCGCGTGAATTTTTACGTGCGAAAAAGTATTTGTGAATCATTTGGCACTTCTGCAGAAACTAATAACATGTACAATCCTGCTTTCTCAAATAGGTACATATTTACAACTGTTGATGTTACATGGGTGTGATAACATGTTACCTAAATAATCATTGAATTAAGCGTATATGCTAAAATTATCCCAATAGCTCCAAACAGGATCCCTATTAACCATACAATTATCACAACATTTTTCTCAGGCATTGGCTTTCTTAAAACGGATCTTATAAGAGAATTAAATCCTCCATCTGGAGCAACCAGTTTCCCGTCGTCTCCTACTTTAGTAGGAGTATGGTGATGCCTTTCCACAACTCCAGCACTGTAAAACTTCAATGCAGCGTCGATTATATTTGGGAGAAGTACAATAAAAGCTATGATCTTTACACGACCTATAAAAGCCACAAGTACTATACATGCACCAATAATAAGGGTTCCTACGTCTCCTGGAAAAACACGTGAAGGGTGCCTGTTGTAGAATAAAAATGCAAGAAGAGCCCCTAACATTGCCATGGTTATTATAGCTACGTTATATTTACCCATTATAATAACAGAAATGGTAAGAGATATCATTGCAATTGCCCCAAGGCCTGACTCAACTCCATTTAATCCTGCGAGCATATTTGTTAAATTAGCACCAATAGACACTGCTATAGGCATAGCTAACATATAAATAATGCCCACTCCAGGAGGAGCAATCCACATAATGGGCAGTCCTGCAAGCCAGAGCAAAATCAGTTTTTCCTTTGATGATAAAACTATAAGGTCATCCACCATACCTACAATACCAACTAAAAGAATTACAATTAGAGTTATTATAAACTGATAATGATAAACTGGATATAACCAAATCCCAACAAACATTGCAACTATAAAACCAAATAAGATACCTATACCGCCCATTTCTGCCACAATAGGCTTTGTAGGTTTATGAATATCTTTACCAACTATTTCAGCACTTTTTAATTTACTTATTAATCGAGGCATAGTTAAAAAAGTCATTGAAAACGCAACTATACAGCAAATGACCGAAACTGACAGTAACATCTGATAGTCGCCAAAAAACATATCCGCCATTGAATCACCGTGTTACACTTGTTTGTACCTGAAAGTACTATGAGTTAATTAATTAAATTTATTTACCACTTTATTTTCGCTTTATAAGACAGTACACTGTTCTAAGAGGGATGCTTAGCTTTTCAGATATATTTTTTGCTGAAAGACCTTCATCGCGTAACTTTTTAATTTCCTCTTCCGTTTCTTTAGAATATTTGGGTTTCCTACCTCTTTTTAATTTAGTATCTTTGAGATAATAAACTGTTTTTAAAGGAATCTCAAGTTCATCTGATATATCTTTTGGACTAATGCCCTCATTAATCATTTTTTGAACAAGTTCAGCTTCATCGCTGCCATATTTTTTAGGTCTACCCCTTTTAATAACGGGTTCAACTTCAATTCCTAATTCAGAAAGTGCATTTAAATATTTTTTTGAGGTCCTAGGGTACAAGCTGCTTGGAACTTTAATCTTTTTAAGGTTTGGATATCTATCTAAAAGCTCCATAATCACCTGTGAAGATAATGCCCTTTTTACATAAATTTCATTATTTTCATCTGCCACCCAGAATACCACCCTATGTTATAATTTTATTATACCACAAGTTAAAATTTACTAATGTTTGCAAAAACCAGGGGTTTTTGCATACCCCCAAATCAAAGATTTTTTGACGGTCCACAGAACTACCATTCTGTAACCCAAAAAATCAAAGATTTTTTGACGGCTAAATCAATTTAGTGAATAACTTGATGCTTTAAACCGTTAATTTAACTGTATTTTGACCTAAATAATTTAAATAAGTTACATTATCCCTACAGAATCATATGTGTGTATTAAACGCCATCATGCATTGTAATTAAGCTAAAAATTATGCAGTCAATGTTAAATTATTTAACTACAAAAATATCAGAACATAACGTCACTTTTTAATCATTTCTAAGAATTTTTGGGCACGTTTAGAGGCAGGTTTTCCAAATGTTTCAATTTTCTCTTTTTCGACCTTTACTCGTTCAGGATCTACTGAAAAAATATCAGATGCAACATCAATTGATAATTTTCCTGTAATATTTAAAATTGCAGCTCCAACTGCAGGTGGATTTGACTTAACATGGAGACCTTTTATCTTATTTTCCATCTCAAATTTTTTTGCTACGACTTCTTTTATGTCATTCATATACTCAATCTTTTCATCGGTGTATTCCTTCAAAATTCCCACTACCTGCTTATCAAAATCTACAAATGCCTTCAATTGATTAGTATCTAAATTTGGACGAAGATTTGGGAATGGACCCGAATATTTATTCCTTCTATCATAAGAAGTAGTTAGATAGTACCTCAAAATATCCCATAAAATAAAAATTCGGGGTATTTCAACATAAAGCTTTCTTTTAATCTCATTCCTTGTTTGAAGATCGCGTTTAAGCTCTTTATTTATAATATCATTGTCATCAAGGAGATTGTTTTCTTTAAGAATTTCATTTAATTTTTCATTTTTTATATCTTCCGCATCTTCAATATCTGAGGTTATTGAATTTGTAATTTCTGCTGCTTTTTTAAGAGCATTATCATAAATTTCAACGTTAGCCCTATTTTTTAAACATTTATCCAAAACATCATCCAAAATTCCATCCACTATTTCCTTTGCAAATTTTACATATGCAATTGAAAGAGCTGTTTGGACCTGTTTATCGTTTATAATAGCAGGTTTTTTCCTGTGAAATTGTAAAAATTCGATACGTGCATTACGGCCGTATTCCTTCCTGATTTCCCTCTCATAATTTAATTCATCATCCATATCCATATTGACTCTTTTTCGAATCCACCTGCCATCTTCAAATACTTTAACAACTAAAGAAACAGTTTTGACTATCCCTCTTTTCTCATGTTTAAGGACCCTAACAATACTCCTGAATGCTTCCCTTCCAATGGAAGATAGATCAGACATTCTCACCATATATTCACCGGATAATGGTAAATATTTAAGTGTGCCTAACCTGTAAACCCCATGATCGTTTTTCCTTAGTTTTAAATCGGTAGCTCCACAGCTGCATGTTCCAGATTCAACAAATTCTATTTCATGTCTTTTAAACTTCTTTTTACACACACTGCAAGTTATGGTAGCAAATTCTTCAAGATGTCCAATCGCGATTTTATGGGACGCAATAGAAGACTTAACCCTATCTAATATATTTTTCTTGGCTGCAGCCTTCATCCTAAAGTATTGAGTCTGCCTTGAAACATCATGTATTTCTTCAGCTTTTAATTCAGTAATTGAGGAACGAGAAGATCTAATTAAAGATCTATATGGAGCTTTATAACCTTTGATCTCCATTGTATCCCTAAGTTCATACAGCTCGTCTAAATTTTCTTTTAAGTAATGATAAACTGTAATAAAGCTTTCAAAATCCCTAATTTCTTCTACTTGTATTCTTTGACGTTTTATTTTGTCAAGAAATTTCTCAGCCCGTGCAATTAAAACAGATTCATTCATTTCGTTCCCAAACTAAATTTTTATAAAAAAATAAAAAAATTAATTATTTAATTTTTTCACCAATATCAGCATCTGCAGTTAAAACGCTTAAACTATCAGAAGTTGCAAGTATCATACCTTCAGATTTTATTCCGAATAATTTTGCTGGTTTTAAATTAACTAATACCACAACTTTCTGGCCTTTTATCTCTTCAGGAGCATATTTTTTAGCCAGTCCTGCAACAACCTGTATTTTTTTCTCGCCAGTATCTACCATTAATTTTAATAAGTTTTCAGAGCCCTCGACACGTTCTGCTCCTATTATTTCAGCGATTCTTAGGTCAATTTTTGCAAAATCATCTATACTTATTATATTTTTCATAGTTTCAGTTTCCTCTAAATTTTCATAAAGTGTTTCTTTTTCTTTTTTAATTACACTATCATCAATTTTAGAAAATAATGGTTTTGGTTTACCAATTTCATGGCCTGCTGGAACAAATTCACCTGCAGTTTTCCAGCTGGTTGTTTTTCCTACATCTAAATTCATAATCTCCATTATTTGAGGAGATTTAACTGGAAGATAAGGGGTTAAAATAACAGAAAGTGTTTTTGCAAGCTGGTTGCACAGGTACAGGCAATTTGAAGCCTCTTTAGGATTTTCTTTTACAGCTTTCCATGGCTCTTTGTCATTGAAATATTTGTTACCGAATTTTGCAAGCTTAATTATTTCAATAATACCTTCTCTGAACTTAAAGTGCTCAATATTTCCTGAAACCACATCAGGAATACTCAATATTCTATTTTTAAATTCTTCATCGTATTCATCAAACTCAGAGGGTTCTGGTATCTTTCCATCAAAAAATCTGTTTGTAAATGTAAAAGTTCTATGTATGAAGTTTCCAAGCACGTCTGCCAGTTCGTCATTTACACGGCGCTGGAAATCATCCCACGAAAAGTCAGTGTCACGGCCAAGGGGCGCATTTACAGTCAGGTAATATCTCACAATATCCGAATCAAATTTTTCAAGAAATTCAGATGCCCATATAACCCAGTTTTTACTTGTTGACATCTTCCGGCCTTCAAGTGAAAGATACGCCCCTGCAACAACATTGTCAGGGAGTTTGCATCCGTAACCCATAAGCAGCGCAGGCCAGAATATTGAGTGGTGGTATATTATGTCTTTTCCTATAAAATGAATTGCTCTATCGTTCCAGTAGTCTTCCCACGACTTGTTTTCCCTCCGGCTCCACTGTGCAGCTGATGATATGTACCCAAGGAAAGCTTCACCCCATACATATATGATTTTACCTTCTGCATTTTCAAGCGGGACGGGAATTCCCCATTCCATGTCTCTTGTAAGTATCCAATCTTTTAAACCTTCCTTTATCCACTGAAGAGCATAATTCTTGACATTTGGAGGTAATTCCTCGTTTCCTTCAATCCATTCTTTTAAATCATCCTGAAAATGACTCAATTTAAAGAAATATTGTTTTGATTCCTTAATTTCAGGAGTAGAATTGCATATAAGACATGCTGGTTCTTCAAGCTGAATAGGATCTAAATGCCTTCCACAGGTCTCACAATGATCTCCTCTTGCCCCTTCACCTTTACAATGGGGACAAATACCTTCTACATACCTGTCAGGCAAAAATCTCTTACATTCATTACAGTATGGCTGTTTAATGACCTGTTCATAAATGTAACCATTTTCATAAAGTTTTAAGAAAAAATTCTGTGAAATTTCATAATGAACAGGGTCAGTTGTCCTTGCAAAGTAGTCAAATGAAATATTACATAGATCAAGGTCATGTTTTATCATTTTATGAAATTTATCTGCGATTTCTTTAGGGGATTTTCCTATTTCTTCTGCTCTAACCGCAATAGGTGTTCCATGTTCATCAGTTGCACAAACAAACAGTACATCCACATCATTCATTCGGTTATAACGCGCATAAATATCTGCGGGAATATAGGTTGATCTTAAATGTCCTAAATGACAGGGCCCATTTGCATAGGGCAGCGCACTGGTAATAAATACTTTACTCAAATTTGTTCCTCCTAACTCAAAATGAATAACAAAGCTTGTAGACCTTGAAATTCATGATTTAAATTATAATAAGATATAAAAGTCCTTAAAAGCTGAAATAATAATTAATATGTATATATAAAATTTCTAAATTTAAATATATATTTATTTTCTATTTTTATATAATTTAAAATAGAAAAGTTATCTATTTTTTTTAAGAGTGGAACCCTTTAAAATATTTATTTACATCAAGTGTCATATTTATGTATTCTTATATGACAGTATTCCTTTTGTGAAATTCATATTATTAGAGTGCATCTATACATTAACTATTTATAATGAAGAGAATCAGAAACCATTAATCGTATGATACCAATGTCCTTTATAAATCCTTTATCAGATGAAGGAAAACAAATAGTCAGAGAAGATGGAGGGGATTTAGACAGGATATTTGATATAAATGATAATATTATAGATGCTGTCCATTCAATTACTGCTCAAGAAATATCAGATGATGATTATATACCCAAAAGCTATGTTGATTTAGTGATTAAAAGAGTAGAATGGTACGTTGATAAAAAAAGTAATCCTGAATATAATCATAAAAAGTATGCTTTCTTATTTTATCCAGAAATAACAAAATTCGATGTAATTGCATTTTATATCCTATGCCAGGCTGTCGGGATTAAGTTTGGCCCTAATTCAAGAGAAAGTAGGGCAGTATCAGAACTGCAGGGACAAATTATTGAAAACAGACTTGAAGAGCTTTATGAAAGAGACAGATCAGAAATTGTAGAGAAAATAATGAGCACTCTCATTGTTCAAGACAGGATTAAATGGACATCTCTATCTGATCTTTTAAGTTCAAAGAAAATTAATTTACAGGATTTAGTTTTAAAAGATGGTAACGTTGTATTGGACCTGGAAGACTTTATGGAATACTTTGGAGATGTTGTAAAACTTCAACAGCCCGAAAGAATGTACAATGTATTTATTGGAAACAAAATTAAGGAACTCATCATGATCAAAATGATCATGCAGAATACTGAAAATTACATAAAAAACGTGCATGAAATAGCAGGTCGTGAAGTAGAACCCAATTCAACACTTTTAAAAATTGCAGAAGAAGTAGCTGATACCCTATCAAAAGAAATAAGATATTATGGTGGTGGAGACGGTGGAGGTGAAGTTAAAGCTTCACCATTAGACGTTGAAAAGTTCCCGCCATGCATTAGAAAAGCTTTAGATGGAATCAAGTCAGGTGGAAGAAATGAAGTTATTGTCCTTTTTTTAACACCATTTTTATCCTATGCAAGATTGTATCCTTCAGTTTTCATGAGAAATACAACTTTAAAGGTATCCGACGTTGACGCAAACCTTAAAATCACGCAAAATGAAATCTTGCCGATGATTTATGATGCAGCAGACAGGTGCAGTCCTCCCCTTTTTGATGACCAGCCACAAGAAAAAATCAACATTAATGCAAAGCTGGGATTTGGAATGAATGATAACTTAAACCTTCAACATGAAGGGGAAACAACATGGTATACACCAATGAGCTGTGAAAAGGTTAAATTAAACATGCCTAATTTATGCAAACCAGATAAGACATGTAAAGGCATAACTAACCCTCTCTCTTATTATAATAGAAAAATGAGGGAGAAATAAAGTTAAATGTACAGAATTAAAACTAAAATAAGTTAAATATCAAAAAGATGATTTAGAAAGGATTGTCAAATTTAATAATTTAAAAAAGGGTAAATCCATGGAATTTTTCAAACAAGCAACTCCTGACGAGCGCAGAATCTATTATAAAGAAGAATGGAATGTTAATCAGGTCCCTGATTTTATATTAGATCATCTTGAAAACCGTGAATTCGGATTCGATCACTTTGGAAGAGGCCCTAATGATAGATATAAAGTTTTTAATTCCCCAGATTATCTTAAACGCTTTTTAAGATCTAAAACTCCTTTTGCAGCATACTGTTCCGTTGCATTTTACGAAAAACCGCGCAAAAGAGATGGGTGGCTGAAATCAGAACTTGTTTTTGATGTCGATGCTAAAGACATTCCAATCAGGACCTGTAACTGTGATAATGTTTGTGAAATATGTTTAAATGAAGCTAAAGAAATTGTAGGCAATATAATAGACACTTTAAAAGGTGATTTAGGTCTAAAAAATATTCACCTGAGCTATTCTGGTAGAGGGTACCACATACGCGTTATTGACGAGTCAGTTATGGAAATGGACAGCGATGTGCGTTCTCAAATTTTAAAATATGTTGTTGGTGCCGATATTCCAAATGATAAGTACGAAAGTAGAGATCAAATTTACACCCTCCGGCCTCATTCCGTGCCCTTTGGGTACCCCAAAGTATTCACGGATAGAATCAAATATTCCGTCCTTCATTTAACCAAAGACTCTAAAATCGAAGGTATCAGCAAAAATCTGCTTAACAAAACTCTTGAAAATAGAAAATTGATAGAAGATAATCAATGGGGACTTTTTTTAAATAAAATGGATCCTAATCATCCCAAAACAGGTGCTAGAAATTATAATAAACTAATAAGCAGTATAGCATCGTTAAACATGAGTTTAGTTGATGGAAAAGTTTCAATTGACCTTAAAAGGATCCTTCGGCTCCCTTCATCTTTACATTCTAAGGTTAGTATGAGATGCACAGAAGTTAAAAATATTGAAACATTTGACCCGTTTAAGGACGCTGTGCCTAAATTCGTGTGGGAAAGAAATGATTGATACTATCTCCACAGGTAAACATTTTTATTTAGATACTCATAAAAGAACAGCATCATATCCTCGCTGCAGTCAGGAGAATCTAAAAACTCCAGAATATCCACTATTTCATATTCTTTTAAAATTTCAGCCTTGATATGTTTCCCAAATTTAAGGAATCCTATCTTGTTTTCAACTAAAATATTATTAAGGAATGGTTCAACATCCTTATATTTCCTGTCAATTTCTGCAACCCATCTATTTTCTTCAACGTAAGCTTTAGCATTATATTTTTCCATGAACTTGATTTGGTGACCTTTTGACCATACAAATGGACCTAAATGTTTTTTTACCTGTGGGAGTTTCCATATCTCCATTTCAAGCAGTATAATTACATTTTGAGATTCATCTGTCCATGAATCAGCATTAAATACCTTAAAATCTTCTCTCTCTAAAACTCCTTTTAATGAATTTTCAGTCTTTTTAATTTGAGGATAAAGGGCATCTGCAGGAACTTCAGGCGGTTTAAACCTGATTAAAAATGTTTTAGTTCCCCTACCTTCAAACTCAGTTTTTATTTCATTTTTATTTAGATCTATATCTTTATCAAAGAAATATGATTCTTTGGGATCATCGAGGAAATTTCGTGATGCAACGATAAATTCAGACATTTTTTGAAGTTTTAAAGCTGCAGAAACATTTCTATTTTTGTCTGTAGGATCGATGACTACAAGTGGTTCACTGAAAAGTTCACCAGTTCCGTACTCTTCAATATCTAGTTTATAATTAGGTTTCCATTCGTTACTTGAAGCAGTTAAAACATTTAAAAAAGAGCCGTAATGGATTATCAGAAGTTCGCAAAGGTACCCAGAAAATCCACCCACTTTGAATTCTGCGCTGTATGTATGAATAGATCCCATGAATTTTTTAAGTAGCAGGACTTCATCCTTTTGTTTTTCCTTTAAATTAGCTCTTACATATTCTGTATGTAATATAGTCCTATCTACTGCTGATTTAAGCTCTTCTGCACTTTCAATAATATAACATGGTACAAAATCAATCTCAAATCCTTCGATAAATCCAGTAATGTAAGGATGAGAAGCGTACCTCAGTTCATATTTACCTTGCATCTTTTGAATACATTTATGTCCTAAATCTAACCCGCACTTTTTTAAATCTGCCTCTGAAATACTTAAAGGGAATTTTATGAAAATATCAACATCCGCTTTCCCAGAAAGCCATGTACCTTTAGCTACAGAGCCTACAAGTGTCGCTTTTGCGTCAATATTATTCTCTTTTGCAATTTTGTTTATAACAGCAATTAGCTTGTCTGATAATGACTTAACTTTTTCATTTTCCTCTTGTGTAGGTTTTATTACCTTCAGTATTCTATTAAAATCGATATTTTCCAAAATATTCACCAAATTAATTAAATAAAAAAATTTATACTGTAAAATACTAAAATTTTACAGTTTATAAAATTAGTCATTTAGATCAAATTCTTTTACTACAGTATAAATCGGCCCTGCATCACGTCTGAGCACACTTTCCATAAGCAAAAGCTTACTAATTTTTATTTTTCCAATTTCTACATCTTTCAATTCATCTATCTTTGATAAAAGGGCATCTTTATTTTTAGCTCCTCTAACCCTTCCCATAGTAAGGTGGGGAACATAACTTCTCTCTTTTTTAAATCCCATTTTTTGAAAATCTTCATCCATGGCCATTTGTAGTCTTGAAAATGGGCTTGAATCTTCCACTCCAAGCCACAATACTCTAATATATCTTGGATTTGGAAATACACCTACACCCTTGATAAAAATTTCAAATGGGGAGTAACTCTGCACTTTGGTTTCCACTGCACTTACAATTTCTTCAGATTTCTCTTCATCTATTTCACCAAAGAATTTGAAGGTAAAATGCAGGTTATGGGGCTCTACAAACTTTACCGGCGCGTCAGCCTCCATTAACTGTTTTTGCACATCTGCTATTTTTTCTTTAAGCTCTTCATCAATTTCTGCAGCTAAAAATGCCCTCATAAAAATCACCTTTCCGCAAGATCAATTATCCTGTCAAGACTCTCTTGAGGAGTTTCTATTGTGTTCAGCATGTATACTTCATTTTGTGTAAATAATTCCTTAAAAAAGTTCACCCTTAAATTAAACTTTCTCGCATCCCTTATCATCTGGTGTGGATTACAAAAGTCCTGCTTTATCATGTAATCCAGAGCTTCATCATGGTTTAATTGCCGGAATGGTGGATTTTTCTCATCCCTCTCCAGAAGTACCACCGTTTTAAGTGTTGAAGTTTCTCGAATACGCCCATCGAATAATGTACTCACATCAGCGATTCCTCTACATTTTACATCAAGTTTAACCCTTTTAACTTCCTCTGCAAATGTTTTCCAGACATCTGCCAGATCATCACGGATATATGAGTTTTTTTCTGAAGAATAAATCACTGCGGCATTGCTGAACAAGCGGGTAAAGAACCAGTCATCTGAAATGTAGTTGCAGTTTTCATTCTGCAGTAGTCCATAGGTCAAAGTTGTTTTTCCAGTTCCAGGAGGTCCAATTATTGCAATAGCATGTCCCATATAATCTACAGCAGACCCATGAACAGAATATCTTCTATGTATTGAATGATAATCTTCAAAAAAATCGGATATTATAGCAAGCGCTATGCTTTTAATCCATCCATAGTAATCACAGTTTCTCACTATGGCTACTTTTGCCGTTGGATCGTACATCACCTGCAGATCTCCCCCATCTTCTATGGAGAATATCTTTGCATGGGGGCGCACGTCTTCATTCATAAACCTGAAGTTGTCTTCCCATTCATCTTTAAAGCTTTCATTATCGGTTAAAAGCTTTACACATGCTCCATGAATATTTGCTTTTCTTTCAAACCTTATTTCACTGGCCAATTCATCAGCCAGCCTATCTTTTGCCTCAGGAGTAATTAATTCAACTTCATAATCCGACATTTTATTCCTCCTATAATCATAAATTTTTTTCATTTAAAACTATGCAAAAATTTAATGGATTTTAAAAAAAGGAATTCGATGTCTATTTAAGCTTAGAAGGGATAATCTTCAGTTTATCCCATATGACTTAAGCGCTGTCTATTTTTCAATTATGGTCTCTTCAATGGACATTCCAAAGTGTCTTGCACCTTTATCCAGATAAACCATAACTTTATCGCCTGCTTTAATATCTGCAACCGATACGGGTTCCCCTTCTTCGCTGACAAGCCTTATAGTTTCAGCATTTTGAAGCAGTGTTCTTATTTTAACACCTTCATATTCTGCTTCAATAAGCATTAAAGGCCTTTTTTCAATTTTAACTCTGCCTACAATAGCAGTTTTAGTGTTACCTTCCTTATCTACGGTTAAAACTTCATCTCCAGTTTCAATTTCTGAAAGGTATCTTGTTTTATTATTTGGAGTCATTACATATGCGTGCACTGGGCCTGCATTTACTCTAAATGGACGTGAAGCTACATATTCACTTTCCATTGATTCACTGTGCACGAGGAACAACCCTCGGGAGTAAGACCCAATAAGCATTCCTTCTCCAACCGACATCATGGAACTGGTATCAACACAGACTCTATCTCCAGAACCTACTGGTTTTACAAGGGTTACTGTGGCAGGTACAAGATCATAATGTTCAGATTCAATCCTTTCAATTAATGATGCAACTTTTTTAATTTGAGAGATATCTGACGTATAGAGCAGTACTCCATCCGTACCATGCTCTAATGTCTCAAGAGCAAGTCTTGCTTCTTCATAATCAGGAACAGCTGCGATTATTTTAACATTTTCTTTTTGTAAGTCTGCTATAATGTTTTCTAAAGGAATAATTTTCCAATCTTTTCCTACAAGGATCACATAATCTGCAATTCTTCCAGCTTCAGATGCAAGTTCTTCAAGTTTTTTACTTGTAATTTCTATATACGCTGCAACAGTTTTTCCTTTACTTTTAAATCCTTTTATAGCTGCTAAATCTTTTGACTGCGATAAACTATCTGGAAGTTTAAGGGTACCATCTCCTTCACCTTTTCTACCCACTAAAACTATATCAGCTTCTTCGTTGTCTGAGACTATTTTGATATTTCCCAATTTCTTTATGTTTTCTACATCATCGAAGTCAACCACATGGTTTATCCCGGATTCTAATGATGTAGTTATAATACCTTTTTTTTCATCCCAGCTGGCGTATTCTGCCATGATCCATGCAAATTTCATAAACAAACCATCCATAATACTTGAAATTTAATTTTTATCCTTATTTCCCCTCAATAATTTTAAGGGCATCTTCAACTTCCATGTTGTTGTGAACGATTTCTGCAATGGCCCTTGTAGTTTTACTGGGTGATTCAGCCTGGAATACATTTCTTCCAATTGCAACACCTGCTCCTCCAACATCCACTGAATTTTTCACCATTGTAAGAAGCTGTTCATTTGTTTCAACTTTAGGGCCGCCAGCTATTACTAAAGGAACAGGGCATCCATCAACAACTTCCTTGAAGGTATCTGGATCTCCAGTATAATTTGTCTTAATGATATCAGCACCGAGTTCTGCTCCAGCTCTTGCAGCGAGCTTTACAACATCAACATCGTGTTCACTGTCAATTTTTTCGCCCCTTGGGTACATCATGGCGATAAGCGGCATTCCCCATTCATCACAAATTTCAGAGGTTAACCCCAGTGTTTTAAGCATTGCTGGTTCCTTATCAGATCCAACATTCACGTGAACAGATACAGCATCAGCACCAATTTTTAAGGCTTTTTCAACTGTTGTAACCAGCACTTTATGATCTGGATCAGGACTTAATGAAGTACTGGCTGATAAATGAATTATAAGACCTATATCACGTCCATATCCCCTGTGACCAGTTCCAACCATTCCTTTATGCATTAAAACTGCATTTGCTCCTCCGCTTGCTACTTCATCGATTGTTTCACACATATTGCCAATACCTGGTACCGGCCCTATGGAAACACCATGGTCCATGGGTACTATTACCGTTCTACCTGTCTTTCTGTTTATTATTCTTTCAATTCTAATCTTTTTACCAATCATTAGACGTCCTCCTAATTAATTTTAGATGACCAGAGGGTAAATTCCTTTAATCTTGGCGGAACACCATCTTTACCTGATGATTCCAACCATCCGAATGAAGATTTTATCATTTCTTCTGTTTTTGATGAATGTATGAAGTCAAGAAGACCTCTATTTCTTATTATGGTATCTCGAGGTTTTAAAGTTGACGACCAGATGAAAAAAACTTTGAAAGTCGTATCTGGGTGATAGCCACCCCCAAGATCTATAGATAATACATCACACTTTTTAATCTTTTTTAAAACATATTCTAACGTTTCATGAAGCCTTACATCAGCTTTTGTAAACTCTACGTTCTTATGTTCTTGACATAGGTTTCCCATACTTTTTACAGCTTCAGGACTGTTATCAAGGGCAACAATTTTGCCTTCTGGTGCCAGTTTTGAGAGAATTTTTGTGGAATTTCCAACATGACAACCAAGTTCCACCACAACATCGTCTGCTTTTATAATATCTTTCAAAGCTTCCCTATAAACTTTAATATCATACACTACTTTTATCATAAAATTCCCTGATTACTCTTTATTATTTAATAATATCTTTAAATCATTCATATCATGCTTTATCTTTAATAATTCACCTACAAACTATTAACCAATTGTTCTAAATTAAGTTATTAGGTTTTATCTTAGATATATTTAATCAAAGCCAAAACAACTTTAATATTTCAGTTAACTAAATTATATTAAACAAAAAAACAGAAATAAAAATTAGGTACCCTTTCTAAAACAGACAGGAAATTTTTAAATATCTTAATCCACAATATTAATAACAGGAAATGGTTTATTTTACCCAAACACCTAAAAATGGAGAAAAATTTTTATGAAAGCTACAGAAGTTTTAGGAAAAAAAGTCATTGACAAAAATGCTATGGAAATAGGAAAAGTTTCCGATTTAGATTTAGACGCCGAAAAATGGATAATAGAAGGAATATACATATCTTCAGGGATTTTAGGCTCAGATGTAAGAATATCAATTGATGATGTTGCAAAAATAGGCGATTATGTCACTTTAAAAATTGAAAAGAAAGTATAATAAACTGATACTAACTTTATTTTATTTTTAATTAATCTAAACTCCTTGCAGCCATTTCACCGGCAAGATAGCCAGTTGAAAATGCCTCCTGCAAGTTATATCCTCCGCTTGGAGCGCAGAAATCTATAATTTCTCCTGCAAAATAAATTCCAGACATTACTTTTGATTCCATTGTCTGAGGATCGATTTCTTTTCTTGATACCCCGCCGCATGTAACCATGGCCTTTTCAATGGGCAGCGACCCAGTTACTGTTAAAGGAAATGCCTTGAGCAAGCTTACAATTTTATTTCGTTCCCCTTTATTAACCTGATTCACTTTTTTCTTTGGATTTATACCCAGTAGCTCGGTAAATATTGGAATCATCCTATTTGGCATGAAAAGTTTCATGAGGTTCTTGAATTCAGTCTTACTCCTGTTTTCAAATTCATCCATCAGTTTTTTCTGAAGTTCCTGATCTGTCATTTCCGGCTTAAGATCAATGAAGAGGTTCACAGTTTTATTTTTCTCAAGAATTTTAATTATTTGGCTGCTTATGTCTAAAACTAAAGGGCCAGATATTCCAAAATGCGTAAAAATCAAATTTCCACTATCTGAAACCAGTTTCTTTTTTCCATACTTAAAAGTAAGGCGTGCATTTTCAAGGGATATTCCCTGCAACTCTTTAACATAATGTTCAGCAACTTTTAGAGGGACAATTCCAGGTATTAAAGGTGTTACTTTATGGCCAACTTTCTGGGCAACGTTAAATCCGTCTCCTGTAGAACCTGTTGCCGGATACGAAATACCTCCAGTAGCCAGTATAACCTTTCTTGTGGCCATATAATTATCATTTCCAAGATCAAGACTAAAATAATCTTTTTTATTTTTAATTTTTACAAGCCGTGTGTTGTAGTTTATTTTAACCCTGTTTTGGGACATATATTCTTTTAAAACCTTTATAACAGATCTGGATTTGTCTGTAACTGGAAAAACTCTTCCATTTTCCTCCGTCTTAAATTTAAGTCCCTTAGCCTCAAAAAAAGTCATTAATCTTCTATTGGAAAGGGCTGCAAATGCCGATCTAAAAAAAGCTCCTTTTTTACCGAATTTTTCCGCAAATGTATTTAATGATGCATTATTTGTAATGTTACACCTGCTGCTACCTGTAATTTTAAGTTTTTTACCTATTGTATCGTTTTTCTCTATTAACATCACATTTTTACCAAGCTGTCCTGCCCTTATTGCAGCCATCATTCCCGCGGGTCCTGCACCAACCACCACTACATCATAAAGTTTCATAAGTTTTCTCCAGTTGTTTAAATTATATTAAAAATAAAGTTACTTTTAAGTCAAAATTTACTATTATATCTCCAACAATATTTTTGTTAATTCCATAATCCATATATCAGTACATAAATAAAAACATTTGATGAAAAATCTGATAAATGGTCTGCAGATTTAAATTTTGAAAGACGAACTGTTAATATATCCATATCGTTTTGAAATCATGGTAAAATAATTAATTATAACTGTAAATGTCTAAAAGTGTAATTAATAAATTTTTTATATATTAAATAGATTTAATCTCATCATTTTACAATAATATCATTAGAATGTAGTTTTTAACCGTATAAATTGAGAATAGAGTCCTATTCAAAACTTTTTGTGCATTATATATATTTTAATCCATTTTTACATTATGATGAATACGGCTTTAATTGAAATTTAATACTATCATAACATATTATGGTCAAATTTTGGCATCATCTTATATAATATGAAAATAAATGACTAATTCATTGGAGTGATGTTTTTACAGCATCAACTTACACCAATATCCATGTACATATGACTCAATTGTATTGCAATACTATTTAAAACTACTGTGGATGATTGATACATAGTATATTGTAAATCAAACGTATATCTCAAGACCTATACGTCTAATTGTATTGTAATATTCATTTAAAACAAATTAAACTCATGAGGATCAATATGAATACAAAAATATTATTATCTAAATATAAACCTATAATTATTATAGTTTTATTGTTTATTTTAGCATTTAGCCTAAGGGCAGATGCAGTTAATATAAGTGGAGTGCCTCAAAACTATACTTCATTATTTGAAGACCAAAATGGACTTCCATATTTCAGTGAAATGGACTCCTACTACAACTACAGGATGACAGAAGATTATCTTAACCACGGTTATCTTGGGGATACCATACAAAATGGGACTCCATGGGATCTTCACTCGTACTATCCATCAGGTAGATCAGCGGAGTATTCGCCACTTATTATTTATATTACTGCCTTTACCTATAAATTAGTGAATTCCTTTGCAAACGTGCCATTAAATGAAGTTGCCATCTGGCTAGCTCCATTTATAGCTTCTCTTGCAGTCATTCCAGCATACCTCTTTGTAAGAAGACTTACCAATGACTATGGAGGAATAGTGGCAGGAATTTTAATTAGTCTAGCACCATGGTATTTCGCCCATACATTTGCAGGATTCTTTGATACAGACATGTTTAACATGATCTTTCCGATCATGATCATAGGATTCTTTGTTATAAGCATGCTTGCAAAGAATATCAAGACCAGATCGATTTATGTAGCATTATCTGTCATTTCATTGCTTGTTTATTCAATGGC
Source organism: Methanobacteriota archaeon (assembly GCA_023436175.1). Taxonomy (GTDB): domain Archaea; phylum Methanobacteriota; class Methanobacteria; order Methanobacteriales; family Methanobacteriaceae; genus Methanobacterium_D. Next base: position 26,101 of record JAEZKE010000007.1, read on the forward strand.
CTGGGAAGGCTGGTGGATAATGTTCTATTTAGTTATCGGTGTAGCAGTTCTGTATCTCTTAGCTTCAAATTACCTGTTTAAAATGAAAACCATCAAACCATTTAAAGAGTACCCTGATAAAACTAAATGGCTTTTAGATCAGCCCATAATATTTCCACTACTTGTATTTGCAGTTGCAAGTATCATTTTACTGAGCATTTATTTAGGACCTTCAGGATTTATAGGTGGTTTAGAAGGTCCAATCGGAGCTTCTCAATTACATTCCGCTGTCGCAGGTACCTCCTACCCAAATATTTACACATCAGTGGGAGAGATGCAGGTACCAACAATTGAAAGCGTTGTAAGTTACGTTGGAGGAATTATACCATTTGTGTTGGGTATTTTAGTTGTTCCGCTGTTACTCTGGAAATTAAAACCAGAAGGAACTAAAAAAGAAAAAAATACACAACAAGCACCAAAAAGAAAAAGCAAACCCCGAAGAAAAGCTAAAAAAGCTAAAACAGAAATTGTAGAAGAAACGGTGAAAAGCAGTATTATTACAGATCCTCAGGTACTGGAAAATAAGAAACACCACCTTTTATACGCGGTTCTATTTGCGGTCTGGATTATAGGTGCCGGCCTTATGTTAACACAAGGGTCAAGATTCATCGAACAATTTTCACTCCCAATAGCTTTAGGTGCAGGAGTCTTTGTAGGTTTGATTATTCCTTACATCAAAGAACATGTGAAAGATGTTAAATACTGCACATTAGCAGTTGTGATCTTAGTTGCAGCTGTAGCGTATTCTCCAGTATATGGAGCATACAGCACTGCAAGTTCAGTAGTTCCAGGTACAGATGATTCAATGTACAACTCATTAACCTGGATTGAGAACAATACATCTCCAAACACAGTACTAACTTCATGGTGGGACTTTGGCCATATGTTTACAGCAGTAGCAGATAGGCCAGTTACATTCGATGGAGGGTCTCAAAACACGCCGCGTGCCTACTGGGTTGGAAAAGCATTAACAACGAGTGACGAGAGCCTTTCTGCAGGAATATTCAGAATGCTGACATCAAGCGGTGACCAGGGCTATTCAACACTTGAAAATTACACCCACAATACAGGTAAAAGCGTTGAAATATTGGACAAAATTCTGCCAGTTGATAAACAGGCTGCCCAAACCATATTGACAACCCAATATAATTTAACTCCTGATCAGGCTCAAAATGTGTTACAATACACGCATCCAGCTAATCCAGCTCCACATCAACTTATATTAAGTACTGATATGGTTGGTAAAGCAGGTGTATGGTCTGGATTTGGAAGCTGGGATTTCCAAAATGGTACTGGGCAGGGTTACAGTTACGCTGCACAGCAGGCAACCACTCAACAGGTTAACGGTACAACTGTAATTGGAGCTGCACTTTCATCTACAGCTGCCGTTGTTGCGCAGATAAATGGAACCAAAATAGCTGCAGGTCTCCAGTATCAACAAAATAATCAAACTCAAATAATGGAGCCTCACAAGTTAATTGTGGTTCAAAACGGCAAGGTTGCAATGAACCAGATAGTTTCCAATGATAGTCAGTTCAGTATACTTGTTATAAACCAGAATAACACGTACATCATGGTTCTAATGAATAAAGAACTGGAAGATTCCATGTTTACAAAGATGTTCTTTGAAAATGGAGCAGGTTTAAGCAAATTTAAGCTTGTGCATTCAGAAGGGGACATGCTTGATCCATATGGAACAAGTGTCTGGAACGTGACTTCATAGATTCCAAATGGAATCTATTTTTTTTATTTTTTAAAGGATATTTCTCATTTTGTGACTTCTACAATTCTATATGATGGCCTTTTCTAGAAATTAAGTAAAATGTAAAAAAGCATCATTATTCTATTAATAAATAAACTAGCCAATTCGTTAATTTACTCATCACTCAAAATAAAGCCAGTAAGATAACTTATTGATAATTATTGATAGATATACGTACATGAAGTTTGATCTATCTTCTGTAGTAATAGGAAGTATTGCAGGAGGTTTTTTCTCACTTATATCTACATATATCAATTTTTCAGGATTTGGAATACTCCTATCCAACGTTGTAGCTGGATTTGCTGCAGTATATGTTAGCAAGGCTAAAGAAGAATATATGCTGATTGGAGGAGTAAGTGGGATCCTTTCAAGCGTTATAATGTTAATAATTTCGTTTTTACTGCCATTTACCCCGCTTGGATTCAGTAATTTAACTGTTTTTGGAGTTGTATCGGTTGCAATTTCTATAAGTGGTGGTGGGTTTATTCTTGGAATGATTGGAGGGGCGATTTCGAAAAAAGTGAGTAGTTAAAATAATTTTAAAATCTTTTCTTTTAATTCATAATGTTTCAGCTTACTACTTAGCCGCCAGCGACAGCCGGCGGCGTAATGGATAAAAACGTAGGAAGTTATGTAGATATTTAAATAAATTAATTTTTCAATCAGGCATGTAAAATAAAGCCAATGATCTAGCTATGTATATGTAAAGATATGGAATTAAAGTTAATGAAAGTAGCAATCCCACGATAATTTCTATAACATTAACGTGAATTAAACTAAAAATGTAAACTATAATATTTTCTACATAAACAGAGCTAAAAATAGAATTCCAGTCGCTGTGTACCATTTTATTAGATTAATCCGCCTATGCTTCTAATCTCATCAATTATTTCACGAAATCTAAATGCTGATTTAAATTCACCTTCATAGTAAGCCATATTCGCTATTGCTACTAAAAACAGTGGTATGACCACAATTACATAAATGAAAGGAATAACTGAGCCAAATAAATTGTATAAAATCACTGCAAAATTTAAGATTCCAGACCATATTATTGATCCTATTAAATTAACAAATAAATCCAATGGAGTTGGACCCATACTCCCTAAAACAGATAAAAACACTGACCCAAAGAATGTCAAATCTGACCCAAAAAATAAAGGTAAAAAGAATAATATAACCATAATCGGAAGAATTAAATAAACAATAAATGCTATAAACACCTTGGCACCATCAATACCCATATCAACCCAATTATTAAATTCTGGAAGTCTTATTTTACCATCCAAAGATGATTGAATAATTCTAAACATATAGCCATTTACTAAAAAGCCAATTATGAACCCAATTCCAATTAAAAAAAAATATTATGTCGATGCTTGTTGTACCTAAAGACATAGCAACATTAGTTATACCGCTGCTAACTATAATAATTCCTAATATTATAATTTTCTTCCAATCTGAAAGAGGATAATTTACAGAATCTTTTATTATTTCTTTTATATCCATAATCTCCATATCCTCCTTTAATTTCATACCATATCAAATATATGATATTACTTTTATATAAATAGTAGTATCCTAAGAAAATAGAAAAATTGTATTTATATTTTCTAGTTTTAAAATATTGTATAAATTAAAATGCATTCTTAGTAAATTTAAATAAGATTATAATTGATAAATCTAATTTTGCAAAAAATAAGCATAATTCAAAGCTAACTGTTAGTTAAAAAAAGAAATTTTTTGATTTTGAAAAAGAAGAAAAAAATTAGTTAAGGAGTTAACCTTCTCCTATCCCTTGGGAACAGAACAGTTTCCCTTACGTTTTTAACTCCAGTGATACACATTGTAAACCTTTCAGCACCTAATCCCCAGCCAGCATGTGGCGGCATTCCGTATTCAAATGCTGCAAGATATCTTTCAAATGAAGCAGGGTTTAATCCCTGTTTTTTAATCCTTTCAATTAAGATATCATGTATGTGTAACCTTTGAGCACCGGATGATATTTCAAGGTCTTTATACATCAGGTCAAATGCACAGCTTTTTTCTGGATTTTCACTATTCGGCATTACATAGAATGGTTTTATATCAGTTGGCCATCCTGTTATGAAGTAGTAATCATCCATATGTGCACCAATTGCTTTTTCAGCCGCCCGAGATAGGTCTTCACCATATTTCATGTTGACTCCTTTTGAATTTACTATATCAACCACATCATCATAATCAATTCTATCAAATGGAGTTTCTGGCACTTCTAAATCTACCCCTAAAATTTTAAGCTCATCTTCACATTTTTCTGAAATATTTTTAAGAACGGTGTGCACCATCCCCTCAAGGATGTTCATTACATCTTTATCATTGCAGAAAGCTGCTTCAAGATCTATAGAGATTGCTTCGTTTAAATGCCTTAAAGTATCATGTTCTTCAGCTCTAAATATAGGTGCAATCTCAAATACTTTATCCAGTCCAGAAGCCATCATCATCTGTTTGTAAAGTTGAGGGCTCTGTCCGAGAAATGCTTCCTTTTCAAAATAGGTTATTGGGAAAAGTTCAGTTCCTCCTTCAGTTGCAGATGCAACAAGTTTAGGAGTGTTTATTTCTATAAATTCACCTTCTTCAAGGAAAGACCTGACAGAATGGAGCATCCTGCTTTTTATTTTAAATATAGCATTTACAGATGCTCTTCTCAGATCTACATATCTTGAATCAAGACGGGTATCTATTTCTGCATGTACTTTTTCTGTTGTGTCCAGTGGAAGAGGTAATTTAGATTCATTGAGTAATTTCACTTCAGCAGGGATAATTTCAAAGCCGCCTGGCGCTTTTGAAGAATCCTGCACAGTCCCTTTAACTGCTATTACTGATTCTCTCCTTAATTTTCTTATCTCTACAAGTAGTTCCTTTGTAATTTTTTTACTTGGAGCAGTAATCTGAATAAGTCCATCTCTGTCTCTTAGAAGGACAAATATTATTCCTCCAAGGTCTCTTATTTCATGAATCCAACCCATAACTGTAACTTCTTCTCCGCTCAGCTCAGGGCTTATTCTTTTTGAATAATGAGTTCTTCTCCAATCTCCTAATGAGTCTGTCAAGTAATTCACCTCTAAAATATAAATAATCAATATTGAATGTGTTTCATCATCTTTTTAGGAATCTATCATAATTAATTTGTCCAAACTCATGCTTATGATATACATGAGCTCACATTTATTGTCTAATCGCTTTAATGATTCTACATGGGCAATACCCACATTACACCACTAAAACATTCTTTTTTTTCAATATTTTCAATATTCAATCTTCATCTAATCGCTTTTTAAATGATTCTGCATGGGCAAAAAGTCCTTCATGTTCTGCAAGGGTTATAACAACATCTTTTAAGCTGCGGACTCCTTCCTTTGAAAGCCGCTGTACAGTCGGTTTTTTAATAAATGAGTCTACCGAAAGCCCAGAATACATTCTTGCACACTTCGAAGTTGGAAGAACGTGATTTGTTCCAGAACCATAGTCACCAGCTGCAACTGGTGTTAACTCTCCTAAAAATATAGAACCTGCATTTCTGATATCTTTTAAAACATCTTCAGGATCTTCTGTCATAATAATCAGGTGTTCTGGAGCGTAATCATTTGTAAACTCCACAGCTCCACTTAGAGAATCAGCAATTATTATTTTACCATACTTTTCAAGGGATTCCTCTATTATTTTACTTCTTTGCATATATTTAATTTTTTCTAAAATATTATCATTTACCTTCTGGGCAATATCCTCTGATGTTGTAACAAGTGCACACGCGGCATTTGGATCATGTTCAGCTTGAGCTAACATATCATAAGCGATAAATTCTGCATTAGCAGATTCATCAGCTATTATAAGTACTTCAGAAGGTCCTGCTGGGAAATCTATATCCACATCGCCATATACTAATTTTTTTGCAGCTGTAACAAATATGTTTCCAGGACCTACAATTTTATCAACCTTAGGAACACTTTCACTACCAAATGCCATTGCTGCTATGGATTGAGCGCCCCCTATTTTATAAATCTCATCTGCACCTGCTATATCTGCTGCAACAAGTACTGCCTCATTTACACTGCCGTCAGGCATTGGAGGTGTACAGCAAATTACTTTACTAACACCTGCAATTTTTGCAGGAATGATTGTCATTAAAACTGACGAAGGATAAACAGCACGTCCTCCAGGAACATAACAACCTACGATCTCAATGGGACGAATTATCTGACCTGCAGTAATTCCCTTATCAACTTCTTCAAACCATTCTTCTGGTATTTGGGATTTATGAAATTTTTTGATATTTTTAGCAGCCTTTTTTAAGGCAGCTACTATTTTAGCATCTACTTTGTCGTAGCTCTCTTTAATTTCAGCTTCACTGACTTTAAGATCATCTAGTTTAACGTTATCAAACTTTTCAGTATAAAATTTTAAAGATTTATCTCCACCATTCCGGACATTATGAAGTATGTCACTTACAATTTCAATCACACTTTCTGCATCAATTTGCGAACGTTTAGTGAGTTTATTCTTCTCTGCGCTTTCAAGTTTCACGATCTCCATCCTATCACAAACTTAGTTTGTTAAATTGAATTTAAATATTTGACTAAAGAGGACTGTTTTATTTAATAATTTAAAATATTTCTAAAATAGAATGATTAAAATTTAACTTATTTTTTAAATTATTTAACTTTGGAACTATTAACAATCATCTGATATGTTTTATAATATACTGTATCCTTTTGATCCTGTACATTGTTGTCAAAGCATGGAAGAATTTGTATATATCCAGTACCTATATCTATGAAAGCAAAATAATACTTATTTCCATTGTTCTCAGTTATATTATACACGGTTAATTGTGGTTTTAGTAATTATAAAGTTTGGATTAGGATTATGTTTTAATTCTAATTCAATATCACTTTGTTTTATTAGATCCCGCCGTATTAAGCATCTGATCTGAACCGTAATATACAGTAACAAAATAGGATCCATGATCTACAACTTTCATATTTGAAGGATAATCAAAAGCAATGACACCATTATCAAAATGTTTTGTGCTCTCTGAAAATGAAATCAATACATCCAGATATAGCTGCAATTAACCATATAATCAAAATTATTATAAAAAAATATGTTTTATTAAAAAATATCATCCCTTTTTTAATAAATGATATTTAGTTTAGGATAATTGATATTTAATATTTTATTAATTTAAAATTAAGAATTAGAATTGGTTATATTTTAATTTCCTTGTTTTATAAATAGCCTATTCCAAATCCAAGGTTTATAAATAGTAGTAAAATGGATAAGTAACCTTGACTTGCAAAAGATTAGATAAATTTTTTAAAAACTTGAATTAATATCTGACCTTACAAATTAATATTAGTGTAGTATTGCAGGTTTAAAATGTATTGATAATTAAAATAATGATAATAATGTTGAGTTTATAATAAGAGTTAACTTTTTGTTACAAAAATAAACAATGTATTTTCATATTATGTGTCATGCGTAAATACATCTTCGTGACTACTTTAAAATATGATGGTGAAGTATGTCACAATAAAATTAACATTAAATAATAGTAAAATCAACTTATTTTAAGAAATACCTAATTAAAATTACAATATCTTTGCATATACTGCAATTTATTTCTAAAATACTTTTAGAAATAAATTCATAACATCCAAAAGTTTATCCATTATCATATTAAGAATATAATAAAGGAATATTAAACGAAGTTTATATCATTTCTTTTTTCATACTGCACAACACAATCTATATATAACATGTCATTAAATTTCAAGAGTGATAAAGGAGGGGCTCGTAATAATGTATAAAGACGAACTTATACAACTGCATCAGTTTTTGGTATATGTTTTAAAAAGTTTAGAAGATGAAAACGAAGTTAAAGAGGAATGCGAG
>JAEZKE010000051.1 GCA_023436175.1 Methanobacteriota archaeon
ATAAAATAATTAATTTCTTGAATCCATCATTCGATCATTAAAATCTATATTTTTCCATCTAATGCCTAACATATCCGCCTGTTGCATGAGAATTTTTACAGCATTCTCATTTCCCTTAACAAGCACCAAATCTTCGCCTGCTTCTTTATACTCTGCAAAAGCTATGGTATTATAATATATTTCTTTTTTAATTTCATTTGTTATATTGTTAAGCAGCACTTTACCAACGTCAAGGGTTGGATCACCGTCTTTAAGGTATCTAATTTCATTTGAAACCTTTCTTTTAAGGTTAAAGAGCCTATTTATAAATAGTTCTTCTTCTTTACCATCTTCCACTTCTTTACTCCTGAGTAGATTTATAAATGTATCTAACAGCTCAGGTAGGGCATTTTCATCTTCCATTTTACCGCCTCTTATATATCTAAGTTTCCAAATTGCTTGAGTATATGCAACATATACTTTAGAGGATTTTGATTTATTTTATTATAATTTAGTAAATTCCATGCTTTAATGAAATTAAGCAGATTAGCATTATTTGTTAATAAAATTTTGCTGTTACAAAATTGAAAATTTCATAAACATCGAACATTTCATGTTTGAAAGTTTTTCAAAAATCCTCTTTAAAACATGGTATAGGATTGAGTATCAACTTATTTAAACGTTACATTTTTAAAAAGAAATCCTTGACTAAAATGCTTAAATTTTAAAATAAATCATAATAATTGTTTAAAAACATCTTTAATCTAATAAATTCATATGATTTAAGTAAAAAATTTATTTATATCTTTTGATGAATTAATACAGGATTTTAAAGTTTAAATCAAATTAATACTTTTTATTAAAATATATTAAATAAAAACAAAATTTAAAGGTTATCTTCATTCAAATTTGAAATATATCATGATTTAAAATCATTAGATAACTTTAATATTTTTTTTTGATAAGGGATGAGGTTGTAACTGTATGGAAAAAAGGGTAAAAATACCCTTAAGTTGGTAAGACTTTTTTTCCATAAAGTTCATTCAGCACCTCTGCAAGTCCAACATATATTGCACTGAACCCTGTGAATATTCCTTCATACCCTGCAATTAATGTTATCAGTCCGTTTCCAGTTATTTCTCCAGCAGACAGCAGGAAAAATAATATGGCCAGGCTAAGGAATACAACCTGTAATCCACGGCTTATTTTTAATGTTCCTACAAACATCACCAGGGTAAAAAGTCCCCACATGAACAGATATGCTGCAAGCGATGCTGCATTAGGCGCGGCTCCAAGGTTCAATTTAGGTATTATCAGCAGGAATACGAAGGACCACCAGAACAGCCCGTATGATCCAAAGGCAACCATAGCAAATGTATTGCCATTTCGATATTCCATTATACCTGCAATAATTTGAGCTATTCCTCCATAAGCCAGTCCCATAGCAAGTATCATACTGTCCAGCCCATAAAACCCAGCATTATGGAGATTGAGAAGAACTGTGGTCAGTCCAAATGCTATGAGTCCTAGAGGTGCAGGATTTGCAGGAGTATGTTTTGAAAGCTTCCTCCCATCGATAGTTATGGTCGCGAAATCATCTTCAACTATTTTTACACCTCCTTTTTGTGGTAATTATTCCTCAAGTGTTGAAATATCTCCAACTTCTTCTCCTCGATCTCTTGCCCTTAAAACTCTTCTCATTATTTTTCCACTTCTTGTTTTTGGAAGTGAATCCACCTGAGTAATTTGACCTAAAACAGCGACAGGACCTAATTCATATCTTACATGTCTGCTTAAATCTTCAATTAATTGAGTTTTAAGCTGGTAACCCTCTTTTAATATTACAAATGCCTTGATTACTTCTCCTTTTATTGGATCTGATTTACCAATAACTGCTGCCTCTACCACTGCGGGATGACTTACAAATGCAGATTCAACTTCAGAAGTACCAATTCTATGTCCTGCAATTTTTAAGACATCATCTGATCTTCCCTGGATCCAGAAGTAGCCGTCTTCATCTTTCCTTGCTATATCCCCTGCCGTATATACACATCCTGGAACTTCTTTCCAGTAAGTGTTAAGAAACTTTTCTTTATCATTGTAAAGTGTTCTAAACATCGATGGCCATGGTTTTTTGATTACTAAAAGTCCTCCTTTTCCAACAGGTACAGAATTTCCTTCGTCATCAACTACATCTGCATCAACACCAGGCAATGCTCTTGTGGCTGAGCCTGGTTTAAGTGGAGCTATAGGTAACGGGGAAATCATGTGCATTCCAGTCTCTGTTTGCCACCAGGTATCCATGATAGGACACTTTTCTTTTCCAACATTTTTGTAAAACCACATCCATGCTTCAGGATTTATTGGTTCTCCAACAGTTCCAAGGATTTTAAGTGATGAAAGGTTGTAAAGGTTAGGGTACTTACTTCCAAATCTCATAAGGTGTCTAATTGCAGTTGGAGCTGTGTAAAGTTTTGTTACACCGTATTTTTCCACTACACTCCACCATGCTCCAGGATTTGGATAATCCGGCGCTCCTTCATATACAAGAGTTGTTGTACCTAAAAGAAGTGGTCCGTAGAGTAAAAAGCTGTGCCCTGTAATCCATCCAATATCTCCTGTACACCACCATAGATCTCCATCGTGTATGTTAAATACATTGTTGAGTGTTGTAGCTACCCCTACCATGTACCCTGCTGTTGTATGCAAAACACCTTTAGGTTTTCCAGTGCTTCCAGAGGTATAAAGGATAAAGAGAGGATCTTCTGCATCCATTTCTTCAGCTTCGAGTTCAGCAGGTTCTCCTTCAATAAGTGTTTCGTAGAATATTTCCCTTCCACTTAACTCAGACATTTCTATTGGGATTCCAGTATGTTTTACCACTACTACAGTTTCAACAGTTGGACACTGCAGCATTGCTTCATCTGAAACTCTTTTTAAGTCTATAATTTTTCCTCTTCTAAATGTTCCGTCTGCAGTTATCAAAATTTTTGCGTTACAATCATTTATTCTTTCAACAAAAGCTCCTACACTTAACCCAGAATAAACAACACTGTGTATTGCTCCAATTTTGGTACATGCAAGTAGTACAACTATAAGCTCTGGACACATTGGAAGATATGTTGAAACCACATCCCCTTTTTTAACACCCAAATTTTTAAGCGCGTTTGCAAATTTATTTACTTCTCTGTACAGCTCATAATAAGTTAATTTTTTTTCATGTCCCCTTTCATTTACATATAAAACTGCAACCTGGTTCCTTTTATCAGTTTCAATCCATCTATCTACGGCATTGTATGCCATATTAATTTTTCCGTTTACAAACCATTTATAAAACGGCTCATTACTGTCATCAAGTACTTTATCCCACTTTTTAAACCATACAAATTGTTCTGCCTTTTCTGCCCAGTATTTTTCAATATCTTTTCCTTTTTCAATTTCGGATTCCCAGTCTTTTACATGTAGTACATCAACTATTTCTTTGCTTGGCTTGAAGATCCTGTCTTCATTCAGCAGGACATCTGTATCATGTCTCATATCTTTTTCCACCACTTTTTTCATTTCTTTCAAAGTATGGTGATTAATAAGTTTTTATTGATATTTATATTTTACTATTATTAATCATTATAAATATTGATTAATCATGACAAATATTAAAATTAAATAATAATTATACATAGGCTAAAATATTAATCAAAAATTAATTGAAAGTGAAAATAAAAATAGACTGTAAAATTAATAAAAAAACTGTTTTAAAGTAAGCATAACAGACTTTATAAATTATTTGATAAAATCAAAATAAAAATCTATTTTTTACCCAACATTTTATCGACTGAATCTTTAATTGGATTTAACAATGGTTTTAAAGCTTCTTTAGTACTAGTTTTACTGGTACTGGCTTTATCATTATGTTCCCCATTATAATTATTGTATGCCTTATTTCGATTAACTACAAAATCATTGAGCCAGTCCGCCAGTTCATAATCGTGGAGATCTTCAAAAAATACCCATGCATACCCTTCATGTTCACTGCTTAAATTGAGGTAACCTTCTACAATTTCACCAGACATTACAATGTGAATGGCCCTAATTAAAGGTAAATTCTGCTCACAAACCCCTACAACGTGATCCAGCTTAATCTTCAAATTAGTCTCTTCGTAGACCTCTCTTATAAGGGCCTGATCAAAAGATTCTCCTGAATCTACTTTTCCTCCAGGAAGTTCCCATTTTCCAGGGTTAGTTTTAGAACTTGTGGAACGTTTAATAATTAAAATTTTACCCTTCTCATCAGTTAAGAGAACCCTTACTGCCAGACCAAAAACGTATTCTATCATTTTTATTTATCCTATAAAATCTATGAACGCCACAAAAACATAGTTTTGTCGGCTTTGATTATTTTGATGTCCTGATTTTTACTTCTATATTCATTTTCTATTTACTTATATTAATACTCTGAATTTTAAACTACAATTTAATAAATAATGATAAGATTAAACTTTTTATATTTTTAAATAATATTTAAAAGTGATGTAATTTAATGAAATAATTTAAAGAGAAATTAAAAAGATTTTAATTTTAAAATAAAATACTGAATTCAATATTTTCTAAATAAATTTTAAGTCAAAAAGTTGAAGATATTAAATCTAAATGATAGAAAATTTTTAAAGTTTAATTTATCCAGAACTTTAAACAATATAAAGAGTACAAACTTATTTTTAAATTAAATGATAACATCTTAGATTTCAGTGTTTAATTACCTGTAATACCGTCTCCACCACAATATTTACATTGAGTTTTACCTTTTCCATTACAGGCAGTACATGCTATTTTTCCAGTACCATTACATGGCTCACAAATTAGATCATGTGGATTTGATGGTGTGCTACACGTATTTGCAACATCTAAATTAGCACGATAATACCTGTGCTTACCAGTACCGCCACACGTTGGACAAGTTATCTGTCCTGTGCCATTACAATTTGCACATGCTACAAGCCCAGTACCTTCACAAGCAGTACACCTAACCGTATCGTCAGGAGATGGTGTGTTCTTACCAGTAGTAGAAGATATATCTTTATCCTGTGATGGTGTAAGTGGACTTGAAATATTTTCAACAGGATTAATACTGAGATCAGAACCTGATGCTAATACTAAATATGTACCCATAAAAGCTACTGCACAAACACATAATATTAAAGAAGCTTTTATTCCTGCACTTTGAGCAGCCCACCACTTTTTAATGGAATTAGTCTTAGAAATTCCGTTATTATGGGCAGTTTTTGATTTTCCTTTGGCCCTTGTGTCATTAATTTTCTCCCGAATTATCTGCTTAGGTATACTTTTGCCTGTTTCTTTAGTTTCTCTTTCAAGGGTATCTATTAATCTCCTCTTTTTTCGGTCAAGCCATTCTCCGCAGTATTTACATTTTACTGCATTTGAAGAAACTTCTCCCAAACAATATGGACATTTTTTCATCTCTACACCCTCATCTGGATCTGAACACATCTAAATTTTTGTCCAGTCATTTTTACCTCCAAATATCTTTTAAATGTCGTATACCTTCTCTTAAAGCTTCACCTATAAGAGTACTTTCAGTTGTTTCTGTAGCTATTTTACCTAAATTACCTTCTTTTGTGACCCATTCACCACAATATCTACATTTAGTAGCTTTAGAATGAATTTTACTGTCACAATATGGACACGGCTTTGTAGAATTTTCATTAGAATATTTATTTTCCTTTTCTTTTATCCACTTACCACAGTGCATGCATTTAACAGCTTTTAGAGGAATCAATTCATTACAATGTGGACAGTTAACAAAAGTTTCTTCCAGATTAGCATCATTTTCTATCCATTCACTGCAGTGCATACACTTAACTGCTTTATATGGAATTATCCCCTCACAATAGGGGCAAACTTTCGTAGAAATATTTTCTTCTAAAATTTCTTTCCCTGTTTTAAAATCTTTATCATGCATCTTTCCAACTCCAAAATTGGTTTGCATCTAAAGACAAAAACTTAACTCAAGATAAATATCAAAACAAACGGATAAATAAAAAACAACGTAAAAATTTCCTTAAATTTACAAATCTTAGTTCATTAATATTTATCCTTAAATGAAATAATTTGATTCTAAATTCTTTTAATGAATTAAAATAGACTATTTGTTCAACATAAACTCTAACTAAGAAAAATAAAGTCAAAATTAATTTATTACTTCCAAATACGGATAAAAATCTATTTTTAGAAGTATTTTTAAATATCCCAAAACAGGATAAATTTGATGTTTTAATAATATTACCACGGCCTTAGCCGTTTTTAATATCATGCTATATATTTATTAATAACTTAACTTATAAATTGCGATTTAATTATTAAAATCAGTGAACTATAATAAAAATTATTTTTATTATAAACGAATTTAAAATTAAAATTAACAGCTATATTAACTAATTTTATAAAAATAAAAGAAAAAAGATGTAACTAAATGCTCGAAAATCAAAGAATTTCGGCACCTCAAACACAAGTGTTTGACAGTTACATCATTGGTGGCATTCCACCAGGCATTCCGCCCATACCACCCATATCAGGTGCAGCGCCAGTACCTTTTGTAGCGATAACGTCATCGATACGGAGGATCATTTCAGTGGCTTCAGCTGCAGACTGTATGGCCTGTTTTTTAACTCTTTGTGGTTCAACAACACCAGCCTGGTACATATCTACTACGTCTCCAGCGAAAACATCTAATCCTATGTAGAATGATTTTTCGTGTGCTGCTCTTAGGTCCACAAGAGCGTCAATGCTGTCTAAACCTGCGTTTTCAGCGAGTGTTTTTGGAACAATTTCTAAAGCTTCTGCAAATGCAGAAACAGCTAACTGTTCTCTACCGCTTATTGTGTCAGCGTATTCTTTTAATCCTTTGGATATTGCTATTTCAGGAGCTCCTCCACCAGCAACAACCTTTTTGTCTTCTACT
>JAEZKE010000105.1 GCA_023436175.1 Methanobacteriota archaeon
TCTACGATTTTCGGTGCGTCAAATCAAAGATTTGACAGATTTTTGGGGACTGTCAAACGCTTTGCGTTTGAGCATTGGAAATCTTTGATTTCCAAAGGTTAGAAAAATGCTGTGCATTTTTCTAAAAGTTCTCCGAATTTTTGGAGCTCTCGAGACTCTTGAAATCTTCGATTTCGGAGCGCGAAACAGAGTTTCGCAAGCTTTGTCTCGGGGCCACGAAATCTTTGGTTTTGATGGCGCAAAAATCAAAGATTTTTGTAAGCTATGGTTTTCCTTCAACATCAAAATCGTAGATTTTGACAGTTTCCTCGGCCCCGAATGCTGTCAAAACTGTAAGTTTTGACGCGACAAACACGTTGTGTTTGTCAGCTACGCATTCGAAGGCCCGAATACCTGTGTTTGGCGGCCCAAAAAATATTGAAAATATTTTTTGGAGGCGTTAGGGCATATAAAATTTTTTTTATAAATTGATGTCTAAAATATTTGATTATTCACTATAATTAAATTAAATAAAATAAGTTATATTTTCAATAAGATTAATTTATACTTCCATCTTTATATAATGAAGTAGATAAAATTAGTGATATCATGAAAGAAATACTTCAAAAACTCATAGAAGGAAAAATTTCACTTCAAGAAGCTGAAAAACAGCTTAAAGCAATGCAAATTGAAGAAATAGGGGACTTTGCAAAGTTAGATACTGGTAGGGAAGCAAGGACTGGAATCCCTGAGGCAATTTTTGCGGAAAGTAAGGAAGATGAAGACCTTATAAAAATCATACTTAAAGGTACAGATAAAGGCAGGTTAATGGTAACAAAGCTTGAGAAAGATAGATATGATTTAATAAAGCCTCAAATTGATATACTTGAAGATAAAGGTTTTAAATTTGAGTATAATTCCCGGGCAAAAATTTTACTCATTAAAAATCATGAAATTGAAAAAAATGGTAAAATTGGCGTTATTACGGCTGGAACATCGGATATTGCAGTTGCAGAAGAAGCAAGAATAACCGCAGAAGAAGTGGGTTGTGAAGTCTTAACATCTTATGATGTGGGTGTTGCAGGTATTCACAGGCTTTTTGCACATATTAAGGAAATGATTGAAGCAGATGTTAAAGCACTCATAGTAGTTGCCGGAATGGAAGGTGCATTACCTTCTGTAGTTGCTGGTCTTGTTGATGTGCCGGTTATTGGTGTCCCAACATCAGTTGGTTACGGTGTTGGCGAAGGAGGATTTACAGCTCTTTTTGCAATGCTCCAATCATGTGCTCCTGGAATTGCAGTTGTAAATATTGATAATGGATTTGGTGCAGGAGTATTCGCGGCTAAACTAACTAAGCAAACATTAAAATAATTTTAAATCTCATACTAATATTAAAAAAAGTATGGGTTCATAACTTTATGAATAAACTAGTGATAGGATGCTTAGCTGTAATTTTAGTTATTGCATTATCAGGAGCTTATCTATCAGAAGTTTACAGCTATAACCATCCTAAAGATACGGTACGAATTGGATATCTTGCTAATGACCAGCATAGCTTAGCACTAGCTATTGCAACTGCAAAGGGAATGTTTGAAGCTGAAGGGATAAAAGTTGAACTACAGCAGTTTAATGTTGGCGCTGATATAGTAATTGCCATGGCTGCCGGACAAATTGATGTGGGATATGTTGGAATTGCACCTGCAACGATGGCTATAGATAAAGGGATGCCCTTAAAGATTGTTGCAGCTGTGAATGGAGAAGGCAGCGGTATTGTAATTTCAAAAAATTCAACTATTAATAATTTAACTGATTTTGAAGGTAATACTTTAGTTATACCATCTAAAGGTTCCATACAGGACATTTTACTGAATTATTTACTTCAAAAAAATGACATAAACTCTAAATCAATGGATATAAGAGAAATGCAGACATCTTTAATGCCTGAAGCTCTTCAATCAGGGAAAATTGGGGGGTACATTGTATGGGAACCGTATGTTACTAAAGCGGATTCTGGGGGATATGGAAAAACATTCATGTATTCTGATGAAATATGGGAGAATCATCCCTGTTGTGTTATAATAGCAAGCGATAATTTCAGGCAAAATAATCCAGATAAACTTAAAAAAATACTTAAAATACATCAAAATGCAACTGATTATATTTACAGTAATAGTGATGATGCAGGTTTGATACTGTCAAAACAGTTTAAAATAAGTGTTAGCACTGAAAAAGAGGTACTAAGCCATATTAAATTTGTATCAGTGCCTGATGAAGATTTTATAAATGATAGTTTAAAAATAATGAGTATTCAAAGACAATTAGGATATGTAGAGCATAATATAACCCTAGATAGAATATTTGACCTCAGATATTTACCTTCAAAGTGATTAAAGGAGGATTAATATGAAAAAAGCAGTAACAGCACTTATAATACCTGCTCTGATTGTTATAATCTGGTCGCTATTAACTTCATTTAATATTATTCCTGAATATATACTACCTTCGCCATCTGAGGTATTTAGCTCATTTTTAGGATTATTGGGAACTAATGAGCTACTCATAGATACTTTAGCAACTCTTTCAAGGGTTATCACAGGTTTAATTATTGCGGCGGCGATTGCAATTCCTTTAGGAATTATTTTGGGGTGGTCAAAAAAAGCTGAAAACCTCTCAAATTTAACTATTCAGATTTTAAGGCCAATACCTCCCCTTGCATGGATACCTTTCGCCATGCTCTGGTTTGGATTAGGATTTGAATCCGCAGTTTTTATTATATTTATGGGAACATTTTTCCCTGTACTTATTAATACGATAGATAGGGTTAAAAGAATAAATAAAGTATTTGTAGAGTCTGCATATACATTAGGTGCTTCTGAGCGCCAAATTTTAACTAATGTAGTAATGCCAGCATCTTTACCTTCAATATTTACTGGTTTAAGAGTTGGAATTGGAATAGGGTTAATGTGTACAGTAGCAGCAGAGATGATTGCTGTAAAATCTGGTTTAGGTTATCTCATAATGGAATCCATGAATTTAATAGATACTGGTGGTGTGATTGTTGGAATGCTTATAATAGGTATTATTGGGTTTTCAATGGATTATTCATTTAGAAAGGCTGAAAATAAGTATGTTTTGTGGAGTGGAAATTAAAAAACATTTTTTGGTGGAAAATGTCTAAAATAGCTGTAAATAATGTTTCAAAGATATTTGGAAGTAAAGGAACTACCTTTAGATCACTGGATAATCTTAATTTTAAGGTTAATGAAGGAGAATTTTTATGTATTCTTGGCCCTTCAGGATGCGGAAAATCCACCATTCTCCGGCTTATGGCAGGTTTGGATAAACCAAGTTCTGGCCAAATTTTAATGGATAATGAAGTCATAATTGGGCCAGATTGTAAGTGTGGAATGGTATTTCAGGAATATTCTCTTTTTCCATGGAGAAGCGTCATTGAAAATGTTGCTTTTCCCTTGGAAATGAAAGGAGTTGCAGAGGAAGAAAGGTATAAAATTGCTGAAGATTACCTGAAAATAGTTGAACTCCAAAATTTCAGAGATTCCATGCCGCATGAACTTTCAGGAGGGATGAAACAGCGAGTTGCAATTGTTAGATCATTAGCGGGCGATCCAGATGTACTTTTAATGGACGAACCGTTTGGAGCCCTCGATATTCAAACAAGAAGCCAACTTCAAAAAGATCTGCTGAAGATATGGGAAGATAAAGGTAAAACAATTGTTTTTGTAACTCATGATATTGATGAGGCAATATTTTTAGGAGATAGAGTTATTTTAATGAGTAAAGGCCCTGGAAGAGTTAATAGAATCTTTAAAGTTAGTATTAAGAGAATTAGGGATAGTTTGGCCCCTGATTTTTTAAATTTAAAGAAAGAGATAATGAATTTGCTTTAAAGTTGAGAATGATTCAAAAATTTTATTTTTTCTAAAAAGTTTTTGAAATTACACCTTGTGATGGTTAGTATACAAAAGTATAGTATGTATCTTTTCTAGCCGTACTTAATTTAAATATAATTTAGTGTAATTAGTACAGTATATATAGCTCGAGGTGAAAATATGTTAGTAGAATTTGATTTACCACACTGGTGCTGTGGCCCTAAAGGCTGTCAGTTAGAAATAGAATACGGTGAAATGATAGACGCAGAAGATGCTCATTAAATAGGGTAGATATATGCAGAATAATTTAATTTAATCAACTTATTTTTTCATTTTTATCTTTTACACTCAAATGCGAAGCATTTGGTGCATCACAATCTTCGATTGTGATAGCACTCGAAAATTGGAAATTTTCACATGCCCGAGCATTCATGTTCGAGGGTTTTAACATTGTCTGACTTTAATAGAATTAAAAACTTGACAATATTTAAGAAATAAAAAGAATAAAATAATACTGAAAATGAAGTTTTAATGTTTATCTTATTAAAATATTTTAATCTGAGCTAAAGGTGATTTTATGGACGTTTTTGAAGCTGTAAGTAAAAGGCGGAGTATTAGGAAGTATAAAGACACTGAAATTGATGATGAAAAACTTCAAAATATACTTGAAGTGGCTAGAATTGCACCATCAGCTGCCAACAGGCAGGAATGGAAATTTATAGTTGTTAAAGACAACGAAACAAGAGAAAAACTTGTAGAAGCAGCAAATGGCCAACAATTCGTTGCGGAAGCACCTGTTACAATTGTAGCGTGCTCAACAGAGTCTGAGAGGGTAATGCCTTGTGGCCAATATGCATACACTGTAGACCTTTCAATTGCTGTATCATTTATGATTCTTGAAGCAGTAGAACAGGGCCTTGGAACATGCTGGCTTGGAGCATTTGATGAAGAAAAAGTCAGGAATATTTTAGAGATTCCTGAAAGAATAAGGGTTCCTGCAATGTTTACTTTAGGATATCCAGATGAAAGCCCCCATGCAAGGCCGCGGAAACATTTAGATGAAATTGTAAGCAGTGAAAAATACGTCACTCCTTAAAATTTTTCATTTTTAAATTTATTTTTTGTATTTAAAAATTGTATATGGGTTTATTTTTGAAAATTCGCCAGATGGAATGTTTAACCAACATAAAAAATCTCTTTTTTTAATTATACATTAATTCCATCAAAATCCATTAACCTTTTATTTAAGAAGAGATAATAACTTTATTGCAGTAATATATTACTTGCAAATATTATGTTTAGTAGGGGAATGGCATGCGAAAAGTGGTAAAAGGTAGTTTTCTTAATTTATTTGGCAATATTTTGTTTAGGATAGGCGGCTATCTTTATAGGGTATTGATACAGTATTTATTGGGCGTTACAGGATATGGTATTGTAAGTCTAGTCCTTCCCCTGCAGAATGTTTTGATATTAGTTGCCGCTGCAGGTATTCCTCCTGCTGTAGCAAAATATGTGGCAGAGTACCATGCTAAAAATGATAGTTATATGGTTAAACAGGTTATCAAAACCTCTGCAAAAATCATGGTTGTAATGAGCATTATTGCTACTCTACTTATTTTTTTCCTTGCAGAGCCATTAGCTCCATTTTTACACTGGCAGCCGAGTATTATAATTCTTTTTCAGATAATTGGATTTATAACTCCTTTCAGCATAATTTTAGGATTGGTGAGGGGTGTATTTCAGGGTTATCAAGATATGGGTAATCTTCTTTTAACCAGGGCTGCTGAGCAAATATTCACGATAATATTGGCGGTAAGTCTGATTTTATTGGGCTTTTATGTGTTAGGTGCGGTTATTGGGACTATACTAGGATTTGCTATAGCTGCAGTTCTTTCTCTGTTACTGTTTAAAGAAAGAATATGGAAAAACATCAAAGATGCAAAGAAAAGCTCAGGATATATTAATGAATATGGCTTGGCTAAAAAGCTTTTGATATTTTCATTACCTGTTACTGTGGTTGGATTAGCTGAACTGGCATTATTTGATACTGGGACTTATATTATTAACATATTTTTAAATGAAACCTATGTGGGTTATTACAATATTGTCAGCCCTGTTTCGAGAATTCCACTTATAATTTCTTCATCCATTGCAGTGGCTATACTTCCTGCGGCTTCAGAAGCTTTAAGCCTTAAAAATAACCATATAATTGAAAAATATGTAATATATTCTTACAGGTACTTGATTCTGGTTCTTCTTCCCCTCTGTGCACTTGTTATACTTTTTTCCCAGCCAATACTGGTAATTATATTCCCAAGGGCCCCACTTGCTTATCTTTTTGCAGGAAATGCATTGACCATTTTAATAGCTGCAATGGCATTTTTTTCTGTGTATATAGTGTCATCAAGCATTTCTCAGGGATTAGGGAAACCATATTTGCCTATGTATTTTTTAATTTTTGGAAGTATTGTAAATCTGATTTTAACATGGTTACTTGTCCCTTTATATGGTTTAAATGGTGCAGCAGCAGCTACAGCAGTAGCTACATTTATAATCATGATTTTTTCAGTATGGAAAGTTCTTGAGATAAGCAATACTCAATTGCCCTATGTTAACTTAATTAAAATAGTAATTGCTTCAGTTTTAACTGGTATAATAATTGAATTAATTCCTAAAACAGTTATGGGCCTGTTAATTGCGATTATAATCCTTTCATTTATCTATTTGTTTATTTTAGCATTCATCGGCGCTTTAGAAAAAAGAGACTTGAATCTTTTAAATAAACTTGGACGCAGGTTAGGCCCCTTATCTGGAATGTTTATGAAAATGAATAGATTCTTAGAAAAATTTGTTAAATAAGAGATCAGCCTACTTCTTTCCATGTGGACAAGCATAAATACATAATCCACAGACTTTCCAGTCAGCATCCTCATCATCGCCGTAAATGTATTCTTCACATTTCCTGGCATCATACCTCTCTTCTCGTCTTTCTTCTTTCTTGAAAGGCTCCCCTGTAAAAGCAGATACTGGACATATGTCTACGCATTCGTTGCATTCACCGCACTGCGCCTCCATAGGCTTTCCAGTTATAATTAATGGAGCATCTGTAAGTACAGTTGCCCAGCGGACTCTTGGCCCTGCTTCAGGCGTTACAAGTAAGCAACTTTTACCGATCCATCCGAGCCCTGCTAAATTTGCAGCTAATTTATGTGAAAAGACAGCACATATCCGTTCGTCATCAAAACGTTCTGATGCAGGTACTGGAAGTGCTTTATATCCGCTCTGTTGTATAATGCTCCCTAACTTAGATGTTAAAAGGTCAAGACGTAAATTTGTGATATCATAAGCGTGACGATAATTAACTGCAACGGCACGGTTTTCTCGATTTGGTAATTCATCAACTATAGTTTGAGGTAGTGTAATACCTATGGAAATTGCTTTAGGGTATTGAGCACATATTGCGCCTCCTTGATCTGTGATCGCCTCTTTTGCGCGAGATAGATCTGCAACACCAAAAAAATCAGCACCTTCATGTTCTGCCATAATTCGTATTTGGTAATCAAGCTGCATAGTTTTCCCCTCATTATTTATTGGACTGCTCTAAAATTATATGTTTTGGAAAGAACCTGTAGCGGCTGTAAAATGCAAGTGTATTTTCATTACCCACTGCAACCATGATTCTTTTAGTTTCTACACCGTTTTGATCCATCCAGTCAAGTGAACGTTTCATAAGAGCATCTCCGATACCATATGACCTGTATTTTTCCTCTAAATAGATTGAATCCACTTCACCTACTTTTTTATCTGAAATGGAACTTATGCCATACCCAATAAACTCTTCAGTTGCTTCATCATAGGCAGTATCTATTCTTAAAATGCCGTTTTCAGATTTCTTTAATAAATCCTCTTTTCTCTCTTGAAACTTAAATTCAACATATCTTTCTGGAAAATAGGGAGAAAGCTCTCTATGGTGATTTCTTAATTTTTCCCATAAGGGCTTAATTAAATCTATCTGGTCATTATCAAGTTCAATATAACTGATAGGCATATTATGCTCCTTAATAGTTGCTTTAATTTAGATTATTTGGTTTTTTAGCGTAGAAAATGCAAAAGTTATAGTATTTGTAGTAAATATCAGCATCTTCAAACCCGCAGTTTCTAAGCCATTTAAGGTTGTCCTCAAATGTTGCAGGTTTATCAAATTTCATACGCTCTACTGCAGATGTCTTTTCGGATTCACTCAAATCGCTGTTATTTATCATTTCCATCCAGTTTCTTTGATAGCCATCGTTAATGTTTTGGGTAGGTCCGATTACCTGGTCTGCATTTAAGAAAATACCTCCGGGATTTAGAGCATCATATATTTTCTTATACAATTTTTCTTTATCGTAGTCATCTAAGTGGTGTATTGACAGTGATGAAACTATTAGATCAAATGAGTCACTAAAATTATGAGTTGTATAATCCGCAATTACAAATTTGAAATTTTTATTACCTTTAAATCTGTTCTTTGCGACTTTGAGCATTTCTTCTGACAAATCAATTAAAGTAAATTCAGCTTCAGGGTACTTTTTAAATATAAATTTCGTTAAAAGCCCAGTGCCTGCACCTATATCAAGAATTTTGGGATTAGGATCTTTCCATTGGGCTAAACTAACTGTAATGCCATAAAAGTCATGAAAACATGGAATCAACGATTCTCTCTGGAGGTCATAATGTTCTGCAACTTCATCAAACTTTTCCTTTAAGGTCTTATTTCCCATTTTTTGCACCAGATATGTTTATGAAGCTTAAAAAGATATAAGTATTTATATCTACTTAAAATAATTCATTTAAAGCATCTTTAAATATTTTTAACCCTTCTTCCATCTTTTCTTTTGATATATTCAAAGCTGGAAATATTCGAACTATGTTTCCATGGGTAACATTTAAAATAAGTCCATTATCGAGACATTTTGAATTCAAGGAGGATGTGGCATCATTATTTATTAATTCTATGGCAATCAATAACCCTTTTCCCCTTACATCCCTTATTACATTTGGAAACTCTTTTTTTAGCTCTTTTAGTTGTTCCATAGTAAATTTGCTTATACTGTCCACATTTTCCCATATTTTATTATCTAACATGTATCTGATAACAGAGTATGAAACAGCACAACCGAGCGGATTCCCACAGTATGTTCCTCCATGGTCCCCTATGTTAATTTTATCATGTATATCTTCTGTAATTGCAAATGCTCCAAAAGGAAATCCTCCGGCAATACCTTTTGCCATGGTTAAGATGTCAATTTTAACACCATCTGAGGCAAAAAGTGTCCCTGTTCTGTAAAATCCAGTTTGAATTTCATCTGCTATTAAAAGAACATCATTTGCTGTACATAACTTAGATAATTTTTTAAGATAATCAGAATCTGGAACATTGACCCCGCCTTCACCCTGTATTGGCTCCACTATTACCGCAGCAACATCATTTCCTATAACTTCCTTAATTGCTTGGATATCGTTATATGGAACAAAAATATGATTTGGAATCAATGGATTAAATCTATCTCTATGGCTGGTCTGCCCTGTTGCTGATACTGTGCTTATGGTCCGTCCGTGAAAGCTGTTTTCGGTAGATATGATATTTAATTTTCCAGTTGCCTTCCTTGCAAGCTTAATTGCAGCATCATTTGCTTCTGCTCCACTGTTTGCAAAAAATATACGGGTTATATTTTCAGGCAAGATTTCATTCATTAGTGATATCAGTTTGGACCGTGCTGGAGAATATGTTGCTCCTGAATTTGGATTTTGTATAATTTTCTGGCTCTGTTCTAAAAGAGCTTCTATAATTGCAGGATTAGCGTGACCTATGCTTGTTACTCCCCATCCTGCAGTAAAATCTATATATTTTTTGCCTTCTTCATCGTAAGCATACACTCCTTCTCCTTTTTCTATTGATATTTTTGTTTTATTTGCAAAAGAAGCGTAGTGTGTGTCTTCAACTTGAAATGTGTCTAAAATTTTGTCCATAATATGCCCTCAAGGTTTTAATAGGTATATATTTATAGAAATAATATGGTAAATTAATTTTAAAAGATATGTTGTTTGATTCATTTATGTCAGTTTTTAAGCATCATTTCCTACATTTCCAGTATAAGTAGCATAAAAACCATCTGTATCAGCATAAATAGCTTTGAAACCAAATTTTTCTGCTTTCTTCATGGTATTTTTAATATAATCTCGACCCCAGGCTGTTACAGCGTCGGCACATTCTCCACTGTACCATCTAAATCTTGCAAAACCATAAAGGCCGTACATTGAATTTGCAAGAGTTTTGAGAGCTTGCTGCTGAACATTTAATATCTTTTTTTCCACAGGATCGTCTGTTTTTTTCATAATATCCTTTATTTTTGCCCTTTCTTTGAGTAAATTCCCAATTACAGACGGTACAAAACCGCTTGGTGTTTTTCTAAATTTATGCGGTACTTCAGGAGCAGTATGGAATTCTTCGTCTGTTTCACCTTTTATCAAAGTATCTGGAGAGATATTTTTAGAGATAATTATGCTTGGATACAGGCTCTTAAAATCGAATGAAAGGATATTTTCGTGAAGGCCTTTTACAGGTTCTTTAACGTAGCCGCCCACATATTTAAAACCTCTTCTTCTCGAATATTCTGATTGGGAGGGTTTATTGGGTATTATTTCACCATATTCATACGCTTTTCGTATAAGTAACCATTCTACCATCTGTCCAGATGCCATCCTTGTAACATCGAAAAAAGGCTGCCCTATAATCCTTGTAAGCTCTCTATTTATTGGTAGCATTTTATCTCCCACTTTATAAGTAGCAATAGCGTCATCCATGGAATATTCAAAGAGTTCTTCCAATTTTTCACCATCTGAATCCCAGTATTTCCAGATTTCATCCCCTTCAACATCTTCCTTGTCCTCACCAAAGAGCTCTTTATATACCCTCTCTAAGGTATAACGGTCAAGTGTCAAATGGCGCCTCATAATTGGATAGAGATCGACATGGAGCCTACCACGAACTACGGCTGCTGAGGTAAACCCACGTCTTAAAAATTTAATTCCAGAACCATCCATCCCTATATTTAAAGAAATGCCTAATTTTTTGGCCCTATCATTGATATATGGGAAATCAAAGTTGTCTGAGTTGTACCCTAAAATCAAATCGGGACACTCAGTATTCACAATCTCAACAAAGCGCTTTATCATTTCTTTTTCATTTTTTAGAGTTTCAACATAATCAAAGGATGAATTTTTAGTTGAAAGCACACATTCAAGCCCGAAATTGCTTGCAAGACTTATCATAATTATTTCATCTTTATCCGCGCTTGGCATACCCTTTGGGTTTCTAACTTCAATATCAAAACTCATAACTTTTAAATCAGGAATTTCCCCGTCTACTGGTTCAGGTTTACCTTCCATATTAAAAATACACAGATTCTCATCGGTTGATGAAATTCCAGGCCCTAATTTCTGTGTCTTGGATTTACCTCTTACAACAACTTCTGCCATGGGGAAAAGGGCATTATCAATTAGATATCTTCTGTAAAAAGGAATATCATGTTCTCTGATCTCTTTCACTTCGCTTAGATTCCATATCTTGTCTCGAAGTTTGGGAACATCTTGAGGATGGAACAAAATAACTTCTAACATTTCTTTTTCATCGTTAATATCCATTTTCTGGACAGGTCTAATTTCATCCACGTCAAGTGTATTAATCTGTTTGATGCAGTCTTCAATGTTACCTTTAGGAATTACATAAATGTAAGGTCTGAAGTGTTTATCTAAGGCAATTATAGATCTTCCTTTGCCGTCTCCATGTTCTTTTCCAAAGAGTCTGACCACTGGTCGGCCATTTTCTGTTACATAATCGATGTCTAAGAGGATGAATCGTTTGGTTTCCATAATTTTGTATATATAGTATGAATATTATTAAAGTTATGTAGAAAATTTTTAAAGCATTATTTTTTTAAAATAAGTAATTTCATGGTTAAACAGTGATGTTAATCTAAGAGATATTAGGTAGGATATGCAGTATAAATAGAAAATTTTAAAGAATTATTTCTTAAAAAAAGTAAATTTTGGGAGAATAATGAGATTTGGAAGTATAAATATTGCTTAACTGCGCAAAAGAATTCTAGATAATCATTTTTTACAATAAGGAAATATTAAAAAAAATTACGTAAGCTAATTACTTTGCTTTTCCATTTTGACAGAAATAGCCTGCAGGTTCGCCCTGATCTAAATTGTATTCTTTCCATACTTCACATTTAGGGCACTGGCATGCTCCTTCTGGGTTAAAATCATCACATTCAGTTTTCCCAGATATGCAGTACACTCCAGGGACATCATTGGAACTAGGATTTCCACTCATTTTCTGCAATTTATCTAATTTTTCGTATGCGCATTTACTTACGGCCTGTACTGAACAGCAGGGGCACTGACACTTTTCTATATTTTCATTATTAAATTCAATATCAACCATATTTTCAACTCCAACATTTACCATGTATTATTAAGATGTTCATACGTAATAAATTTCAAGTATTAATACACATTCTTAATTAAAAATATTGAATGTAAAATATTTCAAATAGTCCTGAAAGATTAAATAAAGTAGTAATAATTAAGTTTAAGTACTAAAAGATTATAATAATCTCACTTGGATTCGTTTAAATCTGAATATATTAAAAGGAGCATAAAATGAAGTTTGTAAAACTTGATGCTAATAAACATGACCTGAATAAAATTTCTGAGCTAATTTATGAGACAGAGTTGACAACATTTAAGCAGTTACTTGGAAAAAATGAGAATGAAGCAGTTCAAAATATTAAGAAACTTGTAAAACTTGGAAATAACTCTTTTGGATATGAACATATTCATGTGGTAACTGATGAAGGGGAAAATATATTAGGTATCTTGATTTCATTTTGTGGAAGGGAAACAAGCTTGTGGTGGGATTTCAAGAATTATTTCAAAGTATTGAAGTTTTATGACTTTTTAAAATATGCAGTAAAAGGAACATTGATAAATGAACTACTTACAGCAAGCGTGGGCAAAAATGATTATTATTTGAGTAATATTGCAGTTGATCCTCAATTTAGAGGCCAGGGAATTGGAACTTATATCCTTGAAAATGCATTTAAAGCTGCAGATAAGAAAGGATGCAAGCGTGTTCTTCTCGATGTTACACTACATAATGAAGGCGCTCGAAGATTATATGAACGGTTTGGATTTAAAGTTTATGGTAAAAAGGATCCTAAATTAGTATTTAAGGGCAAAGGAACTTTAAATATGGAGCATTTAGTTGATTAGTACTTAATTTATTAATTTTTAATGTTTAAAATTAGTTTTATTTATAAAAATAATGGACAGTAAATTTAAAGATACAAATGATACAATCCATTATATTTTAATTTTTAATTATTTTTTTAATTTTAGAACTAACTAACTGGATATCCCTAAACTATAAATAGTACCTTGCAATATACAATACCTTGTAAAGTGCAGTGGTACTATGAACGCTCAATTTAAAAAAGGAGTATTGGAACTTTGTGTTTTAGTGCTTCTTGATAGAAAGGACTGTTATGGTTACGAAATGGTGGATGAAATATCAAAAAACATTTCAATTTCGGAAGGAACCATTTATCCTCTTTTAAGAAGATTAAAGAAGGAAGGTTCAGTTACTTCCTACTTAAAAGAATCTCAAGATGGTCCTCCAAGGAAATATTATCAAATTACGAAGCTTGGAAAAGAAAAAAAGGAAAATTTAGTTGCAGAATGGAATGAATTTTCTGCAGCTGTTACTAACTTACTTAATTAAAACGGAGAATAGGGTGGTTAAATGGATAAGGAGGAATATCTAAAAAAGCTCGATAAACTGCTGAAAAAATTACCAGAAGAGGACAGAGAAGATCTAATTTTAGACTATGAGGAACACTTTAGAATAGGCGTGGAAAACGGCAGGACTGAGAAAGAAATTTCAGAGGCATTAGGGGATCCTGAAAATGTTGCTAAACAAATTAAAGCAGATTATATGGTCAAAAAAGCCGAAGATAAGCCGTCTCCCGGCAGTATAATTGAAGCAGTGCTGGCAGTGGCAGGACTTGGTCTTTTTAATATAATATTTGTAGCTGGACCTTCTTTGTTGCTTGCAGTGGTTATTATCAGTTTAGTTGTGGCAGGATTTGCAGTGATTGTTATAGGAATTTTAACTATGTTATCACCTTTATTACAGGTATTTTTCCCAAAGTACATTCATTTGCCTGTACAGGGAGGAATACTGGGAACTTTAATAATGGTGGTAGGTGGTATTGGTGTAACAGTAATGGGTACATTTTTTGTAATAGTTATGGCATACGCAGCCAACAGGTTCTACAAAGTAGTAATTAAACTATTAAAATCAAATTTGGATGATATAAAAAAACGAACTGAGGTATTTAAATAACTTGGAGGATTTCTATGGATAAATTTATTTGGGGGATACTTGCAGGCACTAAAGGAGCAACAAACCGTGCTAGAATTATAGATGAGCTGAAAAATAGGCCTTATAATGTCAATCAACTTGCTGAAAAGCTTGAACTTGATTATAAAACTGTAAAACATCATATTCGAGTTTTAGAAAGAAATAACATGGTCACATCAACTGGAAAGAAGTACGGTGCGTTATACTTCCTTTCAGATAAAATGGAGCAAAACTACGATAGTTTTCAGGAGATATGGGAAGAATTCAGAAAATCTAATGAAGCATGTGCCATTTATGATCACGCCTCCTGATCATGAATATAACTAAATATAAGATTAGATTTGAATAATATTTGAAGAATTTATATTCTATTCTCCTTTATCTGCTACTTTTAGATTAATATATTGTCATTTAACGATTATTTGCACTATTTATACTAATTTTAGAAAATTGAACTTTTATCAATTAAATCATACATTTAAATAATTTTATAAGCGCAGTACTATTCATTCATTAAATTCGTTGCTTAAAATGATATTTTGAAGTGAATCTATTACGCATAGCTCTAAATTTGTTTTATTAAAAGTCTAATTTTTACATATAAGGATTTACCAGGATTTATCCTGAAATAACTGATTTATTCATTCTGTTTTTTAAACATATCCTGCTGAATTTTGAGATTTGGGTGTAATCTGGATGGAATTTTGGGGCAAATTAGTGGAAAAGAAGACTTAATGTTGGGTTAATATTGGAAAAAGTACTTTTAAGGGTTCATATAAGTATATTAATAGGCAGTGTTTTACTAAATAAACTTTTTAGCCTTAATTATACCGTAATAAGTTAAAAAGTCATAATAATTGGTTTAATGGTAAAACACGTTGTCATTTTTAAACTAATTCGAGTTGAGGAAATCTGTCGAAATTAGAAATTTCGACGCATGCAAAAAATTGAAAAATTTTCGATTGTTGTAACAGCAAACACGTTGTGTTTGCATGTTTCAATTTCCGAACGATAAAAATAAATTTTTTTGAGGTTGAGGAAAAACCATTCTGAATTTTCCGAACATTCGGAAATCGAAGATTTCCGATGTTTGAGGACTACGTTCCTCAACCGCGAAAAACAAAGTTTTTTGCATGCCCCGAAATCAGAGATTTCGAGGGCCCAAAAAATATCTTCAATATTTTTGGAGGAGAGAAAATGAATCTTTATAAATTAGCGTTTAATAATATTCGCAGAAAAAAGCTTAGGAGCGCATTAACAGCTCTAGGGATAATTATCGGAGCTGCAACAATTATAGTGCTTTTAGGGATAACTGCAGGAGCAACTTCAGCAGTCCAGGAGCAAACAGACAAGTATATGTATGATGTAGTAGTAGCCCCTGCATCAAGTAGTGGAACTTATTTGATGGATTCTCAAACGGTTTCGAAGGTAGAGAAAATGTCTAACCTCTATGGTTTGCGGGAAGTAACTATCTTTTCGGAAAATATCAATGGAACTAGAGTAAACTTCGAAGGGGTAAATGACTGGAGACAGGTTAAACTAATAAATGGAACGCAGGGAGTGGTAATTAATAAAGCTACTGCAGATAAATTTGGCCTTGGCATTGGAGATAAAATAAAAGCCAAAGATCAGCAGCTAACCATCACTGGAATATCTAAAGAAGAACAGGCGATTTATGTATACTTAAACCAGGATACAGCACAAAAAGTCACTGGTAATAAAGTAAGCGCTATCTACGCTAGATCACATGCAAGCCCAAATGCCACCGCTGATGAAATAGAAAATCAGGTAGATGGTGTCTCTGTTTTAACTAAATCAGAAAAAGTTGCTGAAATTCAGAAGCAAACCAGTCAGGCACTTCTATTTATAGGAATTATTGCATGTATAGCTCTGGTTGTGGGAATTATAAGTGTAGTAAATACCATGATGATGAGTGTCATGGAGAGGACAAGAGAATTGGGTGTTTTAAAAGCAATTGGATTTACAAACTGGGAACTGAAAGGAAGTATACTCTTTGAATCCGGCCTTTTAGGGTTCTTAGGGGCAATTTTAGGAGTCATTCTTGGTATTATAGGTATCATAGTATTTGCAAACATGCTTGACTTTACAGATTACATCCCTCAAATGATGCCTGTATGGTTAATTGGAGGTGTAATTGTAGGATCTACTATCTTATGTATCCTGGCTGGTTTGTATCCAGCTATGCGAGCTTCAAAATTAAACGTTGTGGAGGCCCTTAGACATGAATAATGCAGTACTTGAATTTAAAAATGTTTGGAAAACTTATACAATGGGAGATGAATTGATAAACGCCCTTGCAGGTTTAAACATGGCCCTGGAGAAAGGTTCCTTTACAGCAGTTATGGGACCGTCTGGATCAGGTAAATCAACATTCCTGCACGTGGCTGGAATACTGGACATGCCTTCAAGTGGTATGATTAAAATTAATGGGAAAGAGACCAAGAAGTTATCGGTTAAAGAGCAGGCAAGACTTAGAAGAAATGAAATCGGTTTTATATTCCAGCGTTTTAACCTGATGTCACAGCTTACAGTCCTTGAAAATGTCATGCTCCCCATGATAAAAGAGGATACAAAGAAAGCTATAGACCTTTTAAACAGAATGGGATTGGGCTCAAAATCTAATAAGTATCCTGGGCAGCTTTCTGGTGGAGAACAACAGCGTGTAGCAATAGCTAGAGCACTTATAAATGATCCATCTATTATTCTGGCGGATGAACCAACAGGAGAACTTGATACCAAAAATGCGGACTCTATAATGCAGGTCCTCAAAGATCTGAATCAAAATGACGGAGTAAGCATTGTTGTTGTTACTCATAATCAGGCGTCGGCAGATTTTGCAGACGAAATTCTCCATATGAGTGACGGTAATTTCGTTAATAATGGGAGTAAATAGATGATATCATAAAATTAACTAGCTTCAGATTATGCTTGTGGGAGGGTGGGTAATCACTATTTATTTTTTTAAAGAGAATCAAATCCGTCTCCGTGGGTTAAACCTCCTTATCTATGATTCTCAAGGTATACGAGCATAATCTAACTTATTTACTATTTTTGGTGGGATAATGGACATAATAAATATTTTAATGGGAATTAGTATAGGTGTTGTTCAAGGATTAACCGAGTTTTTACCGGTGAGCAGTTCTGCACACCTTGTATTTATGCATGAACTTACAGGATTTGCTCCAAATCTGGCATTTGATATATTGCTTCATGTGGGAACCCTGATAGCAGTAGTAGCTTATTTTTGGAAGGACATAGCTCAGATGATAAGGGCGTTTGTATCCAGTATTATGGATATACCTCGGCACAGGTTTATAAAAGGTATTCAAGAAGATCAGTTTAAAAAAATGGCGTGGTTTATAATAATTGGTTCTATACCTGCAGGATTAGCAGCGTTCCTGTTTAAAGACTTATTTGAAAGTTTGTTCAGTAATGCAACAGCCGTAGGGTTCTTTTTACTTATTACTGGGTTCTTGCTTTGGGGATCTGAGAGAGTATCGCGAAGATCCAGTAAAACAAGTTTGAATAATGGTAATAAAGTAACTCTGGAGAAAATGAACGCTAAAGATGCTTTAGTAATTGGAACTGCTCAAGCATTTTCTATAGCTCCAGGTATATCTCGTTCTGGATCTACTATTTCTACAGGACTATTTTTAGGTCTTGAAAGAGAGCTTGCAGCCCGTTTTAGTTTCTTACTTTCAATACCTGCCATATTGGGAGCGGCAATTGTACAGATAAATGATATAAGTTTAGGTTTTGATACCAACACTGGGGCTTTTGTTGCAGGGCTCATTGCAGCAGCTGTATCTGGTTATCTGGCTATTAAGTTAATGCTAAAACTAATAAAAGAGAGAAGCTTAATGATATTTGCTTATTACTGCTGGATCGTTGGACTGGCAGCTATAGTAATTAGTTTACTATTTTAATTTTCTTTTTTTAGACTAGGAGTTGAAAAAAAAGAATTGTACCTTGTTTTAAAAAAACCTAATTCGCTATTTAAATGTTTTAATTTAAAGAGATCAGCTTAATCTCTTAAAACATACTAAGTTATAGGGTTTGTACTTGTTTTTAAACCAAAAACCTTTTGATATTTCATTAAAATCCGAAATTACGCATTCAATTGTATTAATATCTTTAGATATAAACCATTTTTCAGTTTTATCCAGTAATTTTTCTCCAATTCCTTTATTTCGATATTTTTCTGTTATGCATATTTCTACTACTGTCCCTACATTTTCTTCTTTGTAAACAGGGGGAAGTGATGATTTTTCAGCCATTATGTAGCCTACAATTTCATTTTCAATTTCGCAGACTAAGACTATATTCTCATGGCTTTCGATGACTTTTTCAAGATAAAATGTATAGATTTCCCGTGCATCAGTTTTAGTCTCATATATACTGCTTTTTTGGATATGAAAATCCATCATTTCCTCCCATAAATCCACAATTGATGATATATCATCAACATTCGCTTCTCTTATCATGTTATCCCCACTATTTAATTTCCCATTCCTTAAAAAATCTATCTAAAAATTGTTTCATAAAATTATGCCTGTCTTCAGCAATTTCTTTAGCAGTTTCAGTATTCATTAAGCCCTTTAAAAGGAGTAGTTTTTCATAAAAATGGTTTATAGTAGGCCCCTTATTGTTTTTGTACTGTTCAAATGACTGGTGCATTACATGTTTAATATCAGGATTGTACATTTCACGCCCTTTATATCCCCCGTAAGCGAACGCTCGGCCTATCCCAATGGCCCCAATAGCATCTAATCTATCTGCATCCTGGACAATCATACCTTCAATGGTTTTCATAGGTGTTTTAACTCCAGCGCCCTTAAAAGATATATCTCTTACAATCTCAATTACATGTGAAATTGTATCTTCATCAACGTGTAACTTTTCAAGCCATTCTCGTGCAACTTCCGGGCCAATATTTTCATTTCCGCCGTGAAATTTCCAGTCTGCTACATCGTGGAGTAAAGCTGCAAGTTGGGTCACAAACAGATCTGCATTTTCCTCTCTGCTGATATAGACTGAATTTTTCCAAACACGGTAAACATGCCACCAGTCATGTCCAGAACTTTCTCCCTGTAACTCATTCTGCACAAACTTCTCGGTTTGTCTGATAATTTTTTCCCTGTCCATGTTAATTATGGGATGTACTAGAAAATAAAAAGTTTTTGAAAAATCTTCAAACATTTGAAAACTTTTCAATTTTTCACGGTTGCAAAACTTTCAGTTTTGACACCATAAACACATTATTGTAGGCCACGATTTTCGAGTGAAAGAATTTAAAAGAATTTACTATAACTCATCTTTAGCAATTTCTTCTTAAGTGGAGGATAATCCCTCATTTGTTAATTTTTAAAAAAATAAGAAAATTAAAGGTACTCTGATTTACTACAAATTTCCTTTAGCAATTTCTTCTTTTAAGTAGGGGATAAGCCCTCCTTTATCCAGTATATTACGCATGAATCCAGGTAATCCCTTGATTTTGAATTCTTCGCCGGTGGTTAAATTCTTTAAAACTCCTTTTTCCATGTCAATTTCGAGTTCATCTCCTTCAGTGACGTGTTTAGAGATGTCTTTTATCTCTATAAGTGGTATGCCCAGGTTTATAGCATTCCGATAGAATATTCTGGCAAATGATTCTGCAACTACTGCAGAAATTCCTGCGCCTTTCATTGCGATAGGTGCGTGCTCTCTTGATGAGCCGCAGCCGAAATTCTTACCTCCCACTATTATATCTCCTTTTTTCACTTTTTTAGGGAATTCTGGATCTGCCCCTTCCATTA
The DNA here is from genome assembly GCA_023436175.1 of Methanobacteriota archaeon. GTDB lineage: Archaea > Methanobacteriota > Methanobacteria > Methanobacteriales > Methanobacteriaceae > Methanobacterium_D. The sequence continues at coordinate 20,163 of JAEZKE010000105.1, forward strand.
AATGCTCTGCAAGGTCTGACTCACATCTTAAAACCAGATATCTTCCAGGGAGGATTAGATCAGTGTCAATATCATTTCCAAATTTCCATGCTTTTCCTTTCATAATAACCACCATTTTATAGATTCCTCGGATCTTCAATTTTTCCGGTGATTGCAGATGCCGCTGCAACTGCTGCAGAACTCAGGTAAACCTCACCTTCGCTGCTGCCCTGCCTTCCTTTAAAGTTCCTGTTTGAAGTTGAAAGACTGACTTCACCAGGCCCAATAAGTCCTACATGTCCGCCGAGACATGGTCCGCAGCATGGATTGCAAACAAGTGCTCCAGAGTCTACAAAAATGTTCATTAACCCTTCGTTAAGTGCTTTGGTGTAAACTTCACGTGAAGCAGGTATCACAAGCATCCTGATGCTGTCTGAAACTTTATTTCCTTTTAATATCTTTGCAGCGTCTCTAAGATCCTGAATTCGCCCGTTGGTACATGAGCCGAGGAAAACCTGGTCTATAGGTGTCCCTTCAACTTCAGAGATACCGTGGACATTATCCACATTGTGTGGGCATGCAATCTGTGGTTCAAGTTCGCTGACATCAATATCCATAATTTCAAGGGATGCAGCATCGTCATCTCCTTTAACTATATCGTAAGACTTTTTAGTACGGTTTTTAAGGTAGTTTACTGTTTTTTGATCTGGTTCTACGAGTCCTGTTTTACCGCCCATCTCAATAGCCATGTTACACATAACCATCCTATCTGAAACTGACATGTTGCTTGTGGTTTCACCTGCAAATTGGCATGCTTTATATGTTGCACCGTCAGCACCAATCTGGCCTATTATGTTGAGTACCACATCTTTTGCATAGGTGTGTTGTGGGAGTGCTCCTTCTATGTTGAATTTGATTGTTTCTGGAACTTTGAACCATAGTTTTCCTGTTGCAAAAACCATTGACATGTCGGTTGAACCTATACCTGTTGCAAAAGCTCCTAAGGCTCCATGTGTACAGGTGTGGGAATCAGTTCCAACTACAATCTCCCCAGGAACTACATGCCCTTTTTCTGGGAGAACCTGATGACATACACCTTCTCTAACATCATAAAAATTAGTTATTCCCTGTTCTTTTACGAATTTTCTCATTATCATATGATTCGTTACTGCATCAAGTGAGTCTGCAGGTACTTGATGATCAAAAAGAATCACAATTTTCTCAGGATCCCATACTTTAGGAACCCCTATTTTCTCAAAAGCTTCCACGGATAGAGGACCTGTGAGGTCGTGGGTCATTGCAACATCGATATTTGCCATGACTACATCTCCAGCTTCAACTTCTTTTTTACCAGAAGCCTTTGCAAATATTTTCTCTGCTATTGTCATAGACATAAATATTCCTCCTGTAATATATTTAAATCATTTTTTTGCATAATTTGATAAATTAACTGTATCCTGGAAAAAATTACAGGCCTGATGCCGTAATTTTATCTACAATTTTAATAAAACTCTCAACTTCATCTTCATTTAAAACATCTAAAATCTTTTTAATCGCATTTTTGTGAACTTGCATGTGTATTTTAATTATATTTTCGCCTTTTGGTGTTAACTGAAGGAAATAAAAGCGCTTGTCATGGTTTGATTGAATTTTAGTCACGATGCCTCTATCTATTAGCTGGTTAATAGCTACAGAAACTGTGGATTTTTTAACATCTAACATCTTTGCTATTTCAGACACGCTTATATTTTCATGCTTGTTGATTAGTTCAATATAATACAATTGGCGCAAGGTAAAACTTTTTAAAGCACCGCTAAGAATCTGATTTTGGAAATTTCCCATCAGTTCGGTTAATCTATCAACTGCCTCTACCAGTTCAAGTTCATAAGTCATGTATTTCATCCTCTTGAGTATATAGTTTTATCTAACTAACTATTATAAAAAGTTATTGGAAATGTTTTTATTTTTAGTGATCTTGATGTAATGCATAGTTAACTTTGACAGTTTTATGTGCTTATTTTTACTTTTAAGTCTGTTTAATGGCCTAAAATAAGAAAATATATAAAACAAAACCATTATAATTATAATATGGTTAAAAGAAAATTGTAGATTTTTATGAATCACAAAATTTTGAGGTGAAAAAATAGCAAATATTAAAGAAATTAAATCCATTGAACTAACTTCTTTTACACGAATAGCATCTTCAACAGCTGCAATTTTAGTATTTATTTATTCGGTAATAATTTTAATCATTTCTAGAGTTCTAACAGCTTTTATACCACAACTAGGTACATTTAGTGAGATTATAAATGGAATGGGAATAGCATCAGTTATTATTCTCCCGATAACTGCATATTTTCTGATCATGGCAGTAAGCTTTTTTAGTGGAATGCTTTATAACAGGATATCATCTCGATTTAGTGGCGTAAAATTAAGATTAGATAATAATGAAATAACAAAAATTTCAATAAAAGCTTTTACTCTGATTATAGCAAGTATTCAATCAATATGGGCACTTATTATTGGGCTATTCATGGCAGCGGCAATTATACCTTTTACAAACATCATAATTATGGTAATCAACTTTATAGCTAACGTTATTACACGTAGCATAGATATTAGTGGAACAACACTTTTAATTAACACTGTTTTAGGGACTAATGGTTTTACATTGGCAATTATCTTAATTTTTGGACTGCCGACAATAGCATTTGCATCTGGACTTATTAGTAACGGGTTATTTGCAATATTTTACAATTATATAGCCACAAATATTATCCGAATCCCATTAGACCTGGAATTAATTTCTGGAAAACAGTATGAAATAAAGTCTTTACCTGTTGTACCATCAGCAGCGCCAGTTTCGGGTGCAGTATTCGGTGCATTTGGAGTTATCATGGGAATTATAACATGGTTATCTCTTGTTGTAACTGGAAATCCAAGTGTTGGAAATATAATAAATGACCTTACAATCATTATCTTAAATGGGCTAAGCTATTTTTTGGGATATTTCCTGATTTTTGCGTTAATTGCAGTGATTTACAACTTTTTAGCTCCAAAAGTTGGCGGGATTAGATTATACTTTGAATAAATCCATGATTAAGCTTAATGGTTTTTAGGGTCAAATATGGGCATGATTTAAAAATTAGTAAGGGTAAATGGATACCTTTTATTTTAAATAATCAATTGCTTTTCTCAAAAGTTGCAACAGTTTCTTTAAGGTACTTCCTTATTGGAAGTTTCTGTGTACATTTTTCCTCACATTCACCGCAGTCATCACAGATTGATGCATTTACATTTTTACCCTTTAAAAATGCATAACTTCCAGCTGTTTTTTCCATGTTTTGATAAATATAAAGATCATTTAAAAGGTTTAGATTCATTGGAATATCTACTCCGTTGGGGCACGGCATGCAGTAGTTGCAGCCGGTGCAGCCGGCATGAATTCTTTCAGTGTAAGTATCTTTAACTTCTTGAATCAGATTTTTCTCATAATCAGTGAGGCTATTAGTTTGCCCACGTTCTGCAATCTCAATGTTTTCTATAACCTGTTCCATTGTGCTCATACCGCTTAAAACTACATTAACTTCGCTTTGATCCCAGAGGAAACGCAGGGCCCATTCTGCAGGGCTTTTTTTAGAGGGGGCATTGTTCCATAAAGCCTGAATATCAGGAGGAATGTTGTTTGTAAGACAGCCTCCTCGAAGCGGTTCCATGATTACAGTGCCTATGTTTCTGGCTGCTATGTATTCAAGTCCTTCTTTTCCTGCCTGAAAGTTTTCATCCATGTAATTGTACTGGATTTCAGCAAAACTCCAGTTGTAAGAATCCACAATTTCCTTGAAAAGCTCAATTTCATCATGGAATGAAAAACCAGCATATTTTATCCTGCCATCTTCAAGTGCAGAGTCTAGAAACTCAAGGACATCAAGATCTTTTAATAGGGACCATGTATTCCTACCAAGGCCGTGTAAAAGATAGAAATCTATCCTGTCAGTTTGGAGCCGCTTAAGCTGCATATCCAGGTAATAATTGAGATCTTCTTTCTTCTGGACATTCCAGCTGGGTAATTTGGTGGCCAGGTACACGTCATCCCTATAACCTTCTTTTAGAACATTTCCAACGAAAATCTCGCTCATACCGCCTTCAGTTGTAGCGAGGCCGTGGTATGGATAAGCAGTGTCAATATAATTTACCCCGTGATCTATGGCATAATGAAGCATTTCTTCTGCTAAAGGTTCATTTATTTTTTCAGGGTTGCCATCAATTATTGGAAATCTCATGCATCCAAAACCAAGTATTGATACCTGTTTGCCTGTTTTTCCAAAGGTTCTGTATAACAAAAAAATAATCCCCCTACGTTTTAAACTTACTTTAATTATTTTTTGTTTTGTTTTTATTATAATTTTATGTTGTAATTAAAAAAGTAGTGAAATAAGGACTATCCTATTTTAGTCCTTTTCAAAAGTGGCAACTGCTTCTTTAAGGTATTCCCTTATCTTGAGATTTTGTGTGCATTTTTCTTCGCATTCGCCACATTGATTACAAAAAGACGCACTCATTCTTTTAGTTATTAAAAATGAATAGTTTCCACAAGGTTTTTGCATGTTCTTATAGATGTAAGTGTCGTTTAATAAATTCAGGTTTAGAGGAATATCTACTCCCTGGGGACACGGCATGCAGTAGTTGCAGCTTGTGCATCCTGCATGAACTCTTGCACTGTAAGCTTCCCTAACTTTCTCAATGAGATCTCTTTCTGTATCGGTGAGAACATTGGCATGACCCTTTTCTGCAGTATTTATATTTTCTATAACGTGCTCCATTGTGCTCATACCACTTAAAACTATATCAACTTCTGGTTGGTCCCATAAAAAGAGTAAGGCCCATTCTACAAGACTTCTTTTAACCGGAGCTTTATCCCACATTGCCTGAATATCTGAAGGAATATTGTTTGTAAGGCAGCTTCCCCTAAGTGGTTCCATAATTACAGTTCCCATTTTACCTGCTGCATAGTTAAGTCCAGCCCTTCCAGCCTGAAATTCCTGATCTATGTAATTGTACTGGATCTGAGAAAAATCCCACTTGTAAGAATCCACAACTTCCTTAAAAAATTCGAGTTCATCGTGGAATGAAAAACCAACATGCCCTATCCTGCCGTCTTCAACTGCAGAGTCTAAGAACTCGAAAACATCTAGATTCATCAGATTTTCCCAAAAATTACTGTGAAGGCCGTGCAGAAGATAAAAATCTATCCTGTCTGTTTGAAGCTTTTGGAGCTGTTCATCTAAAAAGCTGTTAAAATCCTCCTTTTTCTGAACAAGCCAGCTGGGTAGTTTGGTGGAGAGATAAACTTGATCCCTGTAGCCGTCTTTCAGTGCATTTCCAACTGCAATTTCACTCATACCTTTATGGTAAGGATAAGCTGTATCAACGTAATTCACTCCGTGATCTATGGCGTAATGAAGCATTTCTGTTGTGAGGGGTTCATTTATTTTCTCTGGCCTGTTATCAAGTATTGGAAGCCTCATGCATCCAAAACCAAGTATTGAAACTTTTTTTCCTGTTTTCCCGAAATTTCTGTATAACAAGGGATATCCTCCGATAAAACTGATTTAAATTAATTAAAATTCATTTCTAAGTTACATGTAATGGGTTGAATAAAATAGAATAAATTAATTTAAATAATTTAGTGTCCAAAATTATAGGCAAAATATTAACTTATTTTCTATGAAATACTAAACCGCATCTGCATTCGCCGTGTAAAGGCGGTAGCATATTTAACTGTTCCATAGAATATTTTTTATCATCTTCATAGGCGCTTTTACATATTTCACATGCATTATCTTCAGATTTTGCGCTGAAGAATTTGTATCCTGCGCTGTAGTACTCGTACCAGTCAGCAAGGTTTTCAATCCTCTGTTTTTCGCTTATGGCTACTTTGGATGCATCATCATCTGTTAATCCTTTAGTTTTAAGTATCGAAGTTATTTGTTCTGCCGATTGACCTTCCAGCATGGCACTTATCATTATATGCATGATCCCTGTTCTTTTGGCTTCTGCTTCAGGAACATAGCTTAAATCATAAAGTTCTTCAATGGACGCGACAGCAGCAAGTAGTTCTACATGCCCTCCAAAGTGCACTCCGCCTGTTTCCTGACTTATAATGTCATTTATTTTTTTATTCATTGCTGTGATGACTCTGTGCAGTTGTTCAGCTTTCATGGATATACATTAAT
>JAEZKE010000062.1 GCA_023436175.1 Methanobacteriota archaeon
ATCAACGTGAGCTACTTCATTTCCGCTTCCTATTAAAGCTTCTCCTATATGATACATAATTGTTATCCTCCTAGATTAGTCTAAAATAATGTATTGAATCAGTGTAAATATAGTTTTAGTTTTTTAAAATCATAAATGTTGGTTTAATATTTTATTTAAGAGTAATTATGATAATTTGTTTTTTTAGAATTGTTTTTGATCAACCCTACAAAATCAAAGATTTTGTGGGCCCGAAAATCGTAGATTTTCGACGGCCTTTTTTCTAAAAAGGTTGGTGTGAATATAGTTTTAGTTTTTTAAAATCATAAATGTTAGCTTAATATTTTTTAAGTAAGTGGTGTGAAAATAATTTTTATTTTTTGTTGATTTAAATTATGAGTTTTAATCTCTAAAATTTAATTATGCTACTAAAAACTGAAAATAAAGCTATAAAATCCAAAAAAATAAAAAAAAGAGGATTAATTCAATTAATCCATAAGGTTACCGTTTATAAAGTCGTCGTAACCTTTAAGATCCAGCATTCCGTGTCCTGAGAAGTTAATTATGATATTTTTCTCTTCACCAGTCTTTTTACATTCCAGTGCTTCGTCCATACCTATTTTTATAGCGTGACAGGTTTCTGGAGCTGGGACTACACCTTCACATTTTGCAAATGTGGTTCCGCTCTTGAAGATATCTCCTTGTTTTACTGAACGGGCTTCTACAAGTCCTTCATGTACAAGTAATGATACCAGTGAGGACATTCCGTGGTAACGTAATCCTCCAGCGTGTACAGATGGAGGTACGAAGTCGTGTCCAAGTGTGTACATCTTAAGCAGTGGTGTTAAACCAGCAGTGTCACCGAAATCATATTTATATTCTCCCTGTGTAAGGGTAGGACATGATGCAGGTTCTGCTGCTATGAATTTACAGTCAATTTTCTCGTCAATTTTATCTTTAACAAATGGGAAAACTGCTCCTCCAAAGTTACTTCCACCGCCCACACATGCTACAATTACATCAGGGTCTTCACCTACAATTTCCATCTGTTTTTTGGTTTCAAGACCGATAACTGTCTGGTGGAGGAGAACGTGGTTTAAAACACTTCCAAGGGAATAATAAGCTTTTTCATCCTGTAGCGCGTCTTCCATCGCTTCTGATATTGCAATTCCAAGCGCTCCCGGGTGGTCTGGGTTTTCACTTAATATTTTTCTTCCAAATTCAGTTTTATCACTTGGAGAAGGTATGACATCTCCATCGTATATCTGCATGATGGTTTTTCTGTATGGTTTTTGCTGGAATGAAACTTTAACCATGTAAACAGTACATTCCATGCCCATCATTGAACATGCAAGTGATAATGCTGTACCCCACTGCCCTGCACCAGTTTCTGTTGTGAGACGTTCAACACCGTCTTTTTTAGCGTAATATGCCTGTGCAATAGCAGTGTTTAATTTGTGGCTTCCAGTTGGGGAAGTATCTTCCCTTTTGTAGTATATTTTAGCTGGAGTATCCAGGTAATCTTCAAGACCAGTTGCTCTAAATAATGGGCTTGGTCTTCCAATCATTTTATAAACTTTTCTTACTTCTTTTGGAATCTCAATCCATCGTTCTGTTGACATTTCCTGCTCTAAAACACCTTTAGAAAAAACTTTAGGTAAATTTCCTAGTTGCTGTCCTTCTTCTGTCTGTGAAGGTGCTGGAAGTTCTACTGGCAGGTCTGCCGCTATGTTATACCATTTTTTTGGTATATCTTTTGAGGATAGTGTAACTTTATACATTAAATCACCGTTTACTTTTATTAAGACCATATACTTAGTGATATTATTAAATCTTTGTTGTACATATCTGCACGTTAATAATTATGGATTTTATGTTATGAATAAATTTTGGTTTTTGATTATAAAAATTGTATACTAAATTGACATTAAAGTGGTCATAAAATGCTATGATCTCAAAATAAGATCTGTTTGAAGCAGCGGGTTTGATGTTTTATTAGTTTACATAGTGAGATAGTTTAAAATGTATTGTGAGATATATCGGATAGTTCAAATTTTTCTATGGTATATTAAATTGGAATGTGAACATTACATGTAACATGTTAAAAATCTATAACGGTAGTGTTTTTATCAATTGCAAATCTTAAACTATTTAAAACGTAATTTAAAGTATTTTCAAATTCAAACTCTTTAAATAAGGGTATTTATTTAAGTTTTTCATTTTAAAACAATAATTTGAGTACCTATAAATACAATTTGTTAAAATAAGTCTTTAAAATACTTGAAGTGGGGTGTGGGGGGCGAATTTTTATTTAAATCTGGAATTAACGTGGAATTAGTAGTGGAAAATGATTCGCCCCTTGTTTTTAGTATTTGGCTTGGAAGGTATCATACTTTTTGGTACTAAAAAAATTTTACTGTCAAAGCGAAGTTTTTGGGGCATGCTTTCAAAGAAGGGAACTAAGTCATATCAAAATAGTAGGGGGTTTGAATTAGGAATTTTCAGATCTTTAAAATTGACAATAATTCCTCATAATTTGGAGAAATACAAGTTTTAAGATAGTGAATATGCTAAAGCGCTGATAAGTTGTAAAATTCCTGCTAAGAAAAATCCAATGGCAGGTAAAAGTCCGTACTTGTATCTTTTAGGATTTATCTTATATTCACGTATAATAAAAAAGCTTGCAAGTATAAAACCCACACTTGATATTAATTTAAGATAAAAAGCTGTATCAAACATAATAATCTCCAATTATAATACAACAAACCATTAAAAAGATGAAAACCATGATTATCAAGATGCTTTCTTTTTTTACATTCGTTTTAACTCTCTAAGTAATTTCCCTGATTTTTTTAGCTTTTTCTAACCTATGATCTAATTTTACGCCTTATCAAGATATTTTTTGGATTCTTGGCCTTTTCTTTCTTTTTTAAGAGGTATACTTTTATACCCTACTGCTGCATCTTCATGATCTATCTTACTGGCTTTATCAAAACATTTCAGTGCTTTCTCATATTTTCTCTGAGTTACTAATTCAACACCTTCACCACCTAACATTTCAACTTCACTCACAGTGAAAAGTGTAGAGTAGTATTTTTGCTTGTCTACATTCTCTGGATCTGGAACTCTTTTATAAACCGCGTACATTTCAGGGTATGGTATATAGTAAGGTATTCGAAGTTTATATCGTAGATGGTAGTAGTGTATTGTAATGCCTGAAGGATACCAGAAATTGCATACTACCCTATTACTTCATGGTGCCCAAATAGTCCATCCCTGGAAATATGGCCATCTTATAACTGGATACGGGATATATTTATCTATTACAATAGTACGATATTTCTACTCACCCTGATACCAGCGCCATTTCACTGTTCTTATTGTATGCCAGTCCTTAAATGCAGGTTTGAAAAACTCGGTAAGAAAGCAAGAAAGATTGCACAGAAAGGCGGTAGTGCTGTTGTAACTTATGCTAATACTGATGAAGCGCTTAAACATATAATGACAGAAAAAGAATAATTCAAATATATTAAATTAATTTAAAAATGAATAAAATCAGACTATTTTAGCTTGCAAAAGCCTTTGTTGCCACAAAATTCATAAAATTGAATGGATTTATAAATTAAAGCCTATATTAACTTATAAAAATATAAAACGCACAATTTACCATATTTCTTCGTTTTTGAAATTTTATTATTACATTAAATACATTCAAATTGAATTAATGGGTAATTTTCACTAAAAACAGCTTATATAAAGTAGGATTAATTAGTAAGTGTAACTTTATTATGAATATTTTGTAAATAAGTGATAATAAATATTTAATACTTTAGTAGCGAAATATTAATGAATAATATGATTTTTAAAAAAGGTAAAAGGGGATGATATATTGGATAGGAAATTTATTTTAATTATAATCGGCATAATAGCGTTAGGAGCGGTGATAGCAGTTTCAGGATACATGCAATCTGAAAATAAGACTACCCTACAAAATAATGCTCCTGTAGCGCAAAACACGTATAATACTTCAAATTCTACAGGTATATCCTCAAATACCACCGGTACATCTAATTTAAATCAGACTGTCCCATCAAGCAGTTCTCAAAATGTTCAAAATTCTAAAAATACTCAAAATAAGCAAGACACGCAAACTACGTCCAGTTCCAAAACCAAATCAAATATTATAAGTGCTGTAAAAGCAAAACAAATAGCTTTACAAAGTGCAGCATCACCAAAAGGTGTAATTGCACATTATCCAAGCCTTATTACATTTAACGGGCGGCTAATCTGGAGGGTTCCTCTTTTTAAGAATGGTAAAACCGTAAGCCTTATAGATATAGATGCCCATACAGGTGCATGCCTTGGAGGAAGCTGTTAAATACTTTTTTCTATTTTTTATGCATAGTTTTTAAATTTTTATTAAGTAATGAAAACATTATTAAAAAATACTCATTAAAAAGTAAAAATTAGTTTAATATATTATTATTCAAATCCATAGTTCTATTTATAGTAGAACTTTATCATACAGCTTATTTTTTTTCAATACATCCCATATTCTAGTTCATCTGTTCAATAAAAGAAGTCCAATTCCTACTAAAAAGTAGATAATACAGTATAAATAAAATAAATTTTTGTTTTCTTTTGTAGGATTTTTTCTATACCAGTCATACACAATAAGACTCATAACTAAATAAAATGTGAGAAATATATAACTATTGATTGTAATAGAACATGCAGTTAAAAAGATGAAAACCAGAATAATTGAAATAGTTTCTTTCTTTATATTCATTATATCCTCCTTACTCATTTTTTATTTATTATTAGTTTTAGTACTTTAAAAAAGAAAAAAAATAAAGTACTTGTGTAATATTTACTCAAAGTCCGGGACGGATCGGAATGATGTACCCATCGAAATCTACCTCAACATAGGGATCCATAAACGCATGGTATATTTCTCCACCGCTTGGAAGATCAAGTCCAAATTGTGCAGTACTTTGACCGAGGCCAACAAGTGCAGCAAACCTTGTAACAGCAGTTCTGGCTACTCCAATACCTCCAGCTGAACCTATGAGTGATATCACATTTGTTTGTATACTTACATGCTTACGGGCTGTTTCATCGCTCATCATTCTCCTTACGTAAATAGGATGCCATTTACCAAGTATATAATGGCGAACTAGTTGATATGTACAATAACGTATTGTTTGCGCGTGTAAAGTTGGCCACCAAAACCCTATATGAATTGGGCCCCAATCATAAATTGATATCCAATCTAAGGTAATATACCTTATTGTACGGGTGTGATACACTTTTCGAACAGTATAATAAATTCGAGGTGGTTCATACCATGCTCCAATTTTAACAGTTTTATATCCACTTGCTTTGATGTTTCTCATTTCATCGTCAGTTAATATTGTAGCATTTGCTGGCGCTTGGTCATTAATTATCAGTGCAATTCCGGTGTAGAGTTCATTGAATTTATCTCGTGTCATTTCAATGTTTCCAAGGTTGGGGTCGAATAGATAAACTGTAGAATTGGTTATGTTTCGCACTACTTCGAAGTGATCAACCCCATTAATAGATAGGACTACCATGTAATTGGTTTTAAGTTGGTCTATTGTTAATCTTGCTCCTATTGCTGTTGCTCCCTTAGCTAGTGCTGCTGTTTTTAATCCGTACAAACTAGTTCCGGTTCATCGGTTCCTGATAGTTGGGTAAGTTCTGCTTCTGTAGTGTAGATTCCCATATTTTTGAGGATTGTGGCTAAAGCTGCGGGTCCACAAGTGTAAATAGTAGTAGCCATTACTACTTCAGAATCTATCATAGATGTATCTGCTAGCCTGTTTGCAGTGAAGTTATTTCCTGATAGTATGATATAGATAATATTGTTATAATGGTTTCAGCCCTTAAAAAACCATTGATAATTTTAAATATTTAATATCATAATCTCTTTATTTCACCAATATAATTTCTTATTATGTATTAATGTGTATCCATTTTTCAGATAAAAGACCTAAAAATACACCTATTCCTAATAATAAAGCTACTAACGCAATAATAATGCCAATTACCACGTCAGCAGATAATAAATATGTTTTTTGAGTTATTAACCAAACAAAAACAGATATAAGAGTTGTAAAACCAAGTAGTATATACAATATCGCTGTTTTATGGTAAAAAATACCATCTAGAACTAAGTACACTGAAAATAAAAGTAAAAAGACAGCGAGAAGATATATTTGATTATTTAAAGCCATACCTACAGCTGTAATAAGTGCCAAAAAAATTCCAAGTGCAATAGACGATTTATTTCTAATTTTTATCATAATTTGATTCCTCCATATTTTATAAAAAATAAAAAAAATAAAAAATTATATGTAGAAAAGAGGATCTGAATAACGATAGTCATCTCCTCTACCTGTTTCGTTCTGATGTTCCATATATTCGTTCATACCGCTCCAAATTGAGCCTCCTGCCAGAATCCAACCAGGAGGATCTGTAGTAGCTGCTGTTATACCTCCTGCAATCTTCCAACCACCATATGGTATACGTTTTTGTGCACGATTCATATCCAAATTATATGAAAAGTAAACAGGTATGTCATTGGCATCAGAAACCCTCCTATATGTATAGTATACTATCTTACGGCCAGGATGATACCTCCGTACTATAACTGGAACTCTAATACTTGCCCTTTGCCAAGCTATATATGGTTCAAAGTGACCAGGTATGGGAATCCAACCCCAAAGAAGATAGCCAGGAACCCATCTAAATCTTATGGTTGGATAAGAAAAACTTCGAGTTACCCATCTTACAGTAGGATAATAATATCCTGGTGTCCAATATACATGTTTAACTAGTTCCCAATGGAATTTTGCTTTGATATTCTGCATTTCACCATCAGTTAATAGGGTAGCGTTTGCTGGGACCTGTTTAATATAGCAAGAGAAATTTATTCACTTTAATTTCTTAGATGCTCTTTTAAAGTTTATTTACCTGGAAATTTTTCTGATAAGGTTACAACCAAAAATAAGATAATCTCATTTATTCATCTCTAATAATCATTCCTACTTTTATATAGATTGGGATCAGTTTATCTATAAATTTTCCAGATGTCAAAAGATTCTATTTTATTTTTATCTTTAATTATATTGACAAAAATGTATATATGTGGAATATAAATTAATGTAAATCCTAATAACATCGCCCCCATAATTATTTTTAGTAAAAAAGTATAATTCATTGTTATTATTAGATTCATTCCCAGAATTAGATTTAATCCTTGAAATATTAATAGAACTAGAAATATTAAATAAAAAATTTTATGATTATACTTTTTAATGCTATAACTATCAAATAGAACCATGCTTAGAAATAACCATAAAAAAGAAATAAAAATAAACATATTACTTTCATCAACTGCCAAAACACTGCTAATTATAATAATTCCCACTAATATCTTAAGAATTAAAAATATTTTTTTCATTTTATAGCCTCCTAAAAAATATGAAAATAAGGGTTTAATATCCTTATATTCTTAAACTTATTGGATGGTAAAATATGCAGGTCATTTAGCTCCTGGATTTTGGTCTGGTTCCCATGTTGGATCATCCATATGATCTATCATGTCATTTCTATAATAGCATACACAACTGCTGTACTTGCCATAAAGACCGCGGACGCACTGCAGTTTCTGGAATTAATCCAACTTCAGGAATTAAGACCATTATTTTCTACCTCTAATAAGGTAAATGGGTATTTCAATTAATGCTCTGCAATAGGAAATACCCAATACATATTCTAAAACATTTTATCAATTCATTTATCACCTCTAATATAATGGCGGAAGTACTCCCTCTCCTTTTCCTGATGGGTTGGGATCTGGATTATAAGATGTGGAATCAGTTAAATCCATGTATATAGTCGCCCCCAAGGCTGTTGTGGTCATTGCTGATCCAACTGCTACGGGCCCTGCAAAAGGTACCGAAAAACCCTCTGTTCCTGCAATAGTTGCAACCGCACCTACAAACGTAGCTCCAGATACTATAAGTCCCCCTACATTTCTAACAGTGTCCGAAATTTTCCTTGGTTTCAAATCCCATGGGTCAGGAACTCTTTTTGTTGTAGTATAGTATGTCCAGTAACCACGGTGATAAATAGGTATCTTGATCCATCTTGAATATTGTAAGTGGTAAAAGCGTATCTGAGGCAGGAAATATCCTATATGAATTGGACCCCAATCGTAAATTGATACCCATCTTAATGTAATATAAGGTATCCATACGTTGATATGTATTTTGTAAGGAACCCATTGTATCCAAGGATGATGCCAGACAGAGTGTAGTCTTATTTCTGTATGCCAGTTTCCTTTGATATTCCGCATCTCATCATCAGTTAATAAGGTAGCGTTTGCTGGGGCCTGTTGGTTAATTAGCAGTGCAACTCCAATATAGAGCTCATTGAATTTGTTTAGTGTCATTTCAATGTTTCCCAGGTTAGGATCGAATAGATAAACTGTTGTATTAGTGATGTTTTGCACAACTTCGAAGTGATTAACTCCATTGATGGATAGAACTACTATGTTGTTGGTTTGAAGTTGACTGGTGGTTAATCTTACTCCGATTGCAGTTGCTCCTTTAGCTAGTGCTGCTGTTTTCAATCCGTACAAACTTGTTCCAGTTTCGTCTGTACCTGCTATTTTTGCCATTTCAGCTTCTGTAGTATAAATTCCTATACTTTTCAGGATTGTGGCTAATGCTGCTGGTCCACAGGTGTAGGTAGTAGTGGCCATTATTACTTCACCAGAATCTACTGCAGATGTATCTGCAAGCCAGTTATCAGTGAAGTTGTTTCCTGATAGTATGGTGCCAATAGAGTTGTAGTAAGTGATTCCCACCCCATCATCCGTGAAATTGCTTCCAGATATGTTGTTATTGTTGGTGTCGTAGAGATAAAGCCCAACCCAATTACCCGAAACAATATTGTTGAGTACTTTATTGTTGTTAGAATGGTAAAGATAGCTTCCATAGTAATTGTCTGCAATTGTACTTTCTGTTATTGTGTTGTAACTAGAGTCCGTGAAATAAATTCCATTTTCATTGTCTTTTATAGTATCTCCTGATATATTGTTACTGACTGAGTCATAAAGAAATATCCCGTAGTAACCATCTTTTATTATATTCCCTATTATGGAGTTGCTTCCAGATATATATAAGTAAACGCCTCTTTCACTGCCTGATATGGTGTTGTTACTGATGTTGTTGTTAAATGAGTGACTTAGAGCTATGCCATATGAATCAGGAGAACTGATTACATTTAGTCCTTGTATAGTTGACCCGCTTCCACTATTAATTATGACAAAAACACTTTCATCTGAATAATCTGCCTTCACTGTCACATTTGCCCCAGTAACTGGTTGTATGGTAAGTTTTTTGTTAACAATAACATTTTCAGTATATGTACCTTCTGCTATAGTTATAGTATCTCCGTCTCGTGTATCAGCGTCATCTATTGCTTCTTGAATAGTAGCAAAGCTTTCTTGAGTTCGAGTATTATATACTCCAAGTACATCTACACTGGTTACGTTAACTACTTGGGATACTGTCTGGTTGTTTAGGGTTACTGAAACATTTGCTGTGCCTGCTGCTGTACTGTTAAGTTCAAGTTCTACTTTACCTCTCTTGGTGGATCCTGAACTGTTGATGGTTCCGAGTGTTGAGTTGAAATAAATCAATATGTCCTCAGGTATACTACCATCTGATGAAGTGTCTCCTCCTTGGTTATTATGTGTTACATCTGCTGTTATTTTGTGGTTGTAGTAAGTTCCATTGCGGTTGGAGCGATCAGTTGAACTGTTTATGGAGAGCACTAGCCATGGATTATATGTTACATTTCCACCAGCTATGTTAATGTCACTTGGACTGGTTGAGGACACAATCGGATTATTAGAACCCCACCAATTATTAGTTGCATTAACAGTGCCGTTACCCTGATTGTAGAGTCCGTACCTGCTATTACCAACAATCTGGTTAAAATGAATCTCTGTCGAAGAATTATTTAGATAAATTCCATCCAGATTATTCGAGATGATGTTACTGCAAATTCTGTTCTTATCTGAATTCTGGATGTTAATTCCGGCAGAACCATTTGAATCAATTTTATTGCTTGATATTTCATTTTCAGATCCTGTACTTATCAGTACACCGTTTATACTGTTGTTTAATATGTTATTTCCTGAAATCACATTTTCTGTAGAGTTGTAGATGTATATACCATTATTACTGTTTGTTATATTATTTCCAAGTATTTGGTTTTCATTTGAGTTGTTGATATAGATACCTTCATTTCCAATGGATCCATTCAGGATAAGATCCTGTATAGTTGTGCCATTTCCGCCAATGTTTATGGTAAATATTGGTAGACTAGAATTTAAAGCCTGTATTGTCACATTAAGATCAGAAATTGGTCTTATAGTGACCTTTTTGTTTATTACAACGTTTTCCAAGTATGTGGATTTTTCCAGCCATATTGTATCGCCACTTATAGTGTCTGCATCATCTATAGCTTCCTGTATGCTGTTAAATATTTCCTGAGTTCTGAAATTGAAAGTTCCATTAGGATTAGATAACGCCAACCATGGAATAACTGAAATTTCATCAGGAGCAGTTTCATTAGCATTGTATGAGTTCATAATGTTGGAAAACATGTAAATAATCGATTCATAACACATTATATCTCCTATGCTTGTGTTTGTGACATTGTTAGGCGCTGTTCCATGTGAATCCATGTAAGATCTAATATAATTAGCCATGTCCACAAATTCATCGCTAAGTATAGTTCCACTGGTTATGTTTTCTGCAGGGCCTGTTGGAGAGCCAGCATTATCCAATATTATGGAAGTGTTCAAATAGCTTTCAATATTTATGATTGCCTTAGCTGTAAGTTTAAGGAATTGAGGCACAGTTACAGCAGTTCCAGATATAGTTACACCGCTTGGTAATGTGTGGTTGGTGTCTACATAAGATTTTACTGTTTGTGATGCATTTTTTATCTGGTCTGTTGTTATAAACATTGTACTTGGATTTGAAACAATTGACCATGGAGTCACAGTGATAAATTCTGGTAGGGTACTTGTTGCATTGTAAGAGCCTAAAATTTGGCTGTACATGTAAACCAGTGATTCAAAGCGTAAGTTACCCATATTAATAGTTCTGTAATCGGGTGCTTTTCCATTAGCATACATATAAGAAATTATATCGTTTGCAAGGTTGATGTAGTCTGTATCCGCAATAGTCCCATTAGTAGTTACAGTTTCTGATGGACTTGTAGCTGCATTGTAACTTTTAAGCACGATTGAAGTGTACAGAGAGCCATCTAGATTTAATGATGCAGTAGTTGCAAGTTGTAAGAATTGAGACATGCTCACAACAGTTCCATTAATAGTCACATTAGCTGGTAATTGATGGTTAGTTTCTATGTAAGACTGCACTGTTTTAGCTGCGTTTTCTACCTGATTATTCGTAAAGAAGACCGTATTTGCATTTGAAACAACTGACCATGGAGTTACAGTGACATTTTGTGGTAATTCTGTTCTATTACCATAATAATCCATAATTAAAGAGTACAGATAGACCAGTGATTCATAACGTATATTTCCTAAACTACTGGAGGTATAGTTAGGTGCTTGTCCATTAGAGTCCATGAAAGATATTACACTGTTTGCAAGGCTGAGATAATCTGTATTACTAAGACCTCCTCCCGTTACAGTTTCAGAAGGACTGCTTGGTGCATTGTAACTTTGTAAAACAATTGTAGCGTTTAATTTTCCATTTATGTTTGTTACTGCAGTAGATAGAAGTTTTAAAAACTTAGGCATACTTACAGAAATTCCAGATATTGTTACGCTGCTTGGAAGCGCGTGGTTAGTTTCTACGTATGATTTTACAGTCTCTGATGCTGTTTTCATCTGGTCTGTTGTTATAAATGCAGTATTTGCATTTGAAACAACTGACCATGGCCTCACTGTGATCATATCTGGCAAGGTATAATTATTCGCCTTGTAAGAACTTAAAACCTGGCTGTACATGTAGATCAATGATTGATAGCATATATTTCCCAGACTGCTGCTTTGGTAGTTAGGTGCTCTTTCATCACCGTACATGAAAAATTCTACCTGTCTTGCAAGGTCAAGATACTGTGTCTGGTTAAGAGTGCCGCCAGTTACGGTTTCTGGTGTGTCTATAGGTGGCCCATAACTTCCTAGAACTAATTGACCAGCATATGTACTATTTATGTTGTGTAATGTGGTGGTTAACAGTTTAAGGAATTGAGGCATACTTACAGCAGTTCCAGATATGGTTATGCTGCTTGGAAGTGCATGATGGGTTTCTATATATGTTTTTACAGTTTCTGCCCCGCTGATTATCTGGCTCGCACTGAAAGTTACAGTACCTGGACTTGCAACAGTTGTCCATGGGTTGACTGTGACATATTGTGGAAGTTTATCGTTTACGTTGTAGTAGTTTATGATCTGGCTGTACATGTGGACTAAACTTTCATATCGCATGTTTCCCTGTGAAGTCCATGCATAGTTTGGTGCTTGTCCATTGGAATTCATGAAAGAGATGACATTATCTGCAACAGTTAAATAATTTTCATAGTTAATTTTTCCACTTGCCAGTGTTTCAGAGGGACTGGCCGGTGCACTGTAACTTTGAAGAACAATTGATTGGTATAAGCCTGCATAGATATTTTTAAGTGATGTAAGTTCCAGTTTCAGGAATTGGGGCATTGTAATTTGCCTTCCAGATATGGTTACACTGCTTGGAAGCGCGTGGTTAGTTTCCACATAATTTTTAACAGCCCAAACTACCGTGTTTATCTGATCCATAGTTATAAACACAGTATTACTGTTTGTAACAGTTGTCCATGGAGTAAGTGTTATATAACCTGGCAGACGCAGTTTATTGCTGGCTGAGTTGATTATTTCAGCGTACGTGTAAACTAGTGATTCATAACGTATGTATCCTCTTACAGTCGTTACGTAGTTTGGTGTGTATCCATTGACATCCATGAAATTGATAATTCTATTTGCAGCGTCTAAATAATCTGTGCTGTTAAGATTTCCGCCAGTGATGCTTTCATAAGGATTTGGTGCTGTATTATAATTGCGTAGAATAATTGACTGGTACAGGTTATCATTAGCATTAACCAGGTATGTGATTTCAAGTTTCAGGAAATTAGGCATGCTCACTTTAGAACCCAGAATGGTTACGTGATCAGGTAACTGATGTTTAGTTTCAATGTAAGACTGCACAGTATCAGCAGCATTCCTTATCTGATCCATAGTTATGAATGCAGTGCTGTTGTTTGCAACAGTTGTCCATGGTATTACTGTAATGTAGTTGGGCAAAATTTCTGCCACCTGGTATGATTTCATAATTTGGGCAAATGTGTATACAAGCGATTCATAACGCATGTTTCCCAGACTAATTGTTCTATAGTCCGGTGCCCTTCCATTAGAGTCCATATAGGATTTAATACTGTTTGCAAGGTTTAAATAATCTGTTTTGTTGAGGTTTCCACTTGTAGTTATGGTTTCTGAAGGGTTAGTCGCTGCTGTGTAATTTCCCAGGGAAATTGAAGAGTTTAGGCTGCCATTTATATTTATTGCTGCCGTGGCTATAAGTTTCAGGAATTGGGCCATGTTCACTGTTGTTCCATTAATGGTTACATTAGCTGGTAACTGGTGATTAGCTTCTACATATGTCTGTACTGAACTTGATGCATATTCTAAATCTTCCAAACTGAAGTTTGGCATGTTAGTGTTGATGGTGTAAGTTGCAGTTTGTGTCGCTCCCTGATTACCTGCTGCATCCCGGCCATAGTATTTTAAAGCTGTTACCCCTTGACCAAGGCTTAATGTGACTGTTTTAACCTGATTATTCCATGTAGTACCATTATTTGTGCTGTAATAAACCTTTGGATTTGGATCATGGCTGTCAGTAGCTGTTAAAGTCACACTTTGTGCAGTACTGTATGAACCTTGCGCAAGACTATTACTCACGCTGGGAGGGACGTTATCTATCACCACGCCCGTAGAATCCACACCTGTATAATAAACTACCGAAACGTAATTTGGCAGGTAGCCATTATCCTGATAAAAGTTTACCACTTTAGAATACGTGTAAACGAGTGATTCATAACGGATGTTTCCTAAACTGCTGGACGCATAATTAGGCGCCCGGCCATTTGTATTTATATAATTATACACATTATTTGCAACCGTAACATAATCAGCTTTATACAAGTTGCCTGTCGCTGACCCTGAAGGACCAGTAGGACTACTTACACTGCTTATATTTACAGATGCTGTGGAACCTGAATTAAGCTGCACCGTAGTCTTAGTAAGCGTCTTTAAAAACGATGGTGCACTACTGTTCTTATCAGATACCATCACATAACCAGGTATATTACCATGAGCTTCCGTATAATTTTTAACCCCTTCTGAAGCCAGTTCCGTTTCAGTGAGATTCAAACTCGCTGCTGAAACAACTCCCATAAATAGGGCTAATACCATACAAAAGCTCATTAATATTAAAATTCTTTTAATATTCTTCATAATTCACCTCCAGCGTTTTTTGGTAGTATCTGTGTCATTTGCTACAGATACTTCATAATAAAGTTTAAAATAGTATTATTAATACTCAAAAAATTGTTTACTTTGTAATTTTTTCACCCCCTTTCTATTGAAAAGAAATACTATTTTCTTTTCGAGTATGACTAGTTGTCACTTAGGCTTATGTTTTTAAGCACATTATTGTGAATTTCAGTATGATTTTATTACATTTGTTGTGAATCAAATCACACTTTAATATGATTTAATACATTAATTGTGAATTAAATCATAATTTTATATTAGTTAGTAATAATTATGGAATATGCAAAAATAAGATTATGAGAATGTTAATAATTTGCGTTTAAAAAGAAAAAAAGAAGTTTTGTATTATAAGAACGTAACTTTTAGCTAAATTATTCCCTGCAATGTCTTTAACAGCATAATATGGAATATAAATCTGGTACTAGTTTTAAGTATATCTTCTTAAATTCATTTTAAGATATAATGCGTTATCTTTTATTATCTTACTAATTACAGCTTTTTTTTCAATGTTCTAAGATTTTTTAATGTATTTTGGGCCATTTAATGTTTGATTTTATGTTTTCACTGAATTTGATTTGGATAGAAGCTGTTCTTAGTATCTTGTAGTGTGACTTTGGGGGATTAGTTGAAGTTACTTGGGGGATGTTCTATCAATTGTATATTGAGTGTAAACTGGGGATTTGTTACCTGCTGTGTCCACTGCGATAAATTTTAATGTGGTCGTGAATGTTATTGTAATTGGACAGGTGTATTTGGTGCTTGCTGCTGCGGGTATAATTCCATTTTTAGTATAATAAATATTTCCAGTTTCGCTCATTTTTAAAGTAATAGTTTGGAATGTTGGGCCTTACAGTGTCGAGTATATAAGTTTCTGTGTAAATTGGTGGCCAGTTACCTGTTTCATCAACTGTTGCAAACTTTAAGTTGTAATTGTACTTATATTAATTGGAATTTTATATTCTGCTCTTGTATTGCTTGTTTGAGGATTAGAACTATCTGTTGTATAATAAATTGTTGCAGTGCTACTAGATCTGTTTTAGTTAAACTCACTGTTTTTTACGTGTTAAATAAGCCCTTATTTGGACTAGCAGTCATCGTTTGGTTAGTGCCATTTGTAGTTTCATTATATAATATCTAATGAATCGATTAGGGCATTTGCGTCGGATATTTTCTTAGTTATAGAATCATACGCGTAAGTTTCATAAATCATGGTAGTTATTCCTTGTTCTGCAAGTGGTTCTGTGACATATGGGGGACTTGTAGGGTTTGGAGGGTAATATATCACCAAAAATGGCATTTGATTAATTATATCGTTAGCGTAGGTTGTAGTAATGGTGGTGTTTGAAATTGGGTATAAGAATCTATAATAATCATATCCGCTATCTGCACCATGATTTTCATGATTATCCATTACTAAAATTGGATTTTCACTTGGAACGTCAGGAACTACAATATTTAAGCTTAATAACTGCCCGTTCATTCTTCCTTCACTGTAATTATCGGCATCTTTGGTTACATGAACATAGTAAAGGACATATCTTTTACTGAGATTTTCAGATTTGTTTTCCAGCGCGTTGTAAATTGCTGTGTGTATTCCGTTTTCCTGTGGATGAACGCCAATTATAAGGACTATAGTCTGGTTTGAACTCTGGTTTCCGTAATATAGTTTTTCCACATAACCACGGTCTGTGCTACCGATTACATTTGTACCATTTACCCATGGATATACTGTGATGTAATTTGGTAGAGTTTTGTTGTTTGTTTTGTAGGAATTCAGGATTTGTGAGAACATGTAAACAAGTGATTCGTAACGTATTTTTCCTAAACTGGTTGATGCATAATTAGGAGCATTCCCATTAGAGTCCATAAAAGATTTCACACGGCTTGCGATATCTAGGTATTCTGCCTGGCCAATATCTTCACTTTTAATTGTCTCTAGTGTGTTTGTTGCGTTTCCACAAATCTTAAGGGCAATTGAAACGTTTAAATTAGCATTAATATTTAATAATATTGTGGTTGAGAGTTTCAAGAATGAAGGCATGCTCACTTGGGTTCCGGAGATAGTTACATAATTTGGAAGTCGATTATTAATATCTTTAAATGATTTAACGTTTCCAGCTGCAGTGTTTATTTGATCTAAGCTGAAAAATATTGTACTTGAATTAGATACAGTTGACCAGGGGTTTACTGTAATATAGTCGGGTAAAACGCCGGCTGTTTTGTAGGAATTCAGGATTTGTGAGAACATATACGCCAGTGATTCATAACGGATAGTGCTTCCTGTACTTGTTTGAGTAGCATAATTGGGTGCACGTCCGTTAGTATCCATGTATGTTCTTACACGGCTTGCTATATCTAAATACTCTGTTTTATTAATATTTCGAGCAGTAATGATTTCTGAAGGGCTTGGTGCGCCTCCAAAGCTTTTTATATTAATTGTAATGTTTGAGTTATTATTGTTAATATTTAGTATGGCTGTAGTCGAAACTCCCAAGTAATTGGACATGTTCATTACATTTCCAGATACATTTACATTATTTGGGAGCACGTGATTTGTTTCTATATTGGTTTTTACGGTTTCAGATGCGTTAGCTACTTGGTCTGCGGTAACATTTGCTGCAGACGTGCTGTTTATACCTAAAAACAGTGCTAAAACAAATAGTATTAACATTAAATAAATTTTTTGTATTATACCTCCTCCTTTTCTTATTAAAAAGAAATACTTATTTCTTTTCCAGTATCACTAGTTATCACTTACCTTTACATTTTTAAGCACATTATTGTGAGCTATAGTATGTTCTTATTACATTTGTTGTGAATTTAATCACACTTTCATATCTTATGGGATGTTTGTTGTGAATTTATAAATAATATAATAAAAATTAGTAATAATTAGGGGCCCATACGAAACTAAGACATAAAATTTTCAAAAAACTAGAAAAGAAAAAGGATCATAAGATCCATTTTAAGTCTAATTAAATATCTTCTGAAAGCCAGGGAGTATATGTTACGTTTCCACCCACTATACAGATATCGCTTGGGTCACCTGATGAAACTGTGGGGTTGTTAGAGCCCCACCAGTTGTTTGTTGCATTTACTGTTGCATTCGGATTACCGGTCATGTAAAGTCCATAATCATTTCCTGTAATGCTGTTGAAGTTAATGTTATTATTGCTATAACGTTCGTCTGAGGAGTAATTGTAAATTCCATATTCATTATTTGTTATGGTATTTCCAGTCACGGTATTATTAGATGATTCCAACATGGAAATTCCACGATTCACATTGTTTGTTATGGTATTTCCAGTTATTGTATTATTGCCTTCATAAGAGACACTAATTCCATAATCATTGTTTGTTATGGTATTTCCAGTCACGGTATTATTTGACGACAGACTAAGGTCAATTCCCCAAAAAGTGTTTGTTACAATATTTCCTGTTATTATATTGTTTGAACCGTAAATATAAAGTCCATTGCTATATGTTATGGTGTTGTTGGCGATAATGCAATTATTTGCAGGATCAAATTGTATAGATGCACTGTTATCCCCTTTTATTGTTAAGCCCTGAATTGTTGAACCACTTCCAGAGGAAATAATCCTAATTGTCGGGCTATATTGGATTGCAGGTCGAAGTATTACATTTGAACCTGAAACAGGCCTTAATGTAAGTATCTTATCTAAAATAATGTCCTCTATGTATGTTCCGCTGGTAATTTCGATAATATTGCCATTAGATGTCAAAATATCATTTATGGCATCTTGAATGTGTGAATAAATTTGACCTGTATTGCGGTTTAATACAGTATTATTCAACATTGTAGTTAATGTGTAATTTTGAGTTTGAACAGGTGCCTTATTACCTGCATCATCTACAGCCATGAACTTCAAAATAGTAGTGGTAACTATGGTTATAGGGCTTGTGTACCGTATACTTGAAGTTGTGGGGTTAGTGCCATTTATAGTGTAATAAATAACTGGACTTGAGTCAAGATTATCGCTTGCAGTTAGAGTTATGGTTGGTGTAGTATTGTAAACTCCACCTGCGGGGCTTACAGTTACTGTTGGTGCTGTCGTATCAATTGTGTAAGTTGCTGTTTGTATTGAGCCAGTATTACCTGCTGCATCACGACCATAATATTTTAAAGTTGTTACTCCTGGATTAAGGGTTAATGTAACAGTTTTAGTTTGATAATTCCATGTAGATCCACCATTAGTACTGTAATAAACCTTAGGGTTGGGATCAACGTGATCAGTAGCTGTTAAAGTCACACTTTTTGTGGTATTATATGAGCCAGAAGCAAGGTTATTACTTACGATAGGTGCAACATTATCAATCACCACTCCTGTAGAATCTACACCTGCAATACTACTTACTGTCACATAATTAGGTAATCGGTCACTGTCACGGTAAAAATCTATTATCTTTGCATATGTGTAAACCAGTGATTCATAACGAACATTTCCTAAACTGGTTGATGCATAGTTAGGTGCTCGGCCATTAGAACTTATAAACGAATTAATATTACTTGCAACATCAACATATTCTGATTTGTATAACGTACCTGTTGCAGATCCAGAAGGACTGGGAGCACTGCTCACATTACTTATAGTCACAGGTGAGGTAGAACCTGAATTAA
This sequence comes from Methanobacteriota archaeon, assembly GCA_023436175.1. Taxonomy (GTDB): domain Archaea; phylum Methanobacteriota; class Methanobacteria; order Methanobacteriales; family Methanobacteriaceae; genus Methanobacterium_D. The sequence goes on from JAEZKE010000062.1 coordinate 19,278, forward strand.
GTTGCACTGTTGTTTTAGTAAGTGTATATAAAAACGAAGGTGTAGTACTATTTTTAGAAGATACATCTACATAACCCGGTACATTATCATGAGTTTCTGTATAATTTTTAACACCAGTTGAAGCCAGTTTTACATCATTAATTGTATAACTAGCTGCTGATACAGCCCCCATAAATAAAGTTAGGGCTACAAAAAAAGTTATAAAGACTAAAATTTTTTTTAAATTTTTATTTTTCATAATTCACCCTTTTTTGCTATTATTTTCTGAAATCTTTCGCGATTTTTTTCTATATATGAAAATTAATCTTTTTAAGTCATTAATATTCTACCTCCTTTGAATATTACCATCACATACAAATTAAAAGAAGTAATATTTAATACTTTGTATTATTATGGTATTTTAATATTATTTATTACTAACTAATTATTAATAAGTAATAAAATCAATAATAAAACCATATAATAAAAAATATTATTAAAATAGTTAAAAAAATACAGAAAATTAGATAAAAAACGTATAAAATAGTCCTTTTTGTCTAATTATATCAATATATATTAATATTATTTGAATAAACTAAATAAATATAATTATACCTTAAAATAATCTTTTTCCATTTTATTAAATCAAAAAAAAGCATTTAGTAGAAATTAAAACATAACACATTAAAATAAAAAGAAAAAGGAAAAACCCTCAATTTGTAGAATTTTGGGGCATGTAAAGAAATTGAAAATTTTTTACGGTTGCGAAACTGTCAAAAATCCATGATTTTTGACGCGTAGGAAAATGCTTTGCATTTTTCTCCAGCTACGTTTCGCAAACACCGAAAATCTGTCAAAATTGAAGATTTTGACGCTGTAAAAATCTTTGATTTTTGCCAGCTATGATTTTCGAATGGTTTATTACCCTGTTTTAAACTTAAAAGTGTACCCTGCAGCTAAATTATTGCCTGCACTATCTTTTACAGCTGACACTGGAATGTAAACCTGATACCAGTTGTAAGCATATCTATTTAAGTTCATTTTAAGGATCAATGTGCTTCCATTTATGCTTTTAGTTATTCCAACTATTTTTCCTGTACTGAGGTTTTTGATGTATATTTTAGACCAGTATGTGCTTGCTGCAATGTTTTCACTGAATTTAATGGAAATGGCTGCCGTTCTTGAGTATCCCGTAGCATTGTTTTTTGGATTAGTTGAAACTATTTGAGGAGCTGCTTTATCGATGGTTGGGACTGTGCTATTAGTTGTAAATGAGCTTATGTATAGCGCTAATTTGTTGCCTGCAAAGTCTGTTACACTTCCTGTGTGTAAGATTAAGTTGTATTTGGTTCCTTTGGATAAGTTACTGGTTGGTGTTATGGTAAGCACGTTGCCGTTGATTGATGTTGTGAATGGTACTGCTTTTCCACCGCCGTTGAGTTCTATCCATCCAGTTCCATTTTTTATGGATTCACTGAATGTAATTTTAATTACTTTGTTAACTGAAACATTTACAGTACTATTTGCTGGATCTATGGTTTGGACTGTTGGCGCTGTCCTGTCAGTTGTAAACGAACTGGAGTATAATGCTAATTTGTTTCCTGTTAAGTCTGTTACACTTCCTGTATGTAAGATTAAACTGTAAGTTGTTGCATTAACCAGTGCATTAGTTGGTGTTATGGTTAACACGTTGCCGTTGATTGATGTTGTGAATGGTACTGCTTTTCCACCGCCGTTGAGTTCTATCCATCCAGTTCCATTTTTTATGGATTCACTGAATGTAATTTTGATCACTTTGCTGACCGCTACGTTTGCTGCTTTGTTTGCGGGATCTATGATTTGGACTGTAGGAACTGTATTAATGATATATGTTTCAGTGTAAACTGGGCTCCAGTGATTTGCAGGGTCAACTGCAGAGAATTTCAGAGTTGTATTGCTGTTAAGAGTTATTGAAGAGGTATATGTGGATCGAGTGTTGCTTGTTTTAGGGTCAGATCCATCGGTGGTGTAGTAAGTTGTTGTTGTAGTGCTATCTGGGTCTTTTGTAGTTAAAGTAACAGTTTGTGGGGTGTTAAACGTGCCTCCAGATGGACTAACAGTTACAGTTGGACTTTTAGTATCAACTGGTTTATCGAAACTATCTAATGCATCGATAAGAGCGTTTGCATCGATTGCTTTCTGGGTTGTTGAATCACTGATATAAGTTTCGTAGATTAAAGTGGTTATTCCTTTATTTGCAATTGGTATTGTGACGTATTGAGGGCTTGTTGGATTTGGGGGAGTATATATTATTAAAGTCGATGATTTGGAATTAATTAGTTTCATTTGGCTAATTATTTTGTTAGCATAGGTTGTTGTAATGGAAGTTTTTGAAATTGGGTATAAGAATCTGTAATATTTGTATCCACTGTCTGCACCGTGATTTTCGTGGTTATCCACAACTAACATGGGGTGTTCTTTAGGAACATCTGGAACTACAATATATAGAGCTAATTTTTGTCCATTCATCCTGCTTTTATCATAATCATTGACGTCTTTAGTTACATGAACATAATAAAGCACGTATCTTTTAGTAAGTTTAGATGATTTACTTGCCAGTGCATTAGCAATGGCAGTGTGTATTCCATTTTCTTGAGGATGCACGCCAATTATAAGGACTATAGTCTGGTTAGAATTTTTATTTCCGTAAATTTTCTTTTCCACGTAACCATAATCTTTACTGCCTATTATATTTGGATTTGAAATAACAGTTGCCCATGATTTTACTGTAACACTGGCTGGTAGAACTTTATTTGTATTATAATAACTCAAAATCTGTGAAAACATGTAAATCATTGATTCATAACGGATGGTACTTCCTGTACTGGTGGTGACATAGTTAGGTGCACGTCCGTTGGTGTCCATATATGACTTTATACGACTTGCCATGCTCAGATACTCGGACTTACTGATAGTTCTAGTTGTAATGGTTTCTGAAGGACTAGGTGCAGCTCCATAGTTTTTAATGGTAATTGCAGTGTTTGAACTTTTATTGATGTTTAATACTGCGGATGTTGAGACTCCTAAATAATTAGGCATGTTCACATTATTTCCAGATATATTTACGCCACCTGGAAGCTTGTGATTTGTATCCACATAATTTTTTACGGCAGCAGACGAATTGGCAACCTGATTAGGTGTAACGCTTGCTGCTGAAACGTTGCTGACAGTTATAAAAAAAGCTAAAATAAACAATATTAACATTAAATAACTTTTACGTATTTTTTCCGCCCCCTTTATCTATTAAAATTAAATAATCTTTCATTTTCATGCAACACTTGGTTATCAAGTATCCCTATTTTTTAAATATAATACTGTAAATTTATTATATTTTTATAGATTTGTTGAAAATCTATTATGGGAATAATCTTATTTTTGGATTCATATTTAAATTTTACCATATAATAAAATTTAGTAATAAATGATCAAAGCATAGTTAATCACATTTATATAAATTCTAGATTAAACATGATAATTTTTTGTATAAATGAATTCGACCAACTTAATACTTAATTAAACTTGTACAATTAATTTATTAGGGATATTAAAAAGTATAGTATCTAAAAAGTTTAAAATACAAAAAGAGAACGCTGATTAAATATTACTCAGTGTATTAATTGTTCAACGAATTATTTCCTGAATACTGAACAGGTACTTAATATAAGCATGTATCCGATTTGATGCTTTATTATAATATAAAATCAAATATACTAACATGAAGATTTTAGCAATTGACGTAGGTTCAGGTACCCAGGATATCATGCTTTATGACAGCGATGAAGCCATTGAAAATTCTCCGAAACTGGTAATGCCCTCTCCCACAAAGATAGTTGCAGATAGAATAGCCAGAGTAGAAGGGGATTTATTTATAAACGGCGAAACCATGGGTGGAGGCCCCATATCTCGAGCTGTTAAAGATCATTTAAAAGATTATAGGGTTTTAATGACAGAAAATGCCGCAAGGACAATAAGAGACGATTTAAATTTTGTAAAGTCTTTAGGGATTGAGATAGTGCCTCCATCGGAGGTAGAAAAATATCCTGATTTAACCCAAATTGAGTTTAAAGATGTTGATCTAAACGCAATAAGAGAGGCATTATCTAAATTTGATGTAGATCCACATTTTGATTATTTAGGGGTGGCAGTCCAGGATCATGGGTTTATGGAGGGAGTTGGAGACAGGAATTTCAGATTCATGAAAATAAGGGAAAAACTAGATGTTCCAAAAATACCTGAAACATTTGCATACTTTGGAAAAGCTCCTGATTATTTTACAAGGATTAATGCGGTATTTAGATCAGTTATGGACTATAAAACTACTATAATGGACTCTAAATTTGCATCTGTCTGCGGTGCTACATGCGACCGATATGTAAAGGCCCTTGAAAAATTCATAGTTATGGATATTGGAAATGGACATACTTTAGCGGCTGCATTCGACGGCGGGAAAATCATGGGTGTATTTGAGCATCATACTCGTAATATGACGCCTGATAAGATAGAACTATTTGTGAATAAATTGGCAGATGGATCCATAACTCATGAAGAAGTACATGAAGATCATGGGCATGGGGCCTGGTCTTTAAGACCAATAGGAGATTTTGAAGCTATAGTTGCTACAGGACCTCGCAGAAAAGTTTTGGAGAAAACTGATTTTAATGTACATTATGCTGCTCCTGCTGGAGATGTGATGATGACTGGACCTGCAGGGCTTATAAAAGCAATTAAATCAAAATATTGAAAATTTCATATATAAATGATATGCTTTAATTAATTAAAATACGATTGACAGATGGGGGATTTATAAATGATATTAGACCCACATATACATAGTACGTACTCTAGTGACTCAACAGCACGTCCTAGAGATATAATTAAGAAGGCGCGGAGTATAGGATTGGACGCGATTGCAATAGCAGATCACAACAGCATTAAGGGATCATTGGTCGGAATTGAAGAGTCTAAAGATATGGAAGATTTTATAGTGCTGCCTGCAATGGAAGTAAGCAGCAACAGCGGACATATCGTGGCAATAGGAATAAATGAAGAGATAAAAAGGGGATTATCTCCGGAGGAAACTGTTGAAGCAATAAGGGAAGCTGGTGGAATTGCCATTGTTCCACACCCATTTGTACGCTACAGGGAAGGCTTGTGTGATAAAGTTAAAAAATTAGACATCGATGCCATGGAAACCTTAAATTCAAGGTATATTTTTGGTTATTCCAACTGGAGGGCAAAAAATCTTGCTGAGGAGAGGGGAATACCTCAAATTGGGGCAAGTGATGCACACTTTTTAGGGGCAATTGGGAGCTGTGTAACAGAATTTGAAGCTGATTTTTCTGTTGATAGTATACTGGAAGCAATCTTATCTGGAAAAACCAATGTATTTGGAGATAGAACTCCATTGCCTTTGATAATAAAGGAGGTTATCAATAAGAAGATTAAAAGGGTATAATAGCAATTTAATCTTAAAGTGGAACACAAAATCTAATTAGATTAACTTCTTTTTATAGGGACTTTATTATTTTTTTTATTCATTCGCTGATAATAGATTTTTTTTGAATTAATTGAATTTAAATAGTTAATTTATAACATTTTATATATTTATGTAAAGTATTAAGTCATAAAATATGTATATTTAAATATAAGTGTATTTTAATGCTGTAATATGATATATATTAGGTTTAAATCATATATATGGGATATAAGACTATATAAAGTACATAATATTGGATAGATGTACTGAAACTTTAGAAAAGTTTAAAATAACCTTTGACCATTAAATATTCAGTACTATAGTCATTGAACTAAGAGGGGAAAATCATGGTTTCAAATGAAGAAATAAAGAGAAGACTAGAATTGAGAAGAAGAGGCATCAATCCAGATGAAGAACTTAAAAAAGAGACTGAGAATATTTGCTCAAAATGCCAGACTGTAAACCTTGAAAACGCGAAATTTTGCATCGGTTGTGGAAACGAATTAAATAAATCCCTAGTACATACGCTTAAAGTAAATGAGATTAATTCTGACTCGATTGTGTGTCCCAGCTGCGGATCTGAAAATAAATCAAATTCTAAATTTTGCATTAACTGTGGAAGCAACTTGCTTGAAACTGGTGTAAACCAACCTGAGATGAATGAAATTGAGATGAGCTCTCTTATTTGCCCTGAATGTAGTTTTGAGAATAATCCAAATTCTAAATTTTGTATCGGCTGTGGAGCTAGCTTAAAAAAAGCATCAAATGAAGATATTGAAAACGCAAACCCCGTTAATACGGAAGTAAATAATGAAAAAGAATCGCAGCTAACCATAAAAGATGAAAATACGCATGATAAAGAAATAGATGAAGTTTTATTAGATGCAGAAAGTGAAAATGCTTTTGATAACGAAGTGGAAGATATTCAGGAACAGGCTGCAGAAGTCAGTATTCTTGATGAAATTAAAAAGGCAAAAGAATTACTTGATATGGGCGCAATATCAGAGGAAGAATATGCGAAAATTAAAAGTAAATATCTTGGTCTGTTAAATTAAGTTAGGGGGGTTATGAAATTAAATCAATTTTATCTTTAAATTATATAATTAGTAAATCAATGATATTATCCGGAAAGATTACTCAGACAATCTTTACAAAATCCTGGTCCTTTGATATCTGTTTCTAAAACGCTGTTACTAAAGTGCATCACACAAAGGTGATTTCCACAATGAGGAAGTCCAAAAGTATGACCTAATTCATGTACCGCTTCTGTTAAAACTCTTTTTAAAAATAATTTTTTATTTGGGCTCTTTAATCTACGTAAAGATATTATTGCAAATTGCCCGGGATATTCAGCTTCTCCAAGGACAAAATTTAGCCGGGGAGCATAAATATCTACTTCTGTTATACCAATAACGTGTTTAGAACCTGTTTTCAGGATATTCATCATGGAATACAGAATTTCTGTTGAATTGTACTGATCTCTAGATGGATTATAAGCTCTTTCTGGTATTTCTAAAATATCTTTTGATACACGACATCTAATACCAAATATTTTCTCTAAAGGCTTCTCCAGCATTCTGAGAATTTCGTTTTCTACTTTTCCAATGGATTGTATGAGAATTTCCATGGTATATTATTTATTCCTTTTCATACATAATATAGAGTAAAATTTAGAAAAATACACGTATTTTTCTAACTCTTGAAACATTCGAAAATTTTTATATATTTTTGAGGATTTAAAAAAAAGCAAAGCATACAGACAAAAATAGATTTTTTGGAGATAGTTTAATAGTTGGAGGTAAAAAATCTATGGTTGAAAAAATATTGTTAGCTACAGATAATTCCAAACAAGCGGAAAAAGCAGGGGAAGAAGCGATTTCAATGGCAAGTTTGGGCGGCACTATCATTGTTTTATATGTAATTGATGCAGATTACCTGAATGCACTACCTCAACAGGATTTAAGGGATCAGCTCAG